>QIKU01000121.1 GCA_003232015.1 Gammaproteobacteria bacterium
AATATACCCAGCCCGCGAACCTCAATAAAGTCTTTTAATATTTCCGGACACTTGCCGGAAATGGTATCAGGTGCAACCTTTCTGAATTCAATAATATCATCCGCAATAAGACGACTACCGCGCGTGACCAGCTCAAGGGCTAATTCGCTTTTACCAATGCCACTGAGCCCGCCAAGCAGGACGCCGACACCCAGTACTTCGAGATAAACGCCGTGTAAGGTGATATATTCACTTAGATGGTCGGCGAGGTAATATTGAATAACTTCAATAATCTGGTTGCTGTTTTTGCTCGATTGAACTAACGCTGTTTGTGTTTTGTTTGCAAGTTTAATGATTTCTGCGGGTGTTTCAAGATCATTACCTATAATTACCAGCGCAGGTCTGGACGAGAACAGATGTTCGATGGCATCGTTGAAAGAGTTTTTTCCCAGACTTTTAAGGTATTGCAGCTCGGTTTCGCCTATTACCTGTATCTGGTTTGGTCGAACTAAATTAAGAAAACCGATAAAAAGGGTGGGATGTTGTTCTGACTGGCAAAGTGTTTGTTGCTGATTTTTTTTGCCACAAACCCATTTGAAGTTTAGTTTGTCACAGTGTGCGCTAAATATGTCGTTTACTGTGATAGCAGGCATGACATTGTGGGTTAGTGTGATTTCTGCCAGTCATCAAAGGCTGTTTGCACCTCATCTGCGGTATTGGCATGGCGCAGATTTTCCCGTATTTCCTCATCATTAAGCATATTGGCAAGCAGAGCAAGTGTTTGTAAATGCTCTTCTTCTGCGTTTTCAGGCACCAGCAGCGCAAACATCAGGTCAACCGGTTTTTTGTCGAGGGAATCAAAGTCAATTCCTGATTTTAGCTTTATAAAGGCACCGCGCGTGGTATTAATGTTCTTTAGTCGGCCATGAGGTATGGCAACGCCGTAGCCCAGGCCTGTTCCGCCAAGTCGCTCTCTGGCGATAAGGCTGTCAAACACATCATTAGCCGTAATACCTTCGCAGTTCTTTGATATTAGCTGACTCAGTGCTTCAAATGCGCGTTTTTTGCTATTGGCTTCAACGTTGCAAAGAACGCGATCAGTTTGAATAAATTCACTCACTTGCATTTAAATCTTAACCCTTCTGTTTTTATTATCTGTTGGTATTATTTTGGCCGGTATTCGAGTGTTCGAATTACCGGCTTTTGATAATAAAGCGAGACGGATTTTATTCCTCTTCTGTCGCACCGTCTACCTGTTTTTGTTGTCGCCCAGATTGTTTGTGGTGGTTGGTGATTTTTTCTTTGTACTTTTTAATTTGGCGATCCAGTTTGTCGGTTAATGAATCAATGGCGGCATACATATCGGTATTTTCGGACTCGGCATGCACGCTGGTGCCGCTTAAATGGAGTGTTGCTTCTGCTTTTTGGCGTAATTTCTCAATGCTGAGAATGACGTTTACCTTAGACATATGGTCAAAGTGGCGTTCTAGCCTGCCAAATTTTGATGACACATACTGGTGTAGAGAATCTGTAACATCAACGTGATGACCGCTTACATTTAATTGCATATGTTTTCTCCTTTTTAGACTACTGTTGTTTACTTTGCCGGTTGTTTTTTAACCGGGGTTGTTAAGTGAATTGTTTCCTTTCGTTAGATGAAGGGATGGATAACGATTCACGATATTTTGCGACGGTACGTCTTGCAACCTTGATACCCTGATCAGCCAGAATATCGGCTAACTTACTGTCGCTTAAGGGTTTACTGTGGTTTTCGGCTGCAATGAGTTTTTTCAGCAAGGCGCGGATAGCGGTGGCGGAACATTCACCACCACTAACGGTACTCACATGGCTGGAAAAAAAGTATTTAAGTTCAAATATGCCTCGTGGGGTATGCATGTATTTTTTGGTGGTGACACGTGAAATGGTGGATTCATGCATGCTCACTTCTTCGGCAATGTCATGTAAAACCAGTGCTTTCATCGCTTCTTCGCCATGTTCCAGAAACCCCAACTGGCGATTAACAATGCTGGTAGACACTTTTAGCAGGGTTTCATTGCGGCTTTGCAAGCTTTTAATAAACCAACGTGCTTCTTGCAGGTGGTTCTTCATATCGGTGTTGTCACTGCTGTTATTCACCTTCTTGATCATGCTCGCATAATGGTTGTTTATACGTATTTTGGGGGCGGAATCAGCATTAAGTTCCACGACCCACTTATTTTTTTTCTTGCTCACAAAAACATCAGGCACAATATATTCCGGGTTACTGTCGGTAATATGGCTGCCGGGGCGTGGGTTCAGTGACTGAACCAGTGTAATCATCTCACGGAATTCAGGTTCAGAGATTTTCATCTGCCGCATAATTTGGGTGTAGTCACGATTCGCCAGTTGCTCAAAGTGCTGCTGTACCAGCTGTTTGGTCATTTCCAGATAATCGGCGGTATTGTCCAGTTGGGCTAACTGGAGTATTAAACTTTCTTTAAGATCTCGTGCGGCAATGCCGGGTGGGTCAAAATTTTGTATCTGGTGTAAAACCGCAGCGACTTCATCGAGTTCAATTTCATATTCATCCTCCAGTCCCTGATGAATATCTTCAATGGTACTTTTTAAAAAACCGTCATCATTGATTGAGTCGATAATGGCTTCTGCAATCATCGAGTCGGTATCACTAAAGGGGGTGAGTTCTCGCTGCCAGTTTAAGTGCTGTTGCAGGCTTTCACCGGTAATGGAAACTGGTTCAAAATCGCCTGTATCAGCGGGGACATTGCTGGTGGTTGGCAGGTGAGCCATTGAGTCATAAATATCTTCCCATACCGTATCGACGGGGAGCTCATCTGGAATGGTATTTTCTTCGTTTAACTTGCTTTCAAGGCTTGTTGATTCAGTGCTTCGGTCATCGCCATTTTTATTGGTACTCTCTGTATTCTGGTTTTGTTCTGACGTTGCCGCAGTATCATCGGCAGCTTCCAGCATCATATTAGAGTCCAGTGCTTCCTGAATTTCATTACTTAACTCTACGGTTGAGAGTTGTAACAGGCGTATGGCCTGTTGGAGTTGGGGGGTCATCGTCAGCGACTGACCAATACGCAGTTGTAAACCTTGTTTCATATAACGTTTATTTTAGCCCGAGTTTTTTTAAAGGATGAGAGTGTAGAAAGGTGTTTTTGAGTAAGGCTGTGTGCATTAGATCCGGCATTTTTATTACTGTTTAAGTGTAAGTCTAGCGCATATTTCAACAGATTGCAGAGTGATTATAACTTGAAATTTTCACCTAAATAGACTTTACGCACTTGCTTATCCTGAAGTAAATGATCTGGATCACCTTGAGCAATAACTTCACCATTATTCATAATATAGGCACGTTGACAGATCCCGAGGGTTTCCCGTACGTTGTGGTCGGTAATGAGTACGCCAATATCCCGCTCTTTTAAATGTGAGATAATATTCTGGATATCAAGGATAGAAATGGGGTCTACGCCCGCGAAAGGCTCATCTAAAAGGATAAAGCGAGGTTCGGTAGCCAGAGCACGGGCAATTTCAACACGGCGGCGTTCGCCTCCGGAAAGGCTCATACCCATATTGGAGCGAATATGGCCAATGTGCAGCTCGTCCAGTAACTCTTCCAGTTTTTGTTGCTGTTGAAAGGGAGCCAACTCTTTACGTGTTTGTAATATGGCTAAAATATTGTCGGCGACAGAGAGTTTGCGGAAAATGGACGCTTCCTGAGGGAGGTAACCGATGCCTCGCTGCGCCCGTAAATGCATCGGGAGTTGGGTAATATCCTGATCATTGAGCTCAACTCGGCCGCTGTCGGATTTTATAAGGCCGACAACCATATAAAATGACGTTGTTTTACCCGCACCATTGGGGCCCAGCAGGCCAACCACTTCGCCACTGCTTATTTCGAGACTGACATTTTTTACCGTGTCACGTTTTTTGTAGCTTTTGCACAGATTAATTGCTTTTAGAGAGGCCATTTATTTTTTTGATTCTTCTTTGTCGGGTTCGATAACCGCGTGTACTCGATTTTTATCTCCAGCACCTTTTTGTGCTGTGATGGTACTGTTGCGAGTATTGTATTCAATTTGCTCCCCTTTGAGCAGGTTTTCACCCTGTGAAACCGAGGCATTCTGGCTTAAATAGACACGCTCATCGGCAGTAATGAATTCCATTTTACCGGCTTTTGCCCGCACAAGCTGTTCTACATTATCCTGTTGTTGCTGAAAACTGGCCGGTTTGCCTGTCACTATGATTTTACTGACTTTACCATCAGGTTGATGAATGACGATTTTGCTGCCTTTTAAAATAAGGCTGCCCTGGGTGAAAATAACATTGCCGTTATAAACGCTGACGCCGGCTTTTTCATTCATCGTAACATTGTCGGCTTTAATTTTGATGGGTTGGTTGCGATCACTCGATAAGGCAAAGCTGAGCGACGGTAACAGCAGTACGGATATGAGTAAAACCATAGATTTTCTAATTAGTAACATTATAAAACCCTTCAACATTGGACAATAATTCAAGTCGACCATCGGCTAAGTATACACGCATCCCAATGGCTTTTAATCGATGTTTTCCTGTTTGAATAAAAACTGCCTCGCGTGTTTCGGCATAATCAAGGTCGGTTTTTATGGTTAAGTTGCTGGTATCCAGTTTTACTTCGGGTTCGGTTTTACTGCGTGGGCGATGCATCGAAACTTTACCATTAAGATAAATAAGAGTGCCCTTATTTAAAACCCGAGCCTGTTTGGCTTTTACATACCACGGGCTGAGTTTTTCACGAAATAATTCTATATTGGGCAGTGTAATATCAATGCTGCGATCGTCAGGGAAGTGTTCGAGTCGGGTGCCGGTTAAAATATAATGTGGCTTGCCTTCTTTATCCATAACGGTGGCATTAAAGTTGGTCAGGAAATAATCCATATCATGGCGGGGTGGTTTTATCAGGCTAAACGGTTCTACTTCTACCTTTTGTAATAACCAGCTACTGGTTGCGGCAACCGCAACCACAATAACCAAAATCAGAATGTAGCCTAATCGATTCATTTAGGACGGTTCATTTTGAGAATGAGTGGAGTTGTTCATCCAATGTATTTTGTGCTTGCATAATCAGTTCACAAACATTGCGAGCGGCACCGCGGCCACCGTTTAAAGGGGTTTGCCAGTGAGCCTGTGTTAAGACCAGAGGGTGCGCATCTTTAACAGTAATGGATAAACCCACTTTGTTCATCACCGGCAGGTCGACCACGTCATCGCCAACAAAGGCAGTTTGTTCATAATTCAAATTGAGTTTTTTTATCAGGTCATCGAAAGCATTGAGTTTGTCGAGTCGCCCCTGATAAAGATGGTCGATGCCTAAACTGTCCATGCGGTGCTTAACAAGACTGGAGTTACGTGCGGTAATAATGCCGATTTGCACACCGGTGCGCATAAGTAGTTTCATGCCCAGGCCATCTTTTGCATAAAAGGCTTTGTATTCTTCGCCGTTGTCACCATAAAATAAACTGCCATCGGTTAAAACACCGTCGACATCAAAAACGACCAGTTTGATTTTTTTAGCACGTTGCAGAATTTCTTTCATCGTGGTTTCTTTGTAATTCATAGTGAAATGATTATACAGGATTTGCCTGAGTCAGTTGGCTAAACTTTGCAGTGACATCGTCAACCGTGATCAAATTCATCGCCCAGTCATCGCGTACCCGCATTCCCCATTTAACTTGCTCCACGCTGTGGTTGAATTTTTTTTGTATCGCCTCAGGATAACGGTTTACCGTCCATTGTTTGCTTAAATAGGGGCAGGCGCGATCGGGGTTAGTGCAGGCATACAGCCCGATAACCGGTGTGTTAACCGCCGTTGCCATATGCGCTGGGCCGGAGTCGGGGCTAATAACACAATAGGCATTTTTTAGCAGACTGAGTAATTGTTTTAAGTTTGTTTGGGCGGTTAAATTTAATGGTGGGTGTTTTGCCAGAACGGTAATTTTGTCGGCCATTTCTTTTTCAATATGGGAATGGCCACCGCTCAAAACAACCTGCATGCCATGTTGTTCATAAAGCCAGTCGGTAATGGCAGCATAGCCTTCAGCGCTCCAGTTACGGTAAGGCATACTGGAGCAGGGGCTGATAACGACGTAATGTGTTTTATTATCAGGCAGGGTTAAATCTATTTTTCCGCTAACAGGAATATCCCACTGGTATTCATGCTGCGGGATCCCCAGTGTTTCAGTGAAGCCAAAAAAGCTGTCAATCACATGCTGTTTTTCTTTATACGCAATGGTTGTGTTACTGAATAACCATTGTAAATCTTTGGCTCTTTGTTTATCAAAGCCCAGTTTAATTTCACTTTTTACCAGCAAACTAATCAGGCTAGTGCGCATGGACATTTGCATATGCAACAAGGCATCGAACTTGGTGTTTTTTAATTGCTGATGAATATCTTTATAAGCTTTAAGGCCGTTTGATTTATCAAAAATTATAAAATTTATATCTTTAATTTCGTTGACGAGTGGGTATTCGGTTTTGCCGATTATCCATGTAAGTTTTGTTTCTGGCCAGTGTTTTTGTATTGTTCTAACAATAGGTAAGGTATGACAAATATCGCCAATGGCCGATAATCGTAATAAACAAATGCTTTCAGGTGGTTGTTTGAACGGTAAAGGCATTAGCCTGGGGAGCCTGTTGTGGTTAATTTTAATTATTTTTTAATTGATAAAGCTGCAAGATACCTTTTAGCTCGTTATTTTCGGCAACGATGACACTGGTAATTTTATTATCGAACATAATTTTTTCCGCATCAGCCACCATCATCGTCGGTTCAATAACTTTGGGGTTAGGTGTGAACAGGTCACTGGCTTTAAGTTGAAAAAAATTGTCCTGTTCTGAAGTCTGTTCTGAATCGACCATTGCGCGGCGGATATCCCCATCGGTAATCACCCCTTTAATTTTCTTGTCAGTGGTTTGTACAATCACCAGACCTAAGCGTGATTGTGAAACAGTATGTATAAGGTCGGTGATTTTTGTATCGGTGACACAAGTTGGTAATTCGGTTGTACGCATCAGATCTTTTACCTGGGTTAACAATTTTTTACCTAATGCACCACCAGGGTGATACAGCGCAAAATGCTCTGCCTGAAAGTTTCGCATTTTAATTAGCGTGGTCACAAAGGCATCGCCGATGACCAGTGCCACCGTTGTCGATGAGGTAGGTGCCAACCCGATAGGGCAGGCTTCTTTTGAGACTGCACCATCAATGTGTACGCTGGTATTTTTTGCCAACGTTGAGTCAGACCGGCCGGTAATGGAAATGGTTTTGTTACCGTGCTTGATTAAGAATGGCATAATTTTCAGAATTTCGTCTGTTTCACCGGAATTGGACAGTAGAATAACAACATCATCTGCTTCAATCATACCCAGGTCACCATGGAAGGCTTCACCTGGATGAATAAAAAAACTCGGGGTGCCGGTGCTAGCCAGTGATGCGGCAATTTTTTGCGCAATAATCCCGGACTTGCCCATGCCAATTAAAATACATTTGCCTTTGGTTTCATAAATTAGTTTAACGGCACTGACAAAGCTGTTATCAATTCTGCTTTTAAGCTGTGCAAGTTCGTTGCATTCGATCTCAATCGTTTGCTGTGCAAAATCAATAATGTCTTTATCAGACAACGGCATGTTTTATAACTCGTCTTCTAAAAGCGGGTTGGTTGCTTTGATGATTTTATCAATCTCGGCAAGCTGGCTTAATAACTGTTTTACTTTATTCAATGGCATCATATTGGGGCCATCGCTTAAGGCATTATCCGGGTCGGGATGGACTTCCATAAACACGCCGGCAACACCCGCGGCAATAGCAGAACGTGCGAGCAGAGGCACCATGGTGCGATCGCCACCGGAGGTACTGCCCAGTCCGCCGGGTTGTTGTACCGAATGGGTGGCATCAAAAATAACCGGGCAACCCGTTCGGCGCATTACAGCTAAACCGCGCATATCGGATATTAGCGTGTTGTAGCCAAAGCTGGTGCCACGGTCGCAGACCATAATTTGCTTGTTGCCGGTACTTTCGGCTTTGTCGACTACGTTTTGCATATCCCAGGGTGCCATAAACTGGCCTTTTTTAATGTTGACGGGTTTACCTTGCCGGGCAACATTTAAAATAAAATTGGTTTGGCGGGCTAAAAAAGCCGGTGTTTGCATCACATCGACCACACTGGCCACTTCGTCTAAGGGGGTATCTTCATGTACATCGGTTAATATCGGCAGGCCAATGTCGGTTTTCACTTTTTCTAAAATACGTAAGCCTTCTTCTATGCCGGGGCCGCGAAAGCTGTCCAGAGATGAACGATTAGCCTTGTCGAAAGACGACTTAAATACTAGACCAATGCCGAGTGATTCAGTTATTTCTTTCAGGGCTTGAGCGGTTTGCATAACGAGTTTTTCATTTTCGATAACGCAGGGGCCAGCGATAACAAAAAATGGCTGCTGGTTGCCGACGTTGAGTTCATTGATTTTCATTGTGTGTCTGACTCCAACGTCTGATGAATAGTTCTGATGGTTTTACCTAGAATACGTTTATTTATGCGTTGCTTCAAATGAACCTGTATCCTGATTAAGTGGTAATGCTAATATAAAGCCAGCCTAAATAGCCAATATAGGCTGATACGAGTAAAAAACCTTCAAAACGATTAACACGCCCGGCATTTTTAAGCCCGTAAGCCATGATAAACAGCGCAACAGTGAGGCCAAGCATGGTTAAGAAGTCACGCTGTAGTACAGCCGCTTCGAGTTGAATCGGGACTATCAGTGCAGGGATCCCGATAACGGCGAGTAAATTAAAGATATTTGAGCCGATAATATTGCCAATGGCGAGGTCATGTTCGCCTTTCAGGGCACTTACAACGGTTGCCGCCAGCTCAGGCAGGCTGGTACCGAGAGCCACAATAGTGAGGCCGATAATTAAGTCGCTGACGCCAAAAATGTGCGCCACTTCAACGGCTCCCCAAACCAGCACCTTCGAGCTGACAAGCAACAAGATAAAGCCCAGTATCAACCAGAAAAAGGCGGCGCGCAGTGACATTTTAGGGATTTCGGACTCAAATTCATCTTCAAGGGGGTCTTGTGGCTGATGCTTGCTTTGCTTGTTTTCATCCAGCCCTATTTTGATCATCCAGCCTAAAATAAGCAGCAGGCCAATTAGTAAAATGATGCCATCAGTAAAGGTAAGCTGTAAATCCCACATTAAAACCAGCGCAAGCAACATCACACTAAACATAATGGGGTATTCACGCTTAAGTATCTGCGATTTAACCATCAGCGGCGTGACCATGGCCGTAACACCAATGACTAAGGCAATATTGGTGATATTGGAGCCCAGTGCATTACCAATGGCCAGGTTAGGTACGCCATCCAGGGCGGCGATAATGGAAACGAGTATTTCAGGCGCGGAAGTACCGAAGCCGATGATGGTCAGGCCGATAATCATCGGCGATACGCCCAGGCAACGGGCACTGGCGGCACCGCCCATAACAAAACGGTCGGCACCCCATAACAAAACAATAAATCCACCAGTGATGGCTAATAAGGGGTAAAGAAGCTGCATAAGCATAAATATTGGAATTCCTGTATTCGAATTTAATGGGGGATTGAATAGGTGTTCAACGGATGTTTAGTGGGAAAAGCCTCATGCTAAATTTTAGCGCTTTATTGTAATGCTTTTTCCAGATCTTCTTCCAGTAAAAGATCTTCTGCCGAATCGCTGGACGGTGTTGGCCGACTATTTTCATCCTGTGGTGGGTTGCCATCGTAGACAAGGTGTTTGCGGCGTTGTAAATAAGCATCACGCAAGAAAGCATAGCGGTCAAATGCGGCTTGATCTAAAACTTTAGATGCTCCCAGTAAATCGGCACGGGTATCAACGGCTTTTAAGCCTACGGTAGCATAACGAGCTTGCGTGTCTCTAATGTTATACACAGGGTCAGCTTGAGCATCCACCAACAAGCCCGCGGTATCACGGATAGTGCTTGGCCCAAGCAAAGGTAGAACCAGATAAGGGCCATCGCTCACTCCCCAAACGGCCAGTGTTTGGCCGAAGTCTTCATGGTTTTTGGGTAGCCCCATATATGTTGCCACATCAATCAGCCCGAAAAGACCAAAGAAGGTGTTGTAGACAACGCGTATTGTGTCATCGCGTGCCTGGCTAAATTTGCCCTGAAGTAAATCATTTAGAACAACCAGAATGTCACCCAGGTTGCTGAAAAAGTTAGAGACACCTGTGCGGATAGGGCTGGGAACATAATCTCTATAAGCTGCTGCGACCGGTTTAATAACCGCGCTATCTACCGCATCATTAAAAGAAAACATCGCTCGGTTATAGGATTCAAATGGGTCGTATTCAGGAGACGGGCCATTGACCGATGCACAGCTCGCTGTTGTTAAGGCTATGGTTAGGGTTAGCAGCAATGATTTTATAGTTTTTAACATCTGCATGGTTTTTCTCACTGCTTAGCTATTAGCTAAGGTTCTGATTTTATTGCGGTACTTCACATTATATCGAGATGTTATGTGATTTTGTCTGTATTGGCAATCTTTGCTGGTGTGCTTGTAAAAAATTAATTAAAAAATTCTGCATTTTGTTCAATGGCGATACGAATGGGGTCATAGTCACTGTGGGTAGCAGGAAGAAAGCCTTCTTTTTTGAGCCGTTTTAAGGCTTGAATATCTTTTATATTGAGTAAGATTTTTTTCAGGGCTGTTTTT
>QIKU01000119.1 GCA_003232015.1 Gammaproteobacteria bacterium
AACGGCACTACTGGCTTTGCTTATTGTGGTGTTGGCAACCATGTCTCTTGCGGTTTATGAGCGTAAAGCATTTTGCCGCTATTTTTGTGCGGTAGGCCGAACGTTGGGTGCGTATGGTGGTATTGCGCCCATTGCATTGCGTCCTATCGACAATGCTGTGTGTGCCAACTGTAAAACACTGGAGTGTTTTAATGGCTCACAGGATATTGAGCCCTGTCCTACGCATCTTGTAATGGGAAGTTTAAAACAAAACACCTATTGCACTTCCTGTGGTGCCTGTACGCAGAGTTGCCCGTATCAGAATGTTAACTGGCAAATACGAAATATCGGGGATGAAATTACTTATTCGGCAAGACCACACTGGGATGAATCGTGGTTTATTTTAGGCTTATTGTCTCTAACCGTGTTTCATGGCTTCACAATGATGCCCTACTGGGAAGACTGGATGCGACAGTTGGCCTATCTTATCGGTGATTCAGGTCGCATTTTAACCAGTTTTAGTATTGGTATGGGGGTTGCAATGTTAGTCCCTGTTTTATTATACAGTGCCAGCATTGCCTGGTTACAGTTTATTATGGGCAAGCAGGAAGAATGGCGGCGTGTTTTTTCTTCAATGGCACTGAGTGTTTTACCGCTGGCTTTTGCATATCATATCGCTCATAACCTGAGCCATCTGGTTCGAGAGAGTCAGGGATTTTTGTCTGTTATTGCTAATCCATTTGGAACAGACACCTTACCTTTATCAATGCATGAAATTCATATGCGGCATATGAATCCACTAGTGGATGACAATATCATATTTGCATTACAGGCTACACTTATTCTATTTGGTTTCTGGATGGCATTAAAAATACTACGCTATCGACTTCCACAACTTATTAATACTTCCGGTGCAACAGTATCACGCTGGGTTTTTGTACCGATGCTATTGTTTATTTCTTTAATAAGTATGATTAATCTGTGGCTGTTAATGCAGCCTATGATTATGCGTATGTAAGTACAGTAATGTTAGCCCGATTTAAAAAATATTTGAAAGGTTATTGCAGCCTTAGTGCGCGCTATCCTGTTGCTATTTTTTTTAGTGTGTTTGTTTTTGGTATATTATTCTGGGGTGCTTTTAATACCAGTATGGAAATTACAAACACAGAAACATTTTGCATTTCCTGTCACGAAATGAAAGTAAATGTTTATCAGGAATACAAAAAAACGATTCACTATACTAACCGCACCGGTGTACGTGCAACCTGTCCGGATTGCCATGTTCCTAAAACATGGACACATAAAGTAATGCGAAAAGTGGCTGCAACCAATGAGCTGTTTCATAAAGTAATGGGAACTATCGATACCAAAGAAAAATTTGAAAAAAAGAGGTTGGAGCTTGCCGAGCACGTTTGGGATACAATGAAACGTACCGACTCGCGCGAATGTCGGAATTGTCACAGTTTTGATTATATGGCGATGAGTAAACAAAAAACAGTTTCTCAGAAAAAACATAAACGTGCTTCCGAAAATAATATGACATGTATAGACTGTCATATGGGGGTGGCGCATAATATCGCAAAAGATTTTGATCAGGATGGAAAACTACACGATGAATACAGAAAAACCAGACGCCCTTGCAGTGATTGCCATAAGGATATGGTCGATGGCGAATGGTAATAACTAATTAATATGGTGTAATTAAGATGGACAGGCGAGAATTTTTCAGACGTGGCCTTGGCCGGGTTGCCGAAGAGGCTGTGCAACATGTTGACAAAAAAATGGTTGAACGGGCATCGCGCTGGATCCGACCACCTTTTGCCATTCCTGAACTGGAATTTTTATTAGCCTGTACACGGTGTGATGCCTGTATAAAGGCCTGCCCGCATAACATTATATTCCCGCTTGCAGTAAATAATGGTGCCGATGTTATGAATACTCCAGCACTGGATTTGCTGAACAAGGGTTGCCGGCTTTGTGAAGACTGGCCCTGTGTTACGGCGTGTGAGGTCGGGGCTTTAAAAATACCTGCTATTGAAAATGCCGAAGATGGTGAAGATGCTTCTGAAACAGGCATTGTCCCACAGCCAAGGCTGGCGAAATTATCAATCGACACTGAAAACTGTCTGCCCTATCAGGGGCCTGAATGCGGTGCCTGTGCCTCGGCCTGCATTATCGACGGTGCACTTGAATGGCAAATGGAACGGCCATCCATTAATCAGGAAAAATGCACTGGCTGTGCAATGTGCAGGGAAGTTTGTATTACTGAACCTAAATCTGTTCTAATAATGAAAAGTGCCCAGGTATAAGTTCCAATAGCAAATTCTTAATACTTTTATGTTAATCTTTATTGTGTTGAACTGACACAGGCAATAAATTTTAATGGATAATTTCGAGCTTATTTATGCTTTGCATATGCTTATTTCCAGATCAAATAGCCCCGTTACAAAGCAATCGATGGTTGAAGAGTTAGGCTGTTCAGCCGAAACACTCGATAAAATTATAAAAGACATGCGCCTGCATCTGAATGCACCGGTTAAATACGACAGTAAAACCAAAGGCTATTCATATGACAAGTCTGTTAATCCCCAATATGAATTACCCGGCTTATGGTTTAATGCCTCGGAATTATACGGGCTGTTTGCCTCTTATCAGTTATTATCTGAAGTTGGACCAGGCTTGCTGGAATCGCATATAGCCCCTATTAAGGAAAAACTGGAATCCTTGCTTGAATCAAGATCCATGCAAAAAGGGGCGCTGGAACAGCGTATTTGCATATTGAAAATGGCAGCCAGGAAGCCCAACCCGAAGCACTTTAGTATTGTCGCGACAGCTTTGCTAATGCGTAAGCAACTAAATATAAAGTACAGTGGCCGCGACAGAAACAAAAGTACAGAACGAACTCTTTCTCCACAACGTTTAGTACACTATCGGGATAACTGGTATCTTGATGCATGGTGTCATCTGCGCGAGCAATTAAGAACCTTTGCCATTGATCGTATAGAAAATAGCCGCTTGAACAACACCAGGGCAATTTATATTGATGAAGCTACTTTAAACGATCACTATAAATCATCGTATGGTATTTTCAGTGGCACACCCACAAAAAAAGCCATTTTAAAATTTAACCGGACGGTGGCCAAATGGGTGGCTGAAGAACAATGGCACCCCGAACAAAATGGACAGTTTGATTTAGATGGAAGTTACCAACTTGAAATTCCTTACCGTGATGCAAGAGAACTTATTCAAGATATTTTAAAGTTTGGGCCTGATGTTGAAGTTTTAAAACCTGAAAAATTAAGGGATGAGATTAAACAAAAACTGGAGCAGGCAAGAATTTTATATGAAAACATAAAGAGTTTTTGAAAATAAAAAGAAATTCCCTGCTGATAAAGCAGGGAAACCTGATTGATACGTAGTGCCCCCCCCCATTTATGTATTTCTCGAGCTATACTAGCGTGATATTAAGTTCCTGGCATGTCGCCTCAACTAGTGCTAGTACCTCATGAAGGAATTTATTTCTATTAGAGTAAGAAAAAAGCCCAATAAAGGGCTTTTTTCTCTCGGGTTCTCTTGGGATTCCAGCACGGCTGGAACCGAGTTTCCTCGGCGGCGAGTGGACACCACTTTTTAGTAGCCCCGTACATATCCACCTGTATTAATTATAATCTATTTAGGCGGCTTAGCAATACTGCCTGCCTTATCTCGTCTATCATGGGGTAGATTCATTGGTTTAGCTTGCTATTGATAACTTTTTGATTACAAGTAATTTAATGATGGTAGGATCAGCTGATGGGTAATAACCTTTTTAGGTTAGCTACCCAACTACTGTCATTTGGAGGGAGGGCGAGGTGAATTTCCAGGGTTTGCAAGCTAAATATCGGCGTTTGTTTCAGGAAAGTGCTGCCTGGAAGTTGCTTCGCGCAGATAATGCGCCGGTGATACTGGCCTTCATCTCAGACTTATTCGCTGACGAGAGTGAAGTTCCCTTTGGTCGAGCTCGTATAGCGTTGGACGCTGAGTTAGTGCGATGTCGTGAGTCAGGTATTTGGGAGACTGAAACGGGAGCAGGTACCTATCTGAATCTGTGGATTCATGCTGGATGGTTGCGTGAGATGGATGATCAATTGACCAAAACCGATGCCAGTGAGGTGGCGCTGAGGTTTTGTCAGGGGCTGGACCAAAGAGGCGCAGGCACAACGGCATCACATCTTCGAATTGTTCAGGAAGCAGTGCGTGATTTTGCCGTGGCAATTAGTCCAAACCCGAATGAGCGCGTTACCTTGCTTGAATACCGCAAGGCTGAGATACAGAGGGAAATAGATGATTTGAATGCAGGCGTTGTCACTGAGTTGTCTGAAGCACAGCAACGTGAACGAATTAGAGAGATTTATCAGTTGGCTTCTGTGCTAACGGGTGACTTTCGCCGGGTTGAGGATGAGATTCGCGAGCTGGATCAGGGTATTCGTGTGCAGATGATAGACAGTGACGCCAGGCGCGGGGAAATTTTATTATCCATCATGGAGAAGGAAGAATTGTTGGCCAGCACGGATGCAGGTAGCGCCTTTGAGGGATTTTTTCAGTTGCTATGTGATGAGAATCGGTCAGCCGAATTCAGAGATCAACTACGTAGTATTTTAAGCCAGCCTGTTTCAAAACAACTCAGCCATCAGCAACAGCAGTTTCTCGGTAAACTTATGCGGGAGCTGTCTCATGAGAGTGGTCGGGTACTTAAAATACGGCGAAGAACGGAAGAGAGTCTAAGGGCTTATATCGAAAGTGGTGTGGCATTTGAAAACCGCGCGGTTGATCAATTATTAAATCAGTTGGAACGTCTGGCTATTGAATTTAAAGAGACGGCCACTGATTATGAGAGCGATTTAAAAAAACAGACAGACTTGTCTTTACCCGTGGGTGTGGTTCGTATTAGTTCGCCAGATACCATGCGCCTGAAATCACCTGATGATAAGCTGGACACCACCGGTGTTGAAGAAGCCATCAATTCTCGAAGCCCAAGTATTGAAATGCTGGATTGTCTTGATACGGTTCAGATTAAGGAAGTGGCTTATCAAATACGAGATACTCTACGTTGCGAGGGCCCAATGACCATTGCCTCTGTTGTTTCAAAAAACCCCTTGAAATCTGGGCTGGAAGAGCTGGTGGCTTATTTGCGCGTGGCAAAATCAGTGGGGGCAACCATGCTGGAAGATAAAGAGGAGTTAGAAATTATGGATAAACAGGGCATTCGCTTCAAAGCATCAATACCAAAATACTTGTTAAGTGCAGATTTATTTCCCGCTGATATAGAGGAGATGGTGATATGAGCGAAGATGAAATAGATCATGCTAACGCAGCTTCACAGGCAACGGATCTGTTTGACCGGTTACGACGTACACAATCGAACCACTTTAATCAGGAGCAGCCTAAACAGCAGCGTGACGATCAAAAACAGTCATCGCGCATAGACAGTAAAGTAAAAACAGATTCAGTTGAATTGCCTTTGTCTAGCCATAATGAACAGCCGCCTGAAAATGGAAAACTCTCACCCGAGGCAAGGCGGGCGCTGGTCAGTCTGCTTAAGCATGGGGTTGTTTTGGCCGCGCAAAAAAGTAAACTGTTTGAGGCTATTTGTCGTTACCAGTCCGCCGTTCGTGATCATCTGGCGGATGTGTATTTAAAGCTCGTGCTGGATGAAAAAACGGGGGTTGCTTTTGTCGCTGGGCTGGATGAAAGCGATGCTGATGATGAAAAAGAGGGTGTATCTCTAATCACCCGCAGGACGCTTTCACTCTATGACACTTTATTATTGTTAGTGTTACGCAAGCATTATCAGGAAAGAGAGAGCGTAGGGGAACAGCGTATTATTATTGATATTGAACGCATAGAAGCCAGCCTTACGCCATTTCTCCCGCTTACTAATAGCATGAAAGCTGATCGCCGAAAATTAGTTGCTGCGTTGAACAAGATGCTTGAAAAACGCTTATTAACAAAGGTTCGAGGCAGTAATGATCGCCTTGAAATCACGCCGATTATTCGTTATGTCGTCAATGCAGAATTTCTTGAGAAGATGCTGAAAGAATACCAGGATCTTGCTCTTCAAGCCGGGCTAAATACGCAACCACAAGATGAGCAGAGTAATACGAATGAATAGCAGAAACATTTCAGCAAATGATTTATTGGCCGGCTCTCTATTTAGTGTAGGCCAGATCCGTTTAGCAGAACTCTCCGTATTTAACTGGGGATCATTTGACGGCTTACACACAGCGGCCATTGACCCCCATGGCACTTTGATCACCGGTGATAATGGTGCGGGCAAATCGACATTAATTGATGGTTTGATGGCACTGCTATTACCCGCAGGGCGTGCCACATTTAATATGGCCGCTGCACAGGGGGATCGTTCCGATAGAACACTGCTTTCCTATATGCGTGGCAGTTTTGGCTCTGTCCATGATGGCAGTAGTACGCGGGTTAAAAGCAAGCGCGAAGGTGCCGTTGTCACGGCTTTGCGAGCATTTTATAAAGGTGATGATGGTTCCTGCGTAACGTTGATGGCACTGTTCTGGACAACGCAATCGAGCAATGCCCTGTCGGATGTTAAACGGATTTATATCATTGCAAAGCGTAATCTATTAGTTAAAGAAATACTCGATGCTTTTGGTGAGGGCAATGCCCGGTCTTTAAAACAATGGTTAAGAAGCGATCAGACCATCACTAACTGTGATGAGCGTTTTTCAGACTATCAGGAGTTATATCGAAAGCTTCTGTATATGGATAACAGAAATGCACCGGCTTTATTATCCCGTGCATTGGGCTTAAAAAAAATAGATGACTTAACCGGTCTAATCAGGGAGCTGGTTTTAGAGCCCAGTAATGTTAAAGAGAATGCAAGAAAGGTCGTTGATGAGTTTTCTGATCTTGTCGCAACCCATAACCAGCTTATTGATGCACGAGAGCAAAAAGAGCACCTGATCAAATTACCGGAATTAGAAAATAAACTAAAACAGGCTGAACATAAACTGGCTCGCCTGATGAGCGAACGCGATAGTCTGGCTACTTATTTCGGCGAGCTTTGCTATCAGTTGTGGAGTGAAAAAATTGCTAATTTGCAGTTAGCACTGGAGGACTTATCGCTAAAAATTAAGCAGGTTGTTGAACAGGAGTCAGATGCTGATTTACTGGTAGAGCAATGCCATGAGAACTATATCAAAGCAGGTGGCGGGCGTATTGAGGCACTGAAAACTGAATTAAAATCCGCTGAATCCAGAATGAATAGCATTGTTATACGTTCATCAAGTTATCAGAACGATGCGCGTGCTCTAAGTTTAGATGAAAGATTATCGGAAGATGTGTTCCTTGATAATCAGGCGAAAGTCGAATCCAGTTTAGAATCCATTGATGACGATAAACTGAAAGCCCAGGATCATTTTGCGCAAATAAGTGGGGAGTTGAGCAATCTTCAAACGAAACAAAAAAACATTAAAGTTGAAATAACTGAAATCGAGTCACGCCCTGATTCAAATATTGATGTACGATTTCAACAGTTACGTGATGAGCTGGTGGAATCCCTCGGCATTGACCGAGAGCAATGTTTTTTTATTGGTGAACTCATTGATGTGCATGAAGATCAGCGCCATTGGCAAGGTGCAATTGAACGTGCTTTGGGTGGCTTACGTACCACCTTAGCGGTACCTGCTGATCATTTTTCTATGGTGACGCGTTGGCTTAATACCCGGCATACAGGATTGCATGTGCGTGTTCAGGTGGTTGCAGAATATGCCAGCCATACTGATTTACGGGCTGAGTTTAAGAGCAATGGTTTTTTAAAGAAGCTGGTCTGGCGTAAGCACCCTTATCGGGAATGGCTTAAAAAGCATTTGTCCCGCTTTGATTTACAGTGTGTACCTTCAACGGAAGAATTAGATGTGACCCCTTTCTCCATGACTCAGCAGGGTTTGATGCACATGAATAAAGGCCGGTTTGAGAAAAAAGACCAACATAAAATTGATGATCGACGTCGCTGGCAACTGGGTTTCTCGAATAAATCCAGGTTGGCGATTCTGCAAAATGATAAAAAATCGTTAATACAGCAGGTTGCTGAAACGTTGAAATCAGTGGAAAAAGCCAGAGAAGATCTGGATGCTATCGGTGAACGGGAATCGCTCTGGAAGAAATTACGGGAATACCAGTGGGATGATATTAATGCGCCTTACTGGGAGTCGAAAGTATCTCGCATGCAGCAGGAGCTTCAGTTGCTGGAACAGGCTGGTAGTGATCTTGAAAAAGCCCGATTACGCTGGGAAGAAGTCAAGCAGGAACTGCTTGAAATCAGACAAAGCAAGGAAAAATATAAAATTCATGAAGGTAAGTTGAAAGGCAAACTGGAGCATGCAAATGAGCAGCGAAAATTGTCAGCAGATGCGGCTGCACATGGATTAGAAGATGATGTGCGTGAATGGCTTGATAAGCGAGTAGGTGCTTTGCGGGAAAATGATCTTGAGAAAGTGTCATTGTTGGAGGAGAAATTCAGGCAGGATATCGAAAAAATTCTGGACAAGGTGCGCGCCGATAAGGGTCGCTGGGAAAATACGGCCACTGGAATCATGTCATCGTTTCGCCAAAAATGGGAAGTGATTGCGGCTGACTGGCGTTGTGATATTGTCAGTCTTGAAGATTATCTGGCGCACTTGCAGCAGCTGGAGGAGGAAGGACTACCGCAGCTGGTTGAGCAGTTTATTGGCCGACTCAATAAACATGCAACGCAATCTCTGGCGCGTATTCAGCAGCAACTGGAATCTGAGCGCGATGATATTATTGAACGTATTGATACGATTAATCGCGTACTGATACGGACGGAATTTCGCCCGGGTTCTCATCTTAAACTGGGTACCAAAAAAGAAAAGTACAGCCATGTTCAGTTATTTGAACAGCAGATTAGAAAAGTATTAAGTCAGGCGACCAGTGATGACCATGAAGCGCGTTTTCAACAATTGAAACTGGTCGTAGAAATACTTGAAAAGGCCAGCAATCCAACAACTTCAGGCACCCTGGAAAGTATGCGCCTGCTTGATCCCCGTTATCAGATGTCATTTTTTGCTGAAGAGCTGGATGCCAAAACTCACGAGGTTCGTGATGTTCTGGAATCTTCCAGTGGTAAGTCGGGCGGTGAAAAAGAGTCTTTTGCTGGCACCATCGTGGCGGCAAGTCTGGCGTATGTTTTAACACCGGATGGTTACGACCGACCTGTTTATAGCACCGTATTTCTGGACGAGGCATTTTCCAATACCGCAGAAGCGGTCAGTCGCAGAGTGCTCAGGGTTTTCAAGGAACTGCATATCCATGTTAATTTGATAACGCCTTACAAAAATCTTAATCTTGCAAGAGAGTCTGCCCGTTCACTACTCATTGCAGAGCGAGATCAGGAAAAACATGAAAGCCATCTTTGTGAAGTGACATGGGAAGAAATAGATCGCCGCTTAAAAGAAGAACGTGAACGAAAAACAAAAATTGAAGCACAAGCCCTGGGTGTGGAAATAGAAGCCAATGTGGAAATTGACCAGGTGAATGATGGCGGGCTCTAAATTATCAATCCGAGACTGGGGATTATTACCTTCGGATGTGAGGGCGTTAGTTTTAAAACGGGAATGGAACAATGATGCAGGCTTGAAAGCGCGTCTTTTAAACCGTAAACCCTTTCCGATTCGTATCGGGCTAAAGCCACCTGCGGGGCGTTCTGCCATTGCTGATATGGCTCACTTTCAAAAGTTCATCGGTGAATGGCGTTCATATTCTTCTCAAAAATATATTCAATGGGAATCTCGATGTTATAGAGCACTTTCAGAACAAACGGTGCCAAAGTTTTTTGTTCTTGAAAATATTAAAGAGCTGATTGAGTTTGTGGGTTCGGAGGCACTTCACCGGAGTGATAAATGGACGAAAAATATGGTACCGATGCTGTCGATTAGCGAGGCGCTCTATCCGGTGCTGGTAAAACACCTGAAGACAATTGAGTCGATACAATTAGCCGATGCCGAGCTACTTAGCCGTTTAGTAAAACAGATGTCCTCTCAAATGGGGATGGGACTTTACTTGCGCGCACTGCCCCTGATGGGTGTGGATACCAAGTTTTTAGAAAATTATCAGGCGTTGATTTCGGATGTGCTAGATGTCCTGCATGATGGTGAGATCACGGCGAGCGGCGGTATGCTTGAGTGGCTCGGCTGCCTTGAAAACCCTAAGGGCTGGCTTACCGTTCGTCCGCTTTGTGAAAGCGTGAAAGCGAATATTGGCGGCTTTCCAGTCATGCAACTTCATAGCGATATTTTGCGAGAACATGCACTACCCGCCAAAAATATTCTCGTGGTGGAGAATATGCAGTCAGGCCTGGGCCTGCCTTTACTTAAAGATACCATTGCAGTATTTGGTGGCGGTAAAAACGTTAGCTGGATGGATGCAAGTTGGCTTAAATCCAGGCGCGTTGCCTATTGGGGCGATATTGATACCTGGGGTTTCGCCATATTGAGTGATGTTCGTTCTAAGCTCTCATCTGTTAAAGCGATTATGATGGATCCAGATACCCTTACTCACCATGAAGATCGTATGGGTGTTGAACCGGAGCCGTTGGAACATCTACCGGAGTTTCTGACTGGCTCTGAAGTGCAGATATTCTCTGATTTAAAAACCGGTAATTATTCAGCTTCCAGGCTGGAGCAGGAGCGGCTGTCCCCTGAGCAGTTAAATTATTTTTGTCCCCTTCTCATTACCAATTTACCAATCGAACCCTTCGATTAGTTCGATAATAAGTGCCTGATTTTAAAGAGATGGAAATTACTCTGCACATCCATGCGCTACGCTGCTATCGTCGTAGGCTCCAATGTTCAAAATCGGTGAAGAGCGTTACAAGAACAAGTGCTGCGCCGAAAATGACGGCAAAGGCTGGATCGTGCAAATTCTGGATGAGTGGAAAGAAGATGGACGCAACCCGAAAGACTTTTTGAGAACCTTAGAGAGGCAGTCAAATAAGTATCCTTATTGTGATAATAATTTTTTTAAACAACCATTCCTGCAAGCGTGTAAGAACAGAGGGTTATTTGATTAATACACTTTATTGTAGCAGCAGGTTGGGTTGTGCTTTTTAACCCGACAATTCAGTGAATATCGGGTTATGGTAAAGTTGCCTAATCCAGCCACGGGGTCACCCTGCAAGCCGAGATTAATAGCAGAAATATCGTAAACGTATTTCTGCCAAGCTTATTATCATACATGGGCTTGCGGCGGCTTAATCAGTGACTCAGCGGGTATGCCCAGGCCTTCGTGGAGTTTCCAGATCATTTTCAGGGTAAGTGAGCGTTTGCGATTTAAAATTTCATAGACACGATTGCTTTTGCCGATCATGGGCTCCAGATCTTTCACAGTTAAGCCTTTGCGCTCCATTTCAAATTTAATGGCTTCCACTGGATCAGGTAGCTCCATCGGGAAATGTTTGGCTTCATAAGCCTCGATAAGTGTGACCATCACATCCAGCTTTTCACCTTCTGGTGTGTTGGGCGCAGCCATCATCAGGCTTTCGACTTCTTTTAATGCCGCTTGGTAGTCGGCATTGGTTTTAACAGGTTTGATGTCCATGATAATTTCTCCGGCGTATTTATTTACTAAATGGTTTGTACATCAATTTTATCGTACTGTGCATGGGTGCCGATAAATCGGATATACACGACCCGGTAGGTATAGTTTATCCATACGACGAGTCGGTACTTATTGCCAGCAATATTAAACACGGCTCGTTCATCCTTCAGAATACTGGCATTTCGCAAGTCCTGTTTTACATCAGCAGGTGCGTTCCAGTCGGCATTCAGCGTATGGCGATACCATGCTAGTGTCGCTTCCCTGGCATCCATGTATTTTGGATTGTCTTCCCAAAATGCTTTCAGTGTCGATAAGGCGATGATTCTCATATACTAAATAATAGTCCCAAAATGGGACTCTTGCAAACAAAACTTGTGGGAGAATTAAAATGAATCAGTAGCAATCACTTATGACACAAAGAGAGTTCTGTCATCGTTGGCAGCTGAGCGAGGCGACACTTGAACGCTGGCGTTCAGAAGGGATAGGCTCAATTTACGTTAAATTGGGCGGTCAAGTCAGGTATCGGCGGGAGGATATACTGGAATATGATGCAAGTTGCTTGAGAGTGAGTACCTATGGGGGTGCATTAGGCTTATTTACAAGGTTTGGGAATTATTAGTATGAAAATCCGTTCGTTATTGGTGCAGCTGGATCTTTTAAATTGACGTAAGACCTGTTTTTGGACTATATTTAGTCTTATTAAGAGGTGTTTATGAAATTATCAGATCAAATTAAACCAATTAGTTATTTGAAGGCGCATGCCGCTGAAATCGTGCGCAATCTTTCTGGGCAGGTTGAGCCGCTGGTTATTACTCAGAATGGCGAAGCCAAAGCTGTGATGCAGGACATTAAAAGCTATGAGCAAACCCAGCAGACTATGGCGCTGTTGAAGGTACTTGCACTAGGGACTCGTCAGATTGAAGAAGGTAAGGTTCAGCCAGCTGGTGAGATCGTTACCCGACTTCGTAATCGGAACAAAAATTGCTGATGAGCTATCAAGTATTTCTAACTGACGATGCCACCAACGACCTTGAAGACCTATATGACTATATCGAATCCCATGATGCACCTGAAAAGGCCGATGACGTTCTTGATAAAATAGAAGAAGCTTTCTTGAGTCTTTCTGAAAACCCGGAGCGAGGCGCTTACCCTAACGAGCTATTGGAAGTCGGCCTGCGCGAGTACCGGGAAATCTATTTTAAACCCTACCGTATTATTTATCGAATAATTGCCGATAACGTTTATATAATGGTGATTGTCGATGGTCGTCGTGATATGCAGACTCTGCTACAGCGTCGCCTACTACAAGCTTAAGCTCCCACGATAGCCAAGCTTCGCAGTGAGGATGACTCTAATCAACCACTGCTAAAGCACTGCGCTATCTACTCGCGTTCATCAGTAGAAAAGAATAAGCATGATTCATTAGATTCAGTCAGTGCTCAGTCTTGCGACATACTGCCCATCTCTGGGCATAAAAAAGCCAACCCCTATGATAATATGGGGGTTGGCCTTCTGTTATTGGTGGAGGCGGGGGGAATCGAACCCCCGTCCGCAAGTCCTCCGCCCTCGGCTCTACATGCTTATCCACATCTATTAAATTTAACTCCTAGCAACCCGATGGGCAGGGCAGTCTAACAGCGATTTCGGTTAAGTTTTAACGCTTCCATCCCGAACATATTTCCGCGCGATCTTATATGAGATGACTCCGGTTATCTGAGCGTATAAGCACACATCAGGCCGAAGGCTTTAAGGCTGGTTATTAAGCAGCTAAAGCGTAGTTGTCGTCGTTGGCAACTATAAGTTTTGCAAACAGATTAACGAGGAATTTGCACCTCGGCATGCACCTCCGGTTTTGTGACCCACGTCGAATCCAGGTCGCCCCCAAAGATCGTAACGCCAAAAACGAGCATAATTGGCTTGTTACCCGTTTATTTTAAACTATAAACGATCATTTTATTAGTCTGTTTTGGGTTAAAAAGGTTCAGAAAAGGGAATAAAGCTTAACTATTTTTCATGATCCGGCGTTTATCCCGTTGCCAGTCGCGGGTTTTTTCGGTCTGGCGTTTATCGTGGTCCTGTTTACCTTTAGCAAGTGCTATTTCCAGCTTGGCCTTGTGTTTTTTCCAGTACATGGCCGTGGGGACAATGGCAAAGCCTTTGCGTTCGACGGCACCAATTAATCTGCTTAATTCTTGCCGATTTAACAGTAATTTACGCAGCCGGGTGGGATCTGTTTTTTTATGGGTGGATGCTGTTTGTAACGGGGTGATTAAACAGCCGATTAGAAAGGCTTCACCTTTCATTAGCATGACATAGCTGTCCTGCATTTGAACACGATTTTCACGCAGGGATTTTACTTCCCAGCCTTCCAGTACCAGACCTGCTTCAAAACGCTCACCCAACAGAAAATCGTGCCGTGATTTTTTATTGAGTGCAATCGTATTGCTTTTAACTGCTTTTTTCTTTTTTCCTGCCATAGGCTGCAATTATAACGGACACCTGTATTAGAAATACATATATATAAAGCATAAGTGTTGAGCTTAGGGGGTATTTCACGCAAAATAACACAAAAAAACATTGGGAGTAATAAATGGTACGTAGACGCACCTCGATTCATGGTGAATGGTCTTCGCGTTGGGCTTTTATTTTAGCCGCAACTGGGTCGGCGGTCGGCTTAGGTAATATCTGGAAGTTTCCTTATATTACCGGTGAAAATGGCGGCGGCGCCTTTGTGCTGGTGTATTTGCTTTGTATCGCCGTTATCGGCATCCCCATTATGATGGCTGAAGTGATGATAGGCCGGCGTGGTCGCCAGAGCCCGGTGAATACCATGTATAACCTGGGTATTGAGGCGGGCAGTTCTTCGCACTGGCGCTGGCTGGGCTGGCTAGGAGTGGTTGCGGGGTTCCTTATCCTGTCATATTATTCGGTGATCGCCGGCTGGGCACTGGATTATATTTTTAAAACCGCAACAGGCACTTTTAGCGGTGCAAATGCTGAATTTGTGAGCAGCACCTTTGGTGGTTTTATCAGTAGCCCCGTTACCTTAACGTTCTGGCACACTTTGTTTATGTTGATGACCATGTTTGTGGTAGCTAAAGGCGTTAAAGGTGGTCTGGAAAAGGCAGTGCGCTTTCTGATGCCAAGCTTGTTTGTGTTGCTGATTATTATGGTGGGTTATGCGGCTACGACCGGTGAGTTTATGCGTGGTCTCACCTTTTTGTTTGAACCTAATTTTGACAACCTGCTATATAAGCATGCAGCTGGTGGTGAATTTATTTTAAATACCCATGGTGAAAAAATATTTACGCTTGAATATGTGCTTATTGCGATGGGGCATGCCTTTTTTACACTGAGCTTAGGTATGGGCGCCATTATGATTTATGGTTCTTATCTGCCACATAATACCTCCATCGCAAAAACCTCCTTTATTATTGCCGGCGCAGATACCGTGGTTGCGTTACTGGCGGGCATGGCAATATTTCCGATTGTATTTGCAAACCAGCTGGATCCGGGGAAAGGGCCGGGGCTGATTTTTGAAACACTGCCTTTGGCCTTTGGTAATATGCCGTTTGGGGAAGTGTTTGGTACGTTGTTTTTTGTGTTACTGGTTTTTGCCGCATGGTCTTCCAGTATTTCTTTAATTGAACCGGCTGTTGCCTGGCTGGTTGAAAATAAAAATATGAAGCGTTTCAAGGCCGCTGCCATTATGGGTGTTTCCTGTTGGCTGGTTGGAATGCTGACGGTATTGTCCTTTAACCTCTGGAAAAATGTGCATCCAGTTGATTTCTGGGTATTTAAAAACAAAACTTTCTTTGATGTGCTGGATTATTTAACCGCTAATATCATGTTGCCTTTAGGCGGTTTGGCCATTGCGGTTTTCAGTGTATGGATTATGTCCCGAAGTTCGACCTCGGATGAACTGGGTATGAAAGAAAAGTCATTGGCATACAATATCTGGTATTTTATGACTCGGTACGTTACACCCCTGGCCATATTGTTTGTGTTTGCTAATTTGGTCGGACTAATATAATCAAGGTTTAGGTTTAAAGTGAAAAAAGTATTAAAACATGCACTGGTGCCGTTTAGTGCCAGCCAAATGTATGCTCTGGTAAATGATATTGAATCGTATGCAGATTTTTTACCGTGGTGTGATAAGTCCGTTATTCTAGAGCAAACAGATAAGGAAGTTAAAGCCAGTTTAAATATTGCTTATGGCAGTATAAACAAGTCTTTTACTACTTTAAATAAACTAACACCGGAAACAAAAATAGAAATGCAACTGGTTGAAGGCCCCTTTAAAAAATTACATGGGGAGTGGCTGTTTACCCAGCTGGGTGATGAGGGTTGTAAAATCAGCTTTGATCTGGAATTTGAATTTAAAAATAAATTACTGAGTATGACAATGGGGCCGGTGTTTAGTCAAATTGCCAATACACTGGTTGATTCCTTTACTGAACGCGCACAAAAAGTTTACACATAAATTATTTATTCAGGTTGTTAAAATGATTGTAGAAGTAGCCTATGCAAAACCAGACAAGCAGGTGATTATTCCGGTGGATGTGGATGAATCCTGTACGGTTGAGCAGGCGATTGTTTTATCAAAGGTCGAAAAGCAATTTCCTGAGATCGATCTGGAAAAAAATAAAGTAGGTATTTTTGGCAAGGCAGCAAAGTTAACGGATATCTTACGTGAAAAAGATCGTGTTGAAATTTATCGCCCGCTAATTGCAGACCCGAAAGAATCACGCCGGGCACGTGCGGCTAAAAAAGAACGCCTGAATAAATAGCTTTATTAAGGGTATTTAATTCAGAGTTTGCTCTTTATACTGGCTTTTATCAATGGTTGCCAGAACCCCGTTTTTAAAGATAAGCGTAACACGTTTACGTTTCATTGTGTCTTCACCGCCTTTTCTGAAACTGTAAACATATTCCCAGCGTTGTGGGTGGAAAGGATCAATCAACATTGCCGTGCCCATTAAAAATTGCACCTGCGACTTCGTCATGCCCTGCTTGAGCTGGCTGAGTTTGTCTTCTTCAATGGTATTGCCTTGCTGAATATCAATTTTATACGCGCTACAGCCTGTAAGGCTAAGGAAAAGAAGGGTAGAAATTAGAATGAGAATAGTTCGCATTTGGGGATCAACTTCACATATAATACAACAGGTCGTGAAGTATACTAAATTTACAAAATAAACACTAGCTGCTGGGGTATTACATGAAAAATACTAATGGAAACAATGATTTGCAGAAGGCGGGTTTAAAAGCGACATTGCCGCGGTTAAAAATTCTTAAGTTTCTGGAGTCAACCTCGGTGCGGCATTTAAGTGCTGAAGATGTTTATAAAGCCATGTTGGACGGTG
>QIKU01000154.1 GCA_003232015.1 Gammaproteobacteria bacterium
GGCTGGTATTCGGGTGAAGATGATTACCGGGGATCATGCTGCCACTGCGCTTGCCATTGCCCGGCAGTTAAAACTCACCAATACTGATAAGGCACTGACTGGGCAGGAACTTGAACGAATGAGTGAGGATGAGCTTGGCCAACGTGTACAGAAAGTGGATGTGTATGCGCGGGTTAATCCGGAACATAAGCTGTTGTTAGTTAAACTTTTACAGCAGTCCGGTTTGATTGTGGCGATGACGGGGGACGGTGTTAATGATGCACCGGCTTTAAAGCGTGCCGATGTGGGAACGGCAATGGGGCACAATGGCACCGAAGCCGCCAAGGAAGCGGCCGAAATGGTGCTGGCCGACGATAATTTTGCTTCCATCACGCATGCTGTAGAAGAAGGCCGCACGGTATACGATAATCTTAAAAAAGCCATTCTTTTTATTTTGCCGACCAATGGTGGTCAGGCGTTGATTATTCTTGCCGCTATTGCCTTAGGTTTTCAGCAGCTACCGTTAATACCGGTGCAGATACTCTGGGTGAATATGGTAACCACGGTTACCCTGGCACTGTCGTTGGCATTTGAACCGCCTGAACACAATGTCATGCGACGCCCGCCGCGCAATGTTCGCGAACCGATACTCACTTACCACCTGATCTGGCGGGTTGCCTTTGTTTCGGTTATTTTAATGGGGGGTACTTTTGGTCTTTTCTTCTGGGAGATGGAGCGAGGTGCCAGCATTGAACACGCACGCACGGTGGCTGTAAACACACTGGTGGTGTTTGAGATATTTTACCTGTTCAACTCACGCTATATTGCAGAATCGATATTTAAGCGGGGAGGATTTACCGGCAACCGTTATGTGCTGATAGCCATTGGGGTGCTGGTTGTTCTTCAGCTTGGTTTTACCTACTTTACCCCATTGCAGTCCTTGTTCGGCACCACAGCCATTGGCATTGATATATGGTTTCGTATCCTGCTGGTTTCTTCCTCTGTTTTATTTCTGGTTGAACTGGAAAAGTACATTGTTCGGCGTATAGAAAAAAGCCATCGGCCTGACTTACGTTAAGTATGTAGCCTGGATGCAGCGAAGCGAAATCCGGGAAGGTTGAGGGCTGTTTCCCGGATTGCATTTTATTCCATCCGGGCTACTTGATTGCTGCGTAGATAAAAAAACGAAAGGTGTAGCCTGGATGTAGCGAAGTGAAATCCGGGAAGATTGAGGGCTGTTTCCCGGATTACATTTTATTCCATCCGGGCTACTTGATTGCTGCGTAGATAAAAAAACGAAATGTGTAGCCTGAATGCAGCGTAGCGTAATCCGGGGAGACTTGTGCTACACATTCCCCGGATTGCATTCAGGCTACAATATTTAAGGCGTTAATACCCCGTCCGCTTGTGGCGGGGTCGTTTATTTATCTTCTTCGGGCTTTTTCTCTGAAGTAAAAAACAACCAGAGAAAACCCGAAATGCCAGCAACAGCAGATGCAATCAGGATGCCGGATTTAGCCATCAACAAATTTTCTGGCTGGCCGGCAAAGCCCAGCTCAGCAATAAATATCGACATGGTAAAGCCGATACCGCCCATCAGTGATGCACCGATAATATGCTTGAAGTTGATACCTTTAGGCAGCGTGGTAAAGCCCAGCTTGACGGCAATCCATGAGAACCCGGCAATGCCAACAAGCTTGCCAATGACCAAACCGCCTACAATGCCTTGCGAAACCGGATGTGTGAGGATATCGCCAAAAGAAGACCAGTCGACTGGTATACCCGCATTGGCTAAAGAAAAGATGGGGATAACAATATAAGCCGAGGGTAAATGCAGCCTGCGTTCCAGTACTTGAGCCGGTGCCTGTACCAGTTGTACGCCTTCGCCCAGTGCACGTACGCGGGAACGGAGTTCATCATTGATAATGATATTTTCTTCACGCTTGTAGGCCTGCTTAATCTGGCCAACCATTTCATTAATATGGGCTAGAAAACGCCCTGGATCATACTTTGGGCGCATGGGGATAGTGAAAGCCAGAAGAATACCGGCCAGCGTTGCATGGACGCCACTTTTTAGCATAGCTACCCAGAGTATAATACCCAGCAGAATATAAGGTAATGAGCGGCGTATACCGCCAAAGTTTAATGCGACCAGTAAAAATAACACTACACCGACGATTGCCAGTGCATTAAGATTAAGCGTTTCTGTATAGAAAAGTGCGATAACCATAACCGCACCGATATCGTCGACAATGGCCAGCGCCACCAGAAAGGTCAGCAGGCTTGTAGGCACCCGTTTACCGAGTAATGCCAGTGCGCCCAGTGCAAAGGCAATATCGGTTGCCATCGGGATCCCCCAGCCATGCAAGGTGTGTCCTTCGGGGTTAAAGCTGACATAAATAAGCACTGGCACCAGCATGCCGCCTGCTGCGGCAACAATGGGCAGCATGGCCTGCTTTATATCGGCCAGTTCGCCCACCAGAATTTCACGTTTGAGTTCCAGCCCGATTACAAAAAAGAAGATTGCCATAAGCACGTCATTAATCCAGTGATGCAATGACTTGGATAACTGGAATTGAGGTATCCCAATGGTAAAGTAGGTATTTAACAAGCGATAGTAGGCATCACTCCACTGGCTATTAGCAATATAAAGTGCCGCCACCGCGCACAGCATCAGCATCACGCCACTGGTGGTTTGGCGGTGAATAAATTCATCCAGTGGGCTTAATATCCGGTCAAATGCCTTTTCCCAGGGGGCAATGTGTTCTTTTCCGATTGGATTCTCCATAAAGTACCTCTAAGTGAGAAAGTTACTGGCTGGTTTCTGGTATCAGTAGTCCAGCCGTTAATTCATGTTTTATTGTGTTTAGGAACCTTTGATTAATCATGAACGAAAATCTTGAGTCCAAAATATCCAACTTCTGCGTTGCGAATCTTCGCAATAGCCTGCTATTACGTGCGTTCCGCACCTTGAATTTAAACATTTTAGCTCTCAATCTTTTTCGCCCAGAATGAATCAGAGGTTCCCTTATTGTTTGCATTATATCGGGTTTTGAACCTCAACGTGATCGGCAAAGCCGGTGCCCGCTTCAGTGTAAATATTGAACACATCGTCTGCACCGGCTTGTTCCAGCACTTTAACTTCATCCGGAAACCTTGCTGTCGCGGCTATGCAGCCAGAATAAGATATTGCTCGCAACTGTTCCAGTGCATCCAGGTTGGCATCAAGATTAGGCAGTGCCAACATAACAAGTTCAATGCTATGGTCTTGTTCTATTTTATCCCAGAAATCGGCATCGCTCGGGTCGCCGTGTAAGGCATTGCGTCCGGCGGCCTGATGGTGTTTGATGCGATCGGCGTCAAAGTCGATACCTACGACAGTCTCACCATGCAGCTCGCGCATTCTATCATAGGCACCTGTGCCAACTCGACCCATGCCAAAAATAGCAATGGTTGCGCCGAGGGTGTCGAGTAGCCTGTCATCAGGGAGCCTTTCCCTGCTTTGAAATTTCATCCAGAGTCTTCTAAATTGGCCATAAATGCGGTCATCGAAGCTATTCAATGGAGCCGCGATAACAAAGGAAGCGGATAGTGCAATGGCGATAACAATCAGCCATTGGGAATCGACCCAGCCACTGCTTACGCCAACGGCAACAACAATCAGGCCGAATTCACTGTAATTAGTCAGGTTAAGAGTGGCCAGCAGTGAGGTTCGTGCCCGCAGCTGGAAGCGGGTCATCAGCGCAAAAAACAGCGCAGATTTAATCAGGACTAAAGGCGCAAGTAATAAGCCAATCATTAATGCTTCCAGTGACAGGTTGCCTAACATACCGATGGAAAGGAAAAATCCGACCAGAAATAAATCTTTAAAGCCGAGCATGGATTTAGCAATTTCAGCTGATTTGGGGTGGGTTGATATCAGCACGCCCATTATTAGTGCTCCCAGGTCACCTTTTACGCCACCGAGTTCAAATAGTTCGGCACCGCCCAATGCCAGTACCATGCCATACAAAATAAGCAGCTCACCGTGACCGGTACGTTGCAATAAGTAGTGAAACAGTGGCCGTAGCGGAATAAGTAAAAATAGCAGCACGGCCCATATAGAAGGGATTTTACCGGCAGAGGCGGCTAAAAAGATAACCGCAGCCAGATCTTGTACCACCAGAATACCGATAGCAATGCGGCCATGCAGGGATTTCATTTCGCCTTTTTCTTCCAGCGATTTGACCACGAAAACGGTGCTGGAAAAGCTTAAAGCAAAGGCAAGCAGCAGTATAACTTTGAGGTCCAGCCCAGCAAACAGCGAGATCCCCATCAGAACCATTACAAAGATAACTGCGCTGAAAAATGCAACGATGATGGCACTGTGCAAGACTGTAACAGCCCATACCTGTGGTCTGATTAAAACCTTTGGGTTGAGTTTTAGACCAACGGTGAAAAGCAACAGAGTGATCCCTAGATCCGCCAGCTTTTGTAGCATTTCGCCACTGGTTGTTCCCAGATAATTGAGCGCAAAGCCGGTTGCCAGAAAACCAACCAGAGGTGGCAGGCCAACCTGCTTTGCCAGTAGTCCCATGGCAAAAGCCAGCGTAATCCAGGCAGCATCACCTAGTGCGATTGGGATCCATTCAAACTCCATAGATTCTATTCCTGATCTTTTACGATTTAGACTCTGATTATTTAGAGCGAAGTATAATCAAGTCTTACAGTATGAGACACAATAATTTTATTTTATCATGGCATATTTGTTTTGCAGTGCAGCGATTTATGTGTTTTGAAAAATCAGATAATCGACACGAAGATCAATCGTTCCCTGCATTAGCTGGCACACGAAAGCGTTCAGTTCGTTCTCTGGAACCGGGGTGGGTTGAAAAATAATCAAGTAACCCCTTATTTTGTTTTTTATCTTTTGCCTTGTTTTGCTTAACGGCTATATTAATGCATTGTATTCGGGCATTTTGCGGTTTGGATTCCTTTATGCAGTTGTTAAATTCATCTGAAAAACTGGCTTCAAGTTTTTCCATCATATTTGCAAAGTGGATGGGGTTAATATTGTATTTTTGCATATAGTTTAGTGCGTAACTGTCGGCTTCTATTTCCATGCCTTGTGAAAAGCCGGATTTAACCAGCACAAAAGGGATTGCGGTGATAATGGAACTGCTGGTAGAAACATCACCGGTAACGGCAACAATAAAAATTGCCAGGCTCGACTGTTGAATGGTTGCGCGCAGAGCGTGGCGGTTTTTTATGTGACCAATTTCATGCAGCATGATAGCGGCAATATCCAGATTGTTATCGGTCAGGTTGATGAGTTCATCGGTAAATACGATGGTGCCATCGGGTAAAGCAAAGGCATTGGCACCGATGGAGTCACCGCTTCGAAAAATAAGTTTTAAGTACTGGCTGTTGTCAATGTTTGTTTTTAAATCATCAAATAACTGTTGCAGCTCGGCTTGTTTTTTCTTTGGCAAGGTTGTTTCGGAAAACCATTGTTTATCCATAATGTCGAGCACGCCTTGCCCCATATATTGAGACGCTTCTTCAGGTAAGCGTTCGGCAATTTCCTTGCTGATAAGTGGAATGCCGTATTGAATAAACAACCAGCCGAAAATAACTACACTTGCCACCGTAAACAGCACAAAGGATTTAGCACTTTCCAGCTTGTGAATAAGCCCCTGAAATACACTGCTGGAAAAAGTACTGACTATTTCATCGATGGCATCATTATCTGTTGTTTCAAACTGTGAGCCGTCTGGAAAATTTAAATAACGGGGCGTATTGCCAATACGCGAAGAAATTTCGACCGAGCTGAACGGCGTTTCAGGAACATCAATATCGGCAAAACCAATCAGCCCGTTATGTTTACAATAGAGCAAGGCATCTTTTTTTTCAGATGTCTGGCCATTGTAGTAAATACCTTTAATCATGAGAGTGGCTTTTAATTTCCAGCTTAAAAGCCAAGATCCATATCAAACATTTCACCGATTTCTTCACCCATAGCAGACTGCTTTTGTTCCTGAGTTGTAATAAACTGGCTCAAATCACCGACGACGTCAATTGAGGTGACCGATATTCTGTACCTTGCAGTGCGTATTTTTGCCCAGGGCATTAATAACCCCAGTGTAAGCACAATGGCCAGCGTGTTGGTCACGTATAGGTATAGCATATAGCCTGTTTTTAGTTCCGACCTGACTTTATGCCCGGCAATGTCCAGATTACCAAAAATTAAATTGGTACGTTTGGTCTGGAAGTAGGCAAACAGCCATAAATAGGCAGGGAAAATCAACACGAATATGAGAAATGGCACGATGCTGGAAACAGCATCAGAAGTGGCGGTGTGCATAAGGGTAGCAACAAGGGCACCAATAATCCCAAAAATAAGAATCGACAACAGATAGGCTTTTATATACATACCATAATAGTTTTTCATTGTAGCGGAAAAAGAAAAATCAGCAGTACCGTATTTGGCATGCAGAACCTTAAACCGTGTAACGATATATTCCCACCAGGGCACCATTAAGATAATACCGAGTAGCAGAACGGCGATTGTTATTCCCAGCATGGTGCTGGTTTCGGTGTCGTCGGTTTGTAAATGTTCAAGCTGACTGGCGATAAACAAATAAGCCCCGATAAAGATAAGCGGAACAAAAAAGACTTTATAGGCTCGAGCAAATTTTTTGTCGAAGTTAAAGCGTACATTGCGGTACATGGAATTTCTTAGACGGAAGGCCATCGACATTACTACAAAGGCAGGTATCAGCAATAGAATAAAAAACAGGATAATACCGCCAACAACAGGGTTTGCCATGGACGCAAAGTAGTAAAGTACAAACAGGATAAAAGCGACGATTCGGCCTTTGAGTATTTGTGTTGGCCTGGCGGTATAACGAAAAGCGGCACCGTCGAGCAAGGTGTTGCCATAAAAGTACTGGTTAGTTCGCACTTTGGCCCAGGCGGAATAGATACCTAAGGTTAATATTGTGAGTGCGACATTAACAATCCAGATGGAAAAGTATTCGAGTGCCTTGCCGGTAAATTCAAAAGGCTGGTTGTTTGTATTTGTTCCGTTTTCTGTATGGATGTTGTCCATCATACTTCCTTTATTGTGTTTTTCTTGTTGTTTGAAACTTCTCAAAGTGAAGTTTATTGCTTTATTTTTGATGGGGATGAAAAGAATAAATGTGCAGCGCCGTAAAGTCCATGATTATTCGATACCGGTTTTAATTGTACAAAAAACGGCCAAAATGGGCGCTGTTTCATGAGCTAAGCTAGAAAAACTTTTAAATAAACCTTGTATCTTATTAAAAATTATAGACTTTTACCTTGTAATTTAGTCCGATTTTTGCCAAAGTTAAGGATAGGGTCAGTATAATTAAGTGGGTGTAATGATGTTAAGGTTTACACAAGGTCGATTATTAGTGTATTTATGTTGTTTCTGGGCGGCCGCCGTATTATTGAGTGTGGCTGCGCCAGTGATGGCTGCGTCAAATTATGCGACAGAAGTAAAGACCATCCGTATGTGGCCTGCACCGGATAACACGCGGCTGGTTTTTGACTTAAGTGCACCGGTTAACCATTCCTTATTTAGTTTAAAATCACCGAACCGGCTGGTGATTGATCTTAGCCATGCGCGGATGCGAAGTACACTTTCAAATCTGGATTTTGCCAAAGGTTTTGTTAAAGACATTCGCTATGCCTCACGTAACCGTGACGACTTGCGTATTGTTCTGGACTTGCGCTCGAATGTTCGGCCTAAAAGTTTTTTACTCAAGCCTAATCGTGAGTATGGTCATCGTTTGGTGATTGACCTTATTGGCAAGCAAACCACTAAAAAAAGTAAACCCACAAACAAATTAAAATACAAAAACCGTCAGCGCGACATTATTATTGCCATTGATGCCGGGCATGGGGGCGAAGATCCTGGTGCGATTGGGCGCCGTGGTACACGCGAAAAAACCGTGGTGATGGCCATTGCCAAACGCCTTGAAAAACTGGTTAAACGTGAGCGTGGAATGCGGCCGGTTATGATCCGCACAGGTGACTATTATGTCAGTCTGAAAAATCGGGTGAAGATAGCACGTCGTAAACAGGCCGATATTTTTATCTCCATTCACGCCGATGCATTCAGAAATACCAAAGCAAAAGGCACCTCTGTTTTTGTGGTTTCTGAACGGGGTGCGAGTAGTGAAGCAGCACGTTTTCTGGCTGAACAGGAAAACCAGTCCGATATGATTGGCGGTATCGACTTTGAAGAAATTGATGATGACTTATTAAAACTGGTACTGGTTGATATGGTAAAAAATTCCACCATGGAAACCAGCCATCAGGTGGCTAACCATGTGTTAGGCAATTTAGGCAAAGTTGCGCATCTGCATAAAAAAACGGTTGAACAAGCCGGTTTTAAAGTTCTAAAAGCACCCGACATTCCGTCGATATTAGTTGAAACAGCTTTTATATCGAACCCGGCAGAAGAACGTAAACTACGTAGTGCTAAACATCAGCAGCGTATTGCAGTGGCTATACTAAAAGGTGTGCGCAATTACTTTCATGCCAACCCGCCACCGGGCAGTTTGCTGGCGCTGGGAAACACAAAAGGGGATACCCGACACCGTGTAACCCGTGGGGAAACATTATCAGCCATTGCTAATCGTTATCGTGTGAGCATTGCGACTATTCGCAGTGTGAATAAATTAGCCAGTGATCGTATTCGGGTGGGTGCGGTATTACGCATTCCTTATCGTAGTTAATATCACAGGCTATTTTTAAATTCAGCTTGGTTAAAACAACAATACCTCTGCGCCAGCAGCCATTCTGGATAGATTGCCCATCCATTTATCTGCGCCTGTATGCCAATAACTATTTTGTTTTAAATAAGTCCTCACATGTATCACATGCAAAATATTGAGTATTTTTACCACATTTTATGTGTCCTGTGGCTCCAGCACGAATTTCCCACTCACATACTTTAGATTTGTATTTCAATGTTCCCTCAATATAACATGGCGCATAATTGTAGTGATCATGTATGACCTTGTATTCGACCTTTTTAGCTCGAAGAAAAAATTCTTTTGCCTCATTATGGCTTAGATCTACATCTGAAGGACGACAATGCTTAATATCTTCCGATCCGAAGTCAGCAACATAGACATCTGCAATATTACTGCTTTGAAAACCTGTACTTGCGCAAGAAGTGATAAGCATTGCAACAAAAAAAAGAATAAATTTCGTTTTCATTTCCAGACCGCCGTACTGGCTTCGCCAGGGTTTTTATAAGAAACTTCTGGATGTTTGTATACATCGCTAGAAGTAAGGCTAAAGTGATTGTAAAGTTTGCCTACTAGCCATTGTAGTGACATATTTTGTTGAGCAGTGATGGTTTCGTATGTCTTTTTGTCTATATGCTTTCCAACAAGCTCTATACCAATAGAATCACTATTAACTGGATATCTGTGAGGATATGTTTTAAATCGTTCATGTGAATTAAGAGCTTTAATCTGATTTGTCCAGGACATGGCAAGAATTTTAGCCATGCTAGCGTTATTGCAGCTATTTTTATTAATGGTTAGGCACTTTGATTTAATTAAGCGGCCGATGTGGTAGCAGCGCTTATAAATGCTAGCTGTTTGGTAAATTAAACCCTTCTTGTCTATTAGAAAGTGTGCACCATTACCACCCGCTTTATATCCATTAAATGTATGTTGAGCGGTTGGCGAATCTGTTTGATGTACAACTATTGCATGAACACCAAATAGCATTCCGTGCTCAATAGTTTGGAATCTTCGACGGTGAACCTTGCTATCTATGAGCATTCCATCTTTATTAATTGTAGACATTTCCTTTCCTTTTCATTTGCGGCGCATTCCATTGCTGTTACAGGGGCTTGAGTTGGTTTTTAGTTGTGTTCAGATACATGTTGGCTATTTCTTCGAAGAAGGTAGCGCAATACGAAGATGGAATATCCATCAAAAAAAGCTGGTTGGGCACAATCTGGTGGGGGTTGGTGACTTTTGGGTTATCTTTTTGAATTTGTGTATAATGCGGCTAAGGCTGTCGCCGAGTTGTTGTTCTATCATTTTACTAAATTCCTTTTTATATGCTATTTTACTTCGGCTTAGGATAAAAGTCTGTTTCTGGTGTGTCAAGGAAATCAGTTGCTGTGAATCATATAATCTGGTTTCCCCGCCCGCTTGCAGCGGGCACAAAACCACCGTTGGGGTTTTCAAAGGGGTGTATACCCCGTTGACGATATATAATTGATTCTCAGAGATTATGATAAGCTGCTTATATGAACACCACTGAACTTGCACGCACCCCCATCCGCCAACTTCCGGTTCAACTTGCAAACCAGATTGCAGCCGGTGAAGTGGTTGAACGCCCGGCGTCGATTGTTAAGGAATTAATTGAAAACTCCCTGGATGCCGGTGCAGCGTATATTGAAATTGACATTCAAAAGGGTGGCTTGCAGCAGATTAAAATCCGTGATGATGGCCACGGTATTCCTGAACAGGAAATACCTCTAGCGGTGCAGGCGCATTGCACCAGTAAAATAAGCAGTTTTGATGATTTAACCGCGATTGAAAGCATGGGCTTTCGTGGTGAAGCACTGGCGAGCATTGTTTCCATT
>QIKU01000044.1 GCA_003232015.1 Gammaproteobacteria bacterium
GAAGAAGTACATATCGGTAAAACAGGTGGTGCCACCGCGCAACATTTCTGCGCAGGCAATCAGGCTGCCGTCATAAACAAATTCACTGCTGACACATTTGGCTTCCGTTGGCCAGATATGCTCATTAAGCCAGGTCATTAAGGGCAGGTCATCGGCCATGCCACGCATTAAAGTCATTGCTGCGTGGCCGTGGGTATTGATTAAGCCGGGGAGCAAAGCATGCTTATCAAATTGATGAACTTCGCTGGCTTTATAGTGGCTATTGGCTTTATCCGAAGGCAGCAGTGCAAGGATGCGACCTTTATCTATCGCAATCGAATAATTTTCATAAACCGTAGCTGCCGGTTCAATTGGAATAAGCCATTTTGCATGGATTAGCGTGTCGATATTTTGCATGCAGTATTCTGAATAATTAGTAATAAAGTAATGCTATGATAACAGCTTTTATAGCCACTAAAGAAGTGCAAGCGCTTAAGGAAAACCAATGGATAACGAAGGCATTCAACCTGTTCAATGGCAGGATAGTCAACTCTTATTGTTAGACCAGCGGATATTGCCGGAACAAACTGTTTACTTACATTATTCTAAATCCGCTGAAGCGGCTGACGCGATTACCGATATGGTGGTGCGTGGTGCCCCTGCGATTGGGGTAACGGCAGGCTATGCCATGGTACTGGCCGCAGGCGAAGCGATGGCGTTATCCAATAGCTGGCAGCAGGAAATAACGCCTTTTGTTGACTATTTAGCTAAAGCCCGCCCCACGGCCATTAATTTACATTGGGCAATTGTACGGATGCAGGCCTGCATCGCTAACCTTGATGCAGGGCTGGATAAAAATAAGGTTTTGAGTGTATTACTGGATGAAGCCAAAGCGATTCACAGCGAAGATATTCAGGCCAATAAAACCATGGGTGAATTTGCCAGTGCCCTGTTGCCTGAAAACTGTGGGGTATTAACCCATTGCAATGCGGGTGCATTAGCAACCGGGGGTTATGGCACGGCGCTGGGTGTGATCCGCTCGGGTGTGGCCAATGGCAAAATAACCAAAGTGTATGCCGATGAAACCCGACCCTGGTTACAAGGTGCACGTTTAACAGCCTGGGAATTGCTACAGGATAATATTCCGGTGACTTTAATTGCCGATTCTGCTGCCGCTTATTTGATGCAGCAAGGCAAAGTGCAATGGATAGTGGTGGGTTCAGACAGAATTGCCGCAAACGGTGACGTGGCAAACAAAATTGGCACTTATAGTTTGGCTGTGGCAGCAAAATATCATGGGATTAAGTTTATGGTGGCCGCACCCACGTCCACTATTGATATGGCTATGCCATCAGGGGAGGGTATTCCGATTGAATCACGCCCCAAGGATGAAGTATTGGCGGTAATGGGGCAACGCGTAGCAGCGGAAGGTGCCGATAGCTGGAATCCGGTGTTTGATGTAACCCCGGCAAGCCTTGTCGATGCCATTGTGACGGAGAAAGGGGTGGTTGAGCAGCCTGATACCAGCAAGATTTTGGCAATGATGCAATCGGGTTCTTAAAAATATCAAAATTTATTCTCACGCCCGTATCAGCTCATACAGCGATTTTTAGCATTGTGCAGTAGTATGGAATACATGGTACAATTTCGGGCTTAAATCTGCTTAAAAACTAAAAGAATGAAGAGAAGAAATTAAAATTCATGACTGAATTCGCGAAAGAAATCCTGCCGATTAATATCGAAGATGAAATGCGTCAATCCTACCTGGATTACGCGATGAGTGTGATTGTTGGGCGGGCACTTCCCGACGTGCGCGATGGACTTAAGCCAGTACACCGTCGGGTATTATACGCGATGCGCGTATTAGGCAATGACTGGAACAAACCCTATAAAAAATCAGCGCGTGTTGTTGGCGATGTGATTGGTAAATACCATCCGCACGGGGACACGGCCGTTTACGATACTATTGTTCGTATGGCGCAGCCTTTTTCTTTGCGTTATATGCTGGTTGACGGCCAGGGCAACTTTGGTTCGGTTGATGGTGATGCTCCCGCGGCAATGCGTTACACCGAAGTACGCATGTCGAAAATTGCCCATGAGTTACTCGCCGACCTCGATAAAGAAACCGTTGACTTTACGCCTAACTATGACGAGTCGGAACACGAACCGGCTATTCTTCCAGCCAAAATTCCTAATCTTTTAGTCAATGGTTCGTCCGGTATTGCCGTGGGCATGGCCACCAATATTCCACCGCATAACATAGTGGAAGTGATTAACGCCTGTTTAGCGACGATAGAAACCCCAACGATTGACATTCAGTCGTTAATGGAAATTGTGCCAGGCCCCGATTTTCCAACGGCTGGCATTATCAATGGCGCACGCGGTATTGCCGAAGCTTACGCGACTGGGCGTGGTCGTATTTATGTGCGCGCGCGCACCCATGTCGAAACATCGCCGAAAGGCAAAGAAGCCATTATTGTTACCGAGCTGCCTTATCAGGTGAATAAAGCACGGTTATTGGAACGTATTGCTGAACTGGTTAAAGAGAAAAAAATCGATGGTGTTACCGGTTTACGTGATGAGTCCGATAAAGACGGCATGCGCGTGGTGATTGAATTGCGCCGTGGTGAAGTTTCGGAAGTCATGATTAACAATTTGTACAAGCACACACAAATGCAAAATGTGTTTGGGATTAATATGGTTGCGTTGGTGGATGGCCAACCGCGTATTTTAAACCTTAAGCAGATTTTAGATGCCTTTATCCGTCACCGAAAGGAAATTGTTACTCGTCGCACTATTTATGAGCTACGCAAAGCACGCGAAAAAGCACATGAACGTGAAGGTCTGGCGATTGCGTTAGCCAATATCGATCCGATCATTGCTTTAATTAAAGCCGCTGCGAATCCGGCGCAGGCAAAAGAACAATTATTAGCAACGGCCTGGGAGCCGGGTGCAGTTATTCAAATGATTGAAAAAGCCGGTGCCGAATTAAGCGCCGATGCATCACGCCCAGAAGGTTTAGGTGCCGAGTTTGGTTTGCGCGAGGGTAAATATTATTTATCTGACTCACAGGCGCAAGCTATTTTAAATATGCGCTTGCACCGTTTAACCGGTTTAGAACATGAAAAAATCATTGCCGAATACGAAGAACTTTTAAAAGTAATTGCCGAATTAATGGCAATACTCGCAAGCGAAGCACGCTTAATGGAAGTTATCCGTGAAGAGTTAATTGAAATGCGTGACCAGTACGGTGACGAACGCCGCACAGAAATTATTTCAAGTCAGGAAGACTTAACCATCGAAGATTTGATCACCGAAGAAGATGTCGTGGTGACCTTGTCGCATGAAGGTTATGCCAAGTCTCAACCATTAACGACCTATACCGCACAACGTCGCGGTGGCAAAGGCAAAGCGGCAACATCAGTAAAAGACGAAGACTTTGTAGATAAGCTGTTTGTTGCTAACACCCATGACACAATTTTGTGTTTCTCCAGTGCAGGTAAAGTGTACTGGCTTAAAGTATTCGAGCTTCCACAAGCCGGACGAACCGCACGCGGCAAACCGATTGTTAATTTATTGCCGTTATCCGACGGTGAACGTATTAACGCGATACTGCCGATACGTGAATACGAAGAAGATAAATATATTTTATTTGCAACGGCCAACGGTACCGTTAAGAAAACACCGCTCACCGATTTTTCACGGCAACGTGCTTCTGGCATTATCGCTGTTGAAATTCGTGAAGGTGATAAGTTGATTGGTGTTGAACTCACCGAAGCCGGTCAGGATGTGATGTTATTTAATAGTGTTGGTAAAGCGATTCGTTTTAATGAAAGTGATGTACGTTCAATGGGGCGTGCTTCGGTCGGTGTGCGTGGTATTAAATTAAAAGATGGCCAGAAAGTAATTTCACTGGTTATTGCATCAGAAGGTTATTTACTAACAGCAACTGAAAATGGCTTCGGTAAACGTACATCAATCAGTGACTATCCTGTACATGGCCGTGGTGGTATGGGCGTTATCTCTATTCAAACCAGTGAACGTAATGGCGATGTGATTGGCACGGTGCGAGTCGATAGCGATGATGAAATTATGTTAATCACCACCAGTGGCACACTGGTTCGAACCCGTGTAGCAGAAATTTCTGATATGGGGCGCAACACACAAGGTGTGCGTTTAATACGTTTATCCGCAGGCGAAAAGCTGTCTGGTTTGGAGCGAATTGAAAACATTGAAGCAGAGGTTATTGCTACGTCTGATTCAGATGGTAAAACGGAATAGTTTTTTTAATCGCAACGCGCTACGTGGGGCAGGCTCCCCTTCGTGGTTAGATATTTTTATTTTAGATTGTTAAGGAGTAGTTAGATGTCAAGAGTTTACAATTTCAGCGCAGGCCCGGCCATGTTACCCGAGGCGGTACTGAAACAGGCTCAGCAGGAAATGCTGGACTGGCAGGGAACCGGCATGTCGGTGATGGAAATGAGTCACCGCGGTAAAGAATATATGTCAATTGCCGGAAAAGCCAAACAGGATTTTATTGACGTGATGTCTATTCCTGATACTCACGATGTTTTATTTCTTCAGGGCGGCGCAAGCTCACAATTTGCAATGGTGCCACTCAATTTATTAGCGGGTAAAACAACCGCCGATTATGTTAATACCGGTGGTTGGTCTAAAAAAGCCATTGCCGAAGCAAAACGCTTTTGTGATGTGAATGTAGTAGCGAGTAGTGAAGAACAAAAATTTTCAACCGTGCCTGCTCAGGATAGCTGGAAGCTTTCAGCAGATGCGGCTTATTTGCACTACACGCCAAACGAAACCATTGGCGGCGTTGAATTTCCATTTGTACCCGATGTGAATGTGCCATTGGTTGCCGACATGTCATCCACCATTATGTCACGTCCGATTGATGTTTCTAAATTTGCCGTTATTTATGCTGGCGCACAAAAGAATATTGGCCCAGCTGGTTTAACCATGGTGATTGTGCAAAAAGATTTAATCGGCCAGGCTGCAAAAAATACACCGAGTATGTTTGACTATGCAGTGCATGCGAAAACCGATTCAATGAATAACACGCCGCCGACTTATGCATGGTACCTGGCCGGGTTAGTGTTTGCATGGGTAAAAGAACTGGGCGGCCTGGAAAAAATGGCCGAAATTAATAAGCGTAAAGCCGGTAAACTTTATGCTGCGATTGATACATCTGGTTTTTATGCCAACCCGGTGGATGTACCGTGCCGCTCATGGATGAATGTACCGTTTACTTTAGCAGATGCCGAACTGGATGCGAAGTTTTTAGAAGAAGCGAAAAAAGAAAACTTAACCACATTAAAAGGCCATCGCTCGGTTGGTGGTATGCGCGCTAGTATTTATAACGCCATGCCGGAAGCCGGTGTGGATGCATTAGTTGAATTTATGCAGGACTTTGAAAAACGCAATGGCTGATTAAATCCATTGTTTTTTGCACACTAAAAATAAAAAGATTAAATAATGAAAAAAATTCTAACCTTAAATAATATTTCTGTTGCCGGTCTGGATCGTTTGCCGCGTGACAGTTATGAAGTTTCATCTGAATGCAGTGCACCGGATGCCATTATATTGCGTTCCTATAAAATGCATGATATGGATATTCCCGATAGCTTAAAAGCTGTCGGCCGTGCCGGTGCGGGTACCAATAATATTCCAATCGAAAAAATGTCACAAAAAGGAGTGGCGGTTTTTAATGCCCCCGGTGCAAATGCCAATGCAGTTAAAGAATTAGTGATTGCCGGGATGTTAATTGGTTGCCGTAACTTATGCAATGCATGGAATTATACGCGTGCGCTTGAAGGTGATAATGCTGAAATCAGTAAAGCGGTTGAACAAGGTAAAAAAGATTACGCGGGTTTTGAATTACCTGGTCGAACCTTAGGTGTTGTTGGCCTAGGGGCTATTGGTCGCTATGTTGCCAACGCGGCTCTGGATCTAGGCATGAATGTGATTGGCTATGATCCCGGTATTACCGTGGAAGGCGCATGGCAACTTTCATCAACGGTTCAAAAAGCCGCAAGTATTGAAGAGCTTTTATCGAAAGTAGATTTTGTTACATTTCATGTGCCATTAATTGAAGCGACTAAAAACATGATTAATGCCGAACGTATTAAAGTAATGAAAGATAATGCCATTATCCTGAATTTTGCGCGTGACGGTATTGTCGATGATGCTGCCGTACTAGAAGCATTAAATGCAAAGAAATTGTATGCCTATATTTGTGACTTCCCCAGTAACGAGATTAAAGACCATGAGCGTGTGGTATCGTTACCGCACTTAGGGGCTTCTACGGTTGAAGCCGAAGATAATTGTGCCATTATGGTGGCCGATCAGGTTCGTGATTATCTGGAAAATGGTAACGTATTAAATTCGGTTAATTTCCCAGTCGTAAAAATGGAACGTAATGGCTCGCACCGCATTACGGTTGTAAACAGTAATGTACCGAATATGGTAGGGCAAATTTCAACGGCCTTAGCCAGTGCCGATTTAAATATTGTTGATATGTTAAATAAATCACGCGAAGATCTTGCTTATACGATTATTGATGTGGATGCAGAACCACCACAGAGTATCATTGATGAAATCAAGTCAATTGATGGTGTGTTGACTGTGCGAGTTATTACTTAAATATTTTAAGGACGAAGTTTATTTTTATGAGCGACCGTTTATTAGAATTAAGGGATAAAATTGACAGTCTGGATCAACAGATCCAGACCTTAATTACTAAGCGTGCCAGCGTTGCACAGCAAGTGGCTGAGGCTAAACAACAATCAAATGACAGCGTTTTTTACCGTGCTGAACGTGAGGCACAGGTGCTGCGTCGGGTGATGGAGCGTAATAAAGGGCCATTAAGCGATGAGGAAATGGCACGTTTATTCCGTGAAATCATGTCCGCCTGCCTGGCTTTGGAACAGGTAATGGCGATTGCTTTTTTAGGACCGGAAGGTACCTTTACCCAGGCTGCGGCACTAAAGCACTTTGGTCATTCTATTAATACTGTTCCGTTGGCATCCATTGGTGATGTGTTTCGTGAAGTGGAATCAGGTGCAGCATCGTATGGTGTGGTGCCGGTTGAAAATTCAACCGAAGGGGTTGTTAACCACACGTTAGATGAATTTATAACATCGTCACTGAATATCTGTGGCGAAGTCATTTTGCGTATTCATCATAATTTACTAAGCAATGAAACAGAACTTGCAAAGGTTAAAAAGGTTTATTCGCATCAGCAGTCATTAGCGCAATGCAGGCAATGGTTAGACAGCAACCTGCCTGATGTTGAATTAATTGATATGAGCAGCAATGCGGCGGCAGCCGCAATGGCAGCAAAAGAAAAAAATACCGCAGCGATTGCCAGTGAAACGGCGGCAGAAATATATGCACTTAATATGCTGGTGCCAAATATTGAAGATGAGCCGGATAATACCACACGGTTTTTAATTATTGGTCAACGTGAAACACCCGCCAGTGGTGAAGATAAAACCTCGTTACTTATTACAACGGCAAATCGCTCCGGTGCTTTATTGGGTATATTGCAGCCTTTCGCGAATAATAATATTTCGATGACGCGGATAGAGTCGCGGCCATCAAGGAGCGGCACATGGGATTATGTTTTTTTTGTTGATATTGATGGGCATGAAAATGATAATAATGTTAAGCAGGCATTAAAAGAACTCAATAAAGCAGCCACCATGGTGAATGTTTTAGGATCTTTTCCTAAAGCGGTTTTATAGTTATTTATTTTATTTTTTCGCAGGGATCGGTACCGTATCATGTCGCAACAAATTCAACCCGTTATTTTATCCGGTGGTTCTGGTTCCCGTTTATGGCCATTGTCGCGGGCAATGTATCCAAAACAGTTATTGCCTTTGGTAACCGAAAATACCATGCTGCAGGAAACTGCACTGCGGCTAAAAGATCTGGATATTGAAGTCCTGCCACCTATTATTGTATGCAATGAAGACCATCGTTTTTTTGTAGCAGAACAAATGCGCCAGCTTGGCATTAAAGATTCGACCATTATACTCGAACCCGTTGGGCGAAATACGGCGCCCGCATTAACTTTAGCTGCGCTGGCAACACAGAAAAAATCAGCGGGTGCCATTATGCTGGTAATGCCAGCGGATCATGTTATCGATGATATTAATATTTTTCATCAGGTTGTAAAACAAGGTGCGGTACTCGCTGCTGATAATTATTTAGTGACGTTTGGTATACAACCGAATGCACCTGAAACAGGATATGGTTATATTAAAGCAGGCACACAACTATCAGAAAAAAATACTGCCTGCTTGATTGAAAGTTTTGTTGAAAAACCGGATGCAAAAACAGCCGCGCAGTATATAAAGTCTGGTAATTATTTATGGAACAGTGGTTTGTTTATGATGACAGCAGCAAGTTGGCTGGATGAGATAAAATCACTGAATAATGCTATTTTTACAGCATCCGAAACTGCTTATAAAAATGCAGCACTCGATAATGATTTTTGCCGGGTGGATAAAGCGGCTTTTAAGGCGTCACCCAGTGATTCGATTGACTATGCCGTAATGGAAAAGGCCGCTAGTGCAGATGGGGCTACCCAACATAAAGCGGCGGTTATACCTTTAAATGCAGGCTGGTCAGACGTGGGTGTCTGGTCAACATTATGGGAAGTGGGTGAAAAAGATGCCCATGGGAATGTTACCAAAGGTGATGTCGCGCTGCATGATACTGAAAACAGTTTATTGTATTCCAGTGGGCGCTATATTGCCGCAGTGGGTTTAAAAGACACTGTTGTGGTTGAAACCGCCGATGCAATTCTAGTGGCGAACAAAAATTGTGCGCAAGATGTTAAAAAGATAGTTGAAGCATTAAAAAAACAGAACCGGGATGAATATCAAAATCATCAACTGGTTTATCGCCCCTGGGGTTCGTATGAATGTATCGATAAAGGAGAGCGTTATCAGGCCAAACGTATTACAGTTAACCCCGGTGCGGCATTGTCCTTGCAGCTACATCATCACCGTGCTGAACACTGGATTGTTGTTAAAGGTACCGCTGAAGTTACACGCGGTGATGAAGTTTTTCTGGTAACTGAAAATGAATCAACGTATATTCCTTTAGGGATAAAGCACCGTCTGGAAAATAAAGGCGCCATTCCGCTTGAAATGATCGAAGTTCAATCCGGTAGTTATCTGGGTGAAGATGATATTGTACGCTTTGAAGATATTTATGGCCGCGCGGGTTCATCAAAGTAAAACTTCCTATGAATAAATTTGAGAAATTAGCTGTCTGTGGTGTTCAGGCACTGCAACCTTATCAGCCGGGCAAACCGATTGAGGAACTTGAACGCGAATACAGCGTATCCTCGATTGTTAAACTGGCATCCAATGAAAACCCATTGGGTCCCAGCCCGCGTGTCGTTGAAGCATTGAAAAATAGTTTACAGGCGTTGACGCGCTACCCCGATGGTAATGGTTTCGATTTAAAGCAAGCTTTAGCTACAAAATATGCTGATATTTCTGCTGAGAATATTACCTTAGGGAATGGTTCCAATGATGTGCTGGAAATGATTGCGCGCGCCTTTGTCAATGAAACCGACAGTGTAATTTATTCAGAACATGCTTTTGCTGTTTACCCTATTGTTACGCAAGCGATTGGTGCAACGGCTGTTGTCACGTCAGCGAAAGACTGGGGGCACGATTTAGAGGCCATGTTATCGGCGGTAACGGAACAGACTAAACTTATTTTTATTGCCAACCCGAATAACCCAACTGGCACCTGGTTGAATGCGCAAACGTTGCAGCACTTTTTAGAATCGTTGCCTGCCGATATTATAGTGGTGCTGGATGAAGCTTATTTTGAATTTGCAAGCCACCCGGATTATGGCGTACAAGATTATCCCGATGGGCTTGCACTGCTAAAACAGTTTGATAATTTAATCGTAACGCGAACTTTTTCCAAGGCCTATGGCCTGGCTGGTTTGCGCGTAGGTTATGCTATTGCTAACCCACAAATTACCAATATCTTAAACCGGGTTCGGCAGCCTTTTAATGTAAATGTACTGGCGTTAAAAGCCGCTGAGGTTGCTCTGGCAGATGCAGCCTATTTAAATGCCAGTGTGCAGCTCAATTATAAGCAAATGAAAGTGGTCGTTGAGGGCTTACAGGCTTTAAACTTAAGCTTTATTCCTTCTATTGGCAATTTTGTGTGTTTTAAAGTGGATGATGCAAATGCATGTTATGAAAATTTGCTTAAAGCAGGCATAATTGTACGACCGGTTGGTAATTACGGGATGCAGGATTATCTGCGAGTGAGCATTGGTACTAGCGAAGAAAATCAACGCTTCTTATCTGCGTTGAAAAAAGCAATTTAATTTCTATTGTCATTGCGAGCGATAGCGCGGCAACCTTAAAGATACGGGGTATCATCTAGCTAGATTGCCGCGCTATCGCTCGCAATGACAGAGACATAGTTTAGAAGTTATTTATAATCAAATAATTAATTAT
>QIKU01000016.1 GCA_003232015.1 Gammaproteobacteria bacterium
TATCCATATTGGAGCAGACTTACTGTCTCAAAAAGACTTAGTCACCCCTTATGTTAGTGGCACTCAGGTGATGATAGTCAGTAATGATATTGTTGCGCCTTTATACCTTCAACAGGCGAAAGCTTTATTTTCTGATTTTCAGTGTCATACGGTTATCTTGCCCGATGGTGAGCAACACAAAACCTTAAATGATCTCAATCTTATTTATGATGCACTGCTATCCAACCACTTTGACCGTTACTGCACCTTAGTTGCTTTAGGTGGCGGCGTTGTCGGTGATATGACGGGCTTTGCAGCCGCAAGTTATCAACGCGGGGTAAATTTTATTCAAATACCCACTACCCTGCTGGCACAGGTTGACTCATCGGTGGGTGGTAAAACCGGGGTTAATCACCCACTTGGTAAAAATATGATTGGTGCTTTTCATCAGCCCAGTTGCGTGTTGGCTGATATTAAAACGCTAAATACGCTCGAAGATAACCAGCTAAGTGCCGGACTGGCCGAAGTGATTAAGTACGGCTTAATTCGTTTACCTGAATTCCTCGGCTGGCTCGAACAGAACATGCATAAGCTACTGGCGCGCGACCCGGCGGCATTAAGTTATGCCATTGAAGTTTCCTGTCAGTGCAAAGCCGAAGTGGTTGCCGCGGATGAAAGAGAAAGCGGCATTCGTGCACTACTTAACCTTGGCCATACCTTTGGCCACGCGATTGAATCGGGTACTGGCTATGGCAACTGGTTGCACGGCGAAGCAGTTGGCATCGGTATGCTGATGGCAGCGGACTTATCCATGCGTGAAAACTGGATAAGCGAACAGGACGTGCAGCGCGTTAAAACAATCATTGAAGCAGCAAAACTGCCGGTGCAATTACCTGCGATAATGACTTACGATATCTTTATGGACTTAATGCGTGTCGATAAAAAAGTACGTGATGGAAAAATAAACTTTGTGCTTTACAACGCGCTTGGCGATGCAAAGGTCACCCACGATTTTAAAGCGGATAACTTACGCCAGACGATTGAGCACTTTCAATCGGCTCCTAAATAATAGCACCAAAACAATAAAATCAGGGAACCCACCATGCAACTCGCACCTTATGCAGCGCAACAATCCAGCTCACGGGGTCGCCGTTTTGCCGAAGAGTCACCCCAGTATCGTAGTGACTATCAACGCGACCGTGATCGCATTATCCATTCTTCGGCCTTCCGCCGTTTAGAATATAAAACCCAGGTTTTTGTTAACCACGAAGGCGATATGTTCCGCACTCGCTTAACCCATTCCATTGAAGTGGCACAACTCAGCCGCAGCATTGCGCGTATTTTAGAGTTGAATGAAGACTTAAGTGAAACCATCGCGCTGGCGCATGACTTAGGCCACACCCCTTTCGGCCATGCCGGACAGGATGCACTCAATGCCTGCATGAAAGACTACGGCGGCTTCGAGCATAATTTACAATCATTACGCACCGTCGACAAACTTGAGCAAAGCTATGCCGACTTTACCGGTTTAAATCTAACCTTTGAATCCCGTGAAGGGATTTTAAAGCACTGCTCAGTTAAAAATGCCAAACAACTCGGTGACGTGGGCGAACGTTTTCTGAATAAAAAACAAGCCAGCCTTGAAGCGCAAACCGTTAATCTGGCCGATGAAATTGCCTATAATAATCATGATGTGGATGATGGATTGCGTTCAGGGCTTATCGAAATTGATCAACTACTTGAAATCCACCTGTTTAAAGAACAGTTTGATGTGGTCAGTAAACAATATCCTGACTTGCAGGATCGCCGTCGCGTTCACGAAATTATCCGCCGAATGATAAACCGCCAGGTAGTCGACCTTATCGACACCACTCGAACAAACCTGAACGCTGCCAGGCCCGGCTCCATTGATAGTATTCGTAACCACCCTGATGAACTCGCACATTTCAGCCCTGAAATGCTGGAAATGAATCTGCAGCTAAAACGATTTTTACGCACACAAATGTACTCACATTATCGAGTTCATCGCATGTCAGCGAAAGCCGCCCATATCATCCAGCAATTATTCAACGCCTTCCTCAATGATCCAAAACTATTGAATCCTAAATACCAGCAAATTATCACCCAAAAAGAGCAAAAAAATGCCGAACTTGGCAAAGCGCGTGCCGTCGCCGATTATATTGCAGGAATGACCGACCGCTACGCGATTGCAGAATATGAAAAGATTTTTAATCCCGCTGAATTAACCTGAGTAGCAACAAAACAACCTAAAAACAAATAGATACCAATGATTTAGTATTATACTATGCTATATTATTGAATATAATTAATGAATGTTCAGTTGCAACATTCGGTTAAAATAACATGCGTATTTATATGCAAATACAACAAAAGGAACAGCAGCCCCGTTACTACCAATTGTTACTACAACAGGATTTACTTGATGGCTGGACATTGGTACGAGAATGGGGAAAACAAGGCTCAAGTGGTCGAGTCAAGCGGGATCACTTCCCCTGTAAAAATGATGCGCTCATTGCTTTAGAACGTGTTCGCGATGCACAATTAAGTCGGGGCTTTCGGGTTGTCTTTATTCAGGGTGTCGATAACAATGACAACAACAGCACCTCACTGGATTCTTAATGGCTAATTACGACGCCGATCAACTCAAACGCCTTGAGCCCGCCTACCTTCGGCAATACGGTTTAAATGAAGCACCGTTTTCAACCCAACACGATGATAATTTTTTATACCTTGATGCTGAGCGACATCAGCGTCTTGAAATGTTGTCGCACCTCACCCAATACAGCAACCTGTTATTAATTGTTACCGGTGAGCGTGGTATTGGTAAAACCAGCTTACTGCGCCGCTTCTGCAACAATGCAGATGATTCATGGTATCTATGCGAAGTGCATGCACACACCATGATGGATGCCGATTCCATGTTAACGGATATTGCCCGTGGTTTTGGGTTAAATGGCATACCCAATGATCCATCCGCCGTACAGGAAATTGTGTTTGAACATTTAAAAGCATTACAGAATGACGATTTAGTCCCCATACTGCTTATTGACGATGCCCATGAGCTTCCCAAAGATGCGCTTGAAACACTGTTTTATTTTGCCGACATTGAAGCCGCGCAAGGCCACTTACTACGGATTATTTTATTCTGTGAACCACAAATCGATATCATGCTGGAATCCCCCTCGATTCGTCCATTAAGAGAACGCATCACCCATACATTGGAACTGAATCCACTCGATGAAGACCAAACCGCCGAATTTATAAAACACCGCATGGCGGTTGCCGGCTTCGAAGGTGCTTCTCCATTTACACCGAAGGTCATTCAAAAAATTCATAAAATTGCCCGTGGTATTCCCTCGCATATTTGCGAGTTAGCACATTTACATCTGGACGATGCGGCCAGCCTGAATCATAAAATTAACCCCGTTGATTTAACCGAAAACACTGATTCCGATTCGAATAATCAATTTAGTGCAGAAGACTTAGGCTTCAAACCGGATAACGAGAAACCCATCAATTATAATGCAGCCGCATTCAGCACTCGCCACATCGTTTTTATTGCCATTGTTGCTATCGTTTCTATTATTGTTTTCACTATGCAGGACACGATTAACGAAGCAGTTGCTCCAAAAGATGATTCACTCTCTACCATCAATCGTAATTTACCATCCGCAGTATCTTCTACAAAAAAAGAGCCCATTCCATTGTTGGCTGAACAAAAAAAATCTCAGGAAATAACATTAAAAGCCCCCCCGCAACCCCCTGCGCCAGAACTAGAGGATGCACCCTCATTGCAAAACAGCAATAAAGACGCAGCAACACCAGAACAAAAAATAACACTAGAAAATAATGTAACGCCACAACCGGAACCCACCGACTATGTGCTCAACACGGTTTCACCGAACCCGGTTATTGGCAGCAACAAACCACAAACAATCACAATACAAGGTAGCGGCTTTAAAAGTGGCTCAAAACCACCTGCTGTATGGATTAGTTGGACAGGTAAAACCAAAGCATTAAAGAAACATCAATATAAAATTATTGATGACAACAATATAGAACTGACTATCACCGTCGGAACAACAGCCGATAAATGGGCTGTACAATTAAAGCAAAACAACACTGAGTCAAACCGGCTTAGCTTTAATGTTATAAAACCAAAAGCAAAACCCACCACTATTACTGCTGTCGCCGGCATTAACGATGAGCGCTGGATATTAGATCAGGAACCCAACAACTTCACTCTACAACTATTCGGCACACAGAATAAAAACAGCATTAAGAAATTTACAAAGGCCAATAAGCTAAGCGACAAGGTTGCAGTGTACCAAACACTGCGTCAAGGTAAGCCCTGGTATGCATTAATCTACGGCAGTTACGCGACAAAAGAAGCAGCGCAACTCATTAAAAAGAAAATCGCAAACTCAAAAGTAAAACCCTGGTTACGTCGTTTTGACAGTGTACAGGCTAAGATTAATACTGAAAAAATAGATAGCAAACCAGCTAAGCCTAAAATAAAATTACAAACAGCTAAAGCACCCGCTGCCATTATCACCAACCCTCCTCCTACGGAAGTAAAAGACTCTGCCGCATGGCTATGGAGCCAGGATCCAAGACGCTATACCTTGCAATTACTCGGCGGACGGAACGATAAAAACATTCAGCAGTTTATTCGGAAATATAAGCTCAAAGGTAAGGCGGTTTATTTTCACACCCGCCACAATCAGCGTGACTGGTATGCGCTAGTCTATGGTAGTTACGCGAATCGTAGTGAAGCTTTGCAGGCTATTAAGAAACTTCCTGCGGCATTGCAAAAAACATCTCCCTGGGCACGTAGTTTTGCAAGTATCCATAAAGATTTAGATCAATCACAGTAAACATCGCTCATCATCGAATGCATAATAATCAAGTCTTGCTTAATTGCTCATATACAAAACCATGCAAGACTAGCCTGTCCTTCTCTTCAACAAAACGAAATTCCAACCCATAAATATAGACTGTCTTATCATCCCTTTCTTCTATTTCAACGCGACGTATCGTTGCCAGTATCTGTAAATATTGCTCAACTCCACCGACGGTTAATTTTGCTGACATACTAATATCGTCACTTACTTCACCAATAGCTTCATTGGTTGATAATTTAGCGCCACCCGTACTAATATCCGTTAATTTAGCCGATACAGAATCATCACTATTTTTATCCGGGTCACCCGTTTGTACCGAAACAATGAGCCCAACATTTACTCGCTGTGCATTTCTCACCACAACCGACTCTACTTTCTTTGGATAAGATAAATGCATATACGGATAGGGGCTTGCTTTACCCTCTAATACGGTTACGTTAAAAGCATAAACCGTTTGCACAGAAAACAGTCGAACAATAAAGATTTGCCCTTTTACAACCCGAATTAAATCACCGTTCAAACGCGGCATCGTAACAAGAATACTCTTAGCGTCACGATAGCCAATCAGTTTCACAAAAATACGCTCATCCGAATTGCTTGAAGGATCCTGAAGTTGAATACTTTCACCAATATTTACTTTTATTTCATTAAAATTTATAGACATTTTGGTTGCTACCATTCTCCACAATAAAAAACTTACCCATAAAGCTTATCGGCATTATTTTGCTTTTTGTTAGTAAATCCAGCCTCAATACAACTCTTAACATCATTACATCAGCGGTCAAAGCGTAACCCAGGCTATATTGATGTAAGCATCTGAAATATAAGACTATTTTCCCCATGAAATGAGCTGCTACAGGCATTGAAGCAAGTCCGCTGGGGTTGTATACTGCGGAGCCATTTTGTCTCCTGATAGCGAGTCTTCCCTGGAACACACTCCCAAGCCAGGACAAACGGGCGCAACCAGCCTATTTGGCTCTAATTTATTGATTTTTAACAGTTTAAATGTAAATCCTATGAAGTTAACCGGCCTTTATAACCCTAAATTTGAACGCGATAACTGTGGCTTTGGCCTAATTGCGCATATGGATGGCAAAGCCAGCCACTGGCTGCTCGACACCGCCATTATCGCCCTTGCACGCCTGACTCACCGCGGTGCGATTGCTGCTGACGGTAAAACCGGCGATGGCTGTGGTTTATTGCTTAAAAAACCGGATAGCTTCTTTCGCGCCCAAGCCAAAGAACTGGGTTTCACACTTAAAGACAATTACGCCGTTGGTATGGTATTTTTAAGCACCGACTTCGATAAGGCACAAACCGCACGCGATACCTTATTTAAAGAGTGCCGCACCGAGGGGCTGGACGTCCAGGGCTGGCGCACCGTGCCCACCGATTACTCGGCCTGTGGTGAAGAAGCCTTAAAATCCGTACCCACCATCGAGCAAGTTTTTATTAATCCTGCAGATAATATGGGTGATGCCGACTTTGAGCGCCACTTATATATAGCACGCCGCCGAACTGAAAAGGCCATTGAGCCCAACGATGACGTCTTTTATATTCCCAGCCTGTCATCGCATGTTATTTCATATAAAGGTTTAGTCATGCCTGAAAACCTGCCGGTTTTCTATCAGGACTTAAACAACAAGGCAATGGAATCCGCCACCGCAGTTTTCCATCAGCGCTTTTCAACTAATACCTGGCCACAATGGCGCCTGGCACAACCGTTTCGTTATCTGGCACATAATGGCGAAATTAATACTGTACAGGGTAACCGTAACTGGTCGGTCGCTCGTGGGCATAAATTTGAAACACCAAAATTACCCATGGAAGATATTCGTCCGCTGGTTTCACTCACCGGTTCCGACTCAAACAGCCTGGACAATATGCTCGAGGCCTTGATTGCTGGTGGCTTAAGTATGTTCCATGCCATGCGCTTATTGATTCCACCAGCATGGCAGAATGTTGAAGTGATGAATCCTGACCTACGTGCTTTTTATGAATACAGTTCCATGCACATGGAACCCTGGGATGGCCCGGCGGGTATCGTGATGACTGATGGCCGCTATGCGGCCTGTAGTGTTGACCGTAATGGCCTACGACCAACGCGCTGGGTTATCACCAAAGATCGCCACATTACCCTGGCCTCTGAAATTGGTGTTTACGATTACGAACCCGATCAAGTGGTGCGCAAAGGGCGTTTAAAACCCGGTGAAATGATTGCCGTCGATACCGAGACCGGCGAATTACTATTACCCGAAATGATCGATGAACAATTAAAAACACGTCACCCTTATAAACAATGGATGCGTGAACACGCCGTTCGTCTAAATTATAAACTCGACGAAGAATGTGCCATTGCCGCCATCGATAAACAAACATTACAGACGTATCAGAAAATGTTCCAGGTGAGCTTTGAAGAACGCGATCAGGTTATCCGTGTACTTGCCGAAGCAGGACAGGAAGCCATTGGCTCAATGGGCGACGACACACCGTTCCCGGTTTTATCCAGACAGGTACGTTCAGTATACGACAACTTCCGTCAGCAATTTGCACAAGTCACCAATCCACCGATCGATCCTATTCGTGAACAGGTGGTGATGTCACTTGAAACCTGTTTTGGCCCCGAGTGCAATATGTTTATCGAAGCACCTACCCACGCAAAACGCCTACGCGTGAGTACACCGATTCTTTCTGCCAGTAAGTTTAAACAACTGCTAAGCATGGAAGAACAAAACAACCAATATGCACACACCCATATTTCACTTAACCGCCCGCATGCAACCGAGTTAAAGCAAGCTATTATCCAGATTTGTAACGAGGCCGTTGCCGCCGTTAAAGCCGGCAAGGTTATTTTAGTTTTAAGCGACAGTGACATAACCGAAGGCAGCCGCCCGGTGCATGCACTGCTCGCCACCGGCGCGGTACACCACCGACTGATTGCCGAAGGCTTACGCTGCGATGCTAATATAGTCGTTGAAACCGCCACCGCACGTGACCCGCACCACTTTGCAGTATTACTCGGCTATGGTGCAACCGCCATTTTCCCGTACCTTGCTTACGAAGTGATCCGTGATTTAATTGCCAGCGGCGAAATTAAAACAAAAGACGCTTGCAAGCTTGATGTCAATTACCGCAAAGGTATTAACAAAGGCCTGTTTAAAATTACCTCGAAGATGGGTATATCCACTATTTCCAGTTACCGTGGTTCACAGTTATTTGAATGTGTCGGTCTGCAATCGGACGTTGTCGATCTTTGTTTTAAAGGCACCACCAATCGCATGGAAGGCGCCGGCTTTGACGATCTCGATAGCGATCAAATGCAATTAAACAAACTCGCATGGAACCCACGTAAAAATATTGGCCAGGGTGGACTATTAAAATTTGTCCACGGTGGTGAAGACCATGCCTATAATCCAGACGTGATCCAGTCACTGCAAGTTGCAGTTAAATCCGGTAGCTACGACGACTATCGTGTTTATGCCGACCAAATTAATAACCGCGCACCGATTGCACTGCGTGACTTACTTGCCATTAACAGTGACGGCTGCAAAGCCATTTCGGTTGATGACGTTGAACCGATGGAAGACATCGTTAAACGTTTTGACAGTGCTGCAATGTCATTAGGTGCTTTATCTCCCGAAGCCCACGAAACACTCGCCGAAGCGATGAACCAGTTAGGCGGCCGCTCCAACTCCGGTGAAGGTGGCGAAGACAAAAAACGCTATGGCACCATTAAACGATCCAAAATTAAACAGATCGCTTCCGGCCGCTTTGGTGTAACGCCAGAATACTTACGCAGCGCCGAAGTTATGCAGATTAAAATAGCACAAGGTGCCAAGCCCGGTGAAGGTGGACAACTACCCGGGGATAAAGTAAACGACCTGATTGCCGAACTGCGTTTTTGCAAACCAGGCGTTTCATTAATTTCACCCCCACCACATCACGATATTTATTCTATCGAAGATTTAGCGCAACTTATTTTTGACTTGAAAGAAGTCAACCCCAATGGCCTGGTTTCCGTAAAACTAGTTGCAGAAGCCGGTGTCGGCACTATTGCCGCTGGTGTTGCAAAAGCTTATGCCGACTTGATTACGATTTCAGGCTATGACGGCGGCACTGCTGCATCACCACTTGCATCGGTTAAATATGCTGGCAGTCCCTGGGAGCTCGGTTTATCTGAAACCCACCAAATCCTACGCGCCAATGACTTGCGCAGCAAAATTCGTTTACAAACAGACGGCGGTTTAAAAACCGGCCTCGATGTTGTTAAAGCCGCTATTCTCGGCGCAGAAAGTTTTGGTTTTGGTACCGGCCCAATGGTCGCGATGGGTTGCAAGTACCTGCGTATCTGCCACTTAAATAATTGCGCCACCGGTATCGCCACACAGGATAATGTTTTACGTTTAAAGCATTACCACGGCGAAGTGGAATGGGTGATGAACTACTTCCGCTTTATTACACAAGAAGTACGTGAAATTCTTGCTAGCCTGGGCTTGAAAAAGCTCACCGATCTTATTGGCCGTACTGATTTACTGGAAACGATAAAAGGCGATACCGCACGTCAGCAGCAACTCGATTACTCGGCTATTTTGTCGGATGCCGGCGTGGATAAAGCTAAACCACAATTCTGCTTAGAAGCTAAAAATGTGCCATTTGATAAAGCTGAACTAGCTCATCAAATGGTTACCGATATGGCCGATGCGATTAAAAACAAAAGTGGTGGTGAATTCCATTACGATGTTTTAAATATCCACCGCTCCATTGGTGCGCGAATATCGGGTGAAATTGCCGCAGCACATGGTGACGCAGGGATGGAAAACAATCCCATTACTTTACGGCTAACCGGTACTGTTGGTCAGAGTCTGGGGGTATGGAATGCAGGAGGTTTAAATATTTATTTACAGGGCGATGCTAACGACTACGTTGGCAAAGGCATGGCGGGCGGCAAACTGGTACTGACTGTTCCAAAAGTGAGCAGCTTTGACCCGGCAGAAACGCCTATCATGGGGAACACCTGTTTATACGGTGCCACCGGCGGTAAACTGTTTGCTTCCGGCCTGGCTGGCGAACGTTTTGGTGTACGCAACTCCGGTTGCCATGCCGTCATCGAAGGCATTGGTGACCACGGTTGTGAATATATGACTGGCGGACTCATCACCGTACTCGGCCCAACCGGCTTAAACTTTGGTGCAGGCATGACCGGTGGTTTCGCCTATGTTTACGACCCCGAAAACCAGTTTGCTAACCGCAATAATCACGACGTAGATATTCAACGCATTGCCGCTGAGAGCATGGAAGATTACCGCTGTCACCTGCAAGATGTAATTGCAGAATTTGTTACAGAAACAAACAGCAAACGTGGGCAATACATTTTAGATAACTTTAGCGATACGCTGGGTGACTTCTGGTTGATCAAACCTAAAGCACTGAGTCTGGAATCTTTACTTGAAGATTTACAACATGCAGCCGCATAAAAAATTACTGGTTTAAAAATGATGGGAAATATTTTTCAGTTTATGCAATGCGAACGTCGCAACCCAGACAAAAAGGTGGCCGTCG
>QIKU01000097.1 GCA_003232015.1 Gammaproteobacteria bacterium
CGATCCTGGCCCAGGCCTTTGGCCAGCCCCACGCCATCCTTGACGGTAACGTGAAGCGAGTACTCACCCGTTATTATGCGATTGAAGGCTGGCCGGGGCAAAAAAGCGTTGAGCAAAACCTCTGGGAAAAATCGGAGCAAAATACACCGACTGAAAATCTGGTCGACTACACTCAGGCGATCATGGATCTGGGCGCGACCGTGTGTCGACGCACCCAACCGGACTGCCCGGACTGCCCATTGAATAAGCAGTGCCAGGCGCATGCGTTGGGGCAGGAAACCGACTTCCCAACGCCTAAACCGAAGAAAACCAAACCCACCAAACAGACCTGCATGTTGATGATTCACGACGAAGCCAGCGAGCGTATTCTGCTGAAAAGACGACCACCGAGCGGCATCTGGGGGGGCTTATGGAGCTTCCCGGAATGCCAGGCCGATGACGATATCGGTGACTGGTGTTTACAACATTTACAGCTGTCGGTCTCGGCGACAGAGCCTTTAACGGCGCTACGCCACACGTTCAGTCATTACCATCTGGACATACAGCCGGTTAAAGTCCACGCCTCTCCAATTGGGGTCATGGATTCTGAGCAGCTGTTTTGGTATAACACGCGCCAGCCTGACGAACGCGGCCTGCCCGCGCCCGTTAAAACACTACTGGATCAACTTGCGATGGAACCGATGGGACCAAACGCGGCGAATGAGGAATAACTGATGAGTAAAATGGTGAACTGCGCCTACCTGAACAAAGAAGCCGAAGGCCTCGACCGCGCACCCTACCCGGGCGAGCTGGGACAACGCATACTGGATAGCATTTCCAAAGAAGCCTGGCAGCTATGGATGAAACACCAGACAATTCTAATCAATGAGAATCGCTTAAGCCCGATTGACCCGAAACATCGGGCTTTTCTTGAAGAACAAATGCAGAAATTCCTGTTTGAAGGCGGTGGCGAGATGCCCGAATCCTTCGTTCCCACCCCCTAATGAGATGTAAGTGGGGCACGATGACCGGCTAACTAGTTGTTTTTGCTAAAAATTGCCCAGGATCAGGCGAATCGACCTTGACTCCTGGGCGAACAGCCTGTTTAATACGCCGCTGTTTGGCCGGATAGCTCAGTTGGTAGAGCAGAGGATTGAAAATCCTCGTGTCGGTGGTTCAATTCCACCTCCGGCCACCATTTAATTCTTTTTGTTCCACGTGCTCTTGTCTCTCTGGTGCTTTTTGTTGCACTGGAATTGAACCACATATATTCAAGCTCAATTCCATTGCACATGGGCAGAAATTGTTCCCGACAATTCTTCTGCATTCCCTCCATCCATGGAGGTCATGTGCAAGTGTCGCAAAGGCCAGAGCCGAGAGCGACCACCTCCGGCCACCATTCTATCTCTTCACAAATCTTTCTCGATTTTTTAGTGTTGATCTATTAGAAACTCGAGATTGAACATTCTTTGATTTTGTCGGTGGCTGATGCACGACTTCCCCGTCGTACACCCGTCTTGCAGAAGCACATAGCCGTACTCAGCTATATTGAATGCAACAGCTTGACTAATCTAATCTATTACTTTAGATTGGCTAACCATGTGGATTAAAAGAGATATTTCTCCAAAAATCATAGCATTGGTGAGCCAGCGGCCGGCCATTCTGCTTACCGGTGCTCGACAGACAGGAAAAACCAGCTTGCTGCGGCATTTATTTCCCAAAGCGGAATACGTGAGTTTTGACTGGCCTGCGAATGCAGATGAAGCAGAAAATAACCCGCAGGAATTCCTGTCTCGTTTTGAGGGGCCCGTTATTCTGGATGAGATTCAATATGTCCCTTCGCTTTTCAGGCACCTGAAAATCTGGATTGACGAAAATCGCAATGAAAAAGGTAAATGGATATTAACGGGCAGCCCAAAATTTCACTTAATGAAAGAAGTCTCCGAAAGCCTGGCGGGTCGAATCGGCATTCTTGAACTTGATACCCTGTCAGGCAATGAAATTCGGATAAATGAATTAGGAGTCGAGCCATATTTGCTGAAAGGTGGATTCCCAGAATTATGGGCTTCCCCAGACATTGAGACCGAGCAATTTTTTCAGGACTATATACTAACTTACCTTGAGCGGGATCTTAGAAAAATTCTTGAGGTAAGTGATCTTCGAGCATTTGATCGATTTATTCGCTCGATGGCATTGCGTATCGGTCAGTTATGCAATTTTAGCCAAACATCAAAAGACGCCGGCGTCACTTCAGTGACGGGGAAAAAGTGGTTTGATGTTTTACAGGCAAGCAATATATTTTCAATCCTGGAGCCTTATTTTAACAACCAGTTAAAGCGCCTGATAAAATCGCCAAAGGTTTACCTTAAAGATCAGGGTTTACTCAATTTCCTGCTGGGAATTCACAGTAAAGATGAAATGCGAAATTCACACTATTACGGTGCTTTATATGAGAATTTTGTATTCAATGAAATATCTCGCCAGGCGGAATTGAATAATTTTAAGAAATCTTTATTTTTTCTGCGCGATAAAAACAACCTGGAAGTTGATTTTGTTATTGAAAAAGGCGATACCATAAAATTGATCGAAGTTAAAACGTCTGAATACCCAAAAGAGGCGTTGATTAATTTAAATAAAATAAAATCATTACTGGACAATAAATATAATGTGGAGCTATTTGTTGCTTGCCAAACCACATCTGATGCACCACAAAACGTTCAGAATTGTATTTTTTACAATCCATTAAAACACCAGATGCTTTGGTGAAATTCCAGAATCTTTATCTTTAAAAGCCACCGATACGCAGACCTTTCTACAAAATCAATGGTTAACTCTTTGCAGCCAGTGCGCCCGTAGCCAAACGAATAAACTAATCCCTGATGCTAATATTATTTTTGACTCCACAGTGCCGTTATATAAAGCGCTTTCATCATAAACGGGTGCATCGTAGATTCTATATCAACCATTATAAATATGGTAATTAACCGTCGTTTAAAAACAATATACCTGTGTGGCTGTATCTAAATAAACAGCAGTATCTTGTAACGCTGACTTTTTTTAAAAACCAGCACTTATTCATAGTCATTTCATAAAATAATCGATAAAATACCGAAAACAAGGAGCGATTATGAACAAGATAATACTAGCCTTCATCGGTGGAGCAGGAATTGCCACCGGCATTATGTTTTTCTTAAACCCGCCTGTACCAGCTAACGTTGCCAGCTCTGCTCCGTATGCTACCAAGCCACAAACAACGACCTCTGAACCAGACACGGGATCGGAAAATAGCATGACCTTATCAATGGATGGTATGCAAGGCACTATGGGCGTCTCGGCAACGGAACCGATGCATAGGCCTCCACAAACGTCAACGCTTACTGACACAGGCTTAAATTCTCAAACCAGATCTGATTCGACACAAGCATCACAACAAGGTGGTGTGATGCCATCAGCAACTCAAGTTGAAAAATATAACTCTATTCAGAATACCTTGAACGATGCTAAAAGCGATTCTTCAACCTCATTAACCGCCTTGATACAGCAGGCACATGAGTTAACACCGACTCAGCGCGAAGAGCTTACCCAGCAAGCGGTAGAAATGATAAAACGCGGCGAACTTCAACCAGAGCAATTTACCATGCCGCCTGAATCTTAAGAAAATATAAATATGTAATCAAGGTCTGAACTACAGCATTAAAATACCACATTAACTCTGACATACGATTAGACATATGCAAATGATGTAATGGGTATACCCCGCATCCCAGCGGTCACATATTAAATCTGGGAAATTGTGCATGAAAACCCTGAGCTGGCATGAAATCTCGAAACACAATACCCGCACTGATTGCTGGATCGTTATCGATGGTTATGTTTATGACGTAACCCTTTGGATACAGTCACACCCTGGTGGCGACGTTATTGCAATATTAGCCGGTGAGGATGCTTCTGCCCTGTTTCACAGCTGCCACCTGCACGATCTACACAAACCGTTTAAAGAACTCATTATCGCCAAAGTTGACCATTATCAGCCACAGTTCAAAACCTATCAGGACGAATTTTTCGTTGACTTAAAACAACGAGTCAACCGCTATTTTCAGAATAATAATATCAATTATCGCCAAACATATAAAAATTACCTCACTGTTTTTTTAACCGCCCTGTTCTTATTTTTTTGCTGGTTCGTACTCTATTTCTTTCCCCCCTGGGGCATCGTCGCAGCCGTTCCCATGGGGCTGGCCACCTGTTCCTTATTAGGGGCTTTCGGCCACGAAAAGATACATGGTAATTTTTTCCCGCTGGCATCACGCAAACCCGGTTTCTGGGTACTTAATAATATTCTTTGGGGCCTGTTTATTCCGCTAATGCCAGAACGATACTTTCAGTATGAACACATAAAACACCATAATTACCCTATGAATCCCACGCATGATTATGACGTTTACGCACTTAAGGATTTTATACGTCTGTCACCTGATATTAAAAGAAAACCATATAATGCTTATCAACATATTTATGCTCCCTTTATTTATTGCATCTATTTATTTCTACAGCTACTGGGTGGCTACACAACAAGTTTTTTAGATGCACGAGAGATTTTAAAAGATAAAGGCGCATTGCGTGACATTATATTTTCCTCATTGGTTGCAATTACGTTTCATATTGCCATCCCTATATATTTAACCAGTTTCTGGTGGGTCGTTTTGGCCGCAGGGATTTACTTTTGCACCTGGCAGGCAGCTATCTATATAAGTGCAGGCCTGCCCCATATGACCGACGCAATGGCAGCGAAAGAAACATCCCAGGCGTGGGCACATTATGTTTGTAAACATACAAAAAACTTAAAGTGCGGTAACCGCTTTTTCGATTGGGTAACGGGCGGCCTTAACTATCACCTGGAACACCATCTGCTATCTGGTATCCCGCGTGAGCATTTGTACGCCATTTCACCTATTGTGCAAAAAACCTGTAAAGAATATGGCTATCCATATCATACTTATTCGAAATTTCTAAACTACTACCGTGACCATTATCAATTTTTGCAAACTTTAGGAAAAGCATAAACGATTTAAGGAAGGAATATACGGTTAGTATTGATATTTGACTTCGGTGATTTGATTTTATCTATAAACTTATTGAACCGAAATAACATCTGGCAATGATTTTTTAATCGCCTGCATCCGCACCAACAATAAATAGCCATTCCATACCTGTTCGAAGATCTCTCGCCTGACCTGAATATGCCCTAACGATGGATCAAATAGATAAACTGACTGAGGTGTTATTTTATTTACAACAACATAATGGCTATCGTTAATATAAGCAATAACGGGTAACGGTTCCGTCATTAATGCCTGGTAATTTGCTTTAACACCCGTGGCAATGAAACCACTGTTATTCGCAAGCTTTTTCAGCTCCAACATACTGGTGCCCTTAGCCGAGATCGCCAGCTTTGGCACAAGATCGGCTTCCACTACTTCCAGGCCAAAAAAACTAAATATATAAGCTAATACCGCAGGGCCACAGGTATTGTTCTGCACTTGTAAAAATTTCTTACCGATCCTGTCCGGTGCACGCTCATCCAGAGGCGTAAAAAAATCGTCCAGTGCATCATAAACACTACCCGGATCTGGTGCTTGTCGGTATGTAATCATGATGCTGCTGATCATAAACAAAACCAGGAATAAACTATAGAAAACGCTGAATGGTAAATAATGTTTGAAAAAATGGCTGATCCAGGATTTAATTTTTTGTTCATATGTTTCTTTTTTCTCTGTGGGAGAATTTTTAGTGCGCGACCTCTGCTCTGTTACCTCTTTCCATGTTTTCGCCACCAACATGACCAGTAAAACTAAAACCACAACTGAAAATAGAACCGGTATAAAGTGTCCATATTGTGTAAAAAAACTTTTTTTCTGTATATACGCTACCTGGCCACTAACATAACCCCGCTGATAAAATCCTATACTGGCCACAACCTGGCCAGTGGGAGAAACTATCACAGAAGGGCCTGTATTTGACGCGTGAACAACCCATCGATTATTTTCAACGGCCCTAAAGACGGCTGTACGGGTATGGTTAATCGTTAATGATGTCTTCTTAAATGCTGCATCACTGGTCGATACAACCAGAAGTTCGGCGCCTTTATTGGTTACCTTTCGTAATGGGGAAGGAAAGTTCGACTCATAGCAAATAGATGGCCCAACTTCACCATACGAACTGGGAATAGTATGAAATCCCGTACCCGCGGTATAACTGTCTTCCGCACCTGGAATCAGGTTTACCTTATTATACCGACCTAATAAGCGACCTTCACTGGAAATGGAGAATATAGTATTGTATTTTCTCCCTTCTTCGTCCAGATCGTTCGATGAAATCAGTAGATCTGTTTTATTCTTTCGTGCCAGTTGGTATAAGTTATCACGCAAATTTTTAATACGCAGGTTAAAATAACCATTTCCTCCTTCAGGCCAAACCAATATGTCTGGTTTTGAGACCAGAGCCTTTTGGGTCAGATTATTCAGCGTCTCTCGGATAAACGTGCGCGACTCTGGGTTACGCCAACCATTGTTATATAACTGGCTGGAAATGACCGGCTGAATAATCGCTACGTTTACCGGATTATCAAGATTAACTGGTTGCGAAAGTTGATGGTAACCATAGCCGATATTCGCTGCCATAATAAAAACAGCAGTGGCTATCGTTACTGCACGTAATTTTGTAAATTGATTTTTCTTCCAGCTACTAATTAGAAGCGCAAGCGCGCTGTTACTTAACACAATTAAAAATGAGATTGTATAAAACCCAAAAAAAGAAGCGGACTGGATTAATAAAGGCTGGCTGGTTTGGGTTATACCAATATTACAGGGTATGCCAACCCATTCACTACTTAAAATTCGTTCTATTCCTACCCAGATGAGGGCGGGCATAAACAACGCAAACAAGGGATGTGTTGCCTCGGCTCGAAACCGGGCCGAAAGCACACCCCATAAAAAGAATGCAAACGACAGCACCACGACAATGAAAATAAAAAACAGTGCGCTAAATATAATCGTACTGTGCCACCAGTTAACGGCAATAACCGTACAACTCAGCGCAAACAGTAGACCCTGCTTTAGCGGGCTAAGATTTTGCGTAACAACAAATAAGGGCACAAAAGCAACATAGGCGAGATACCACTGATCATAGGGTGCCGAACTCAGGGCCATAAGCACCCCGGTCAAAATAGCGACCAATATATTTCGCACCTAGTATTTACTGCTAATATTTACGATAAAATCAGGTATGCTTAAGCCCTTAGTGTACATAACTTCGCGCTTGCAATAGTTTTAAACCACAAGCTGTAATTTACCGTATTGTCTGCAAAGACGCACTATCTATGGCCTCTAATCCAAGCGACGGATTGCCAATCTTGATCCGTACATAACTCCTATTCGCAATCGTTGGGGTACCTTTGACAAGTTTGGTCTCTCCCTGAGCAAGGGTACCTGAATCCAGATTTTCTAGAACGTTGCCGGTATTAAAATCGACAACATCCAGTGAATATGGCACGCTGATGTTAGCCCGATTAGAGATTACCGCCTCAGCCACAGCGGGTATGCCTGGATCAAACTTAACATAGTCAGACATGGTCGCATCGACGTTACCTGAGCCACCTACAGCCTGAAGCATTTGCTCATCGGTTAATTCAAACATTACCGCCTCGCTGGCTAATGTTGTTGAATTAACAATGGCGAATGCCGGTATGCTATACGAAAAAATACTAAGACTTAACATTAAACAAAAAAACTTACGCAATCTACTCATCTTAATCACCTCAAAATTCTCTATGCTATGAAATTCAGTGGCGTCGTCGCCGCACCCGTGTAACCCGGGAATATCGAGTTCACATTGGCTGCTGACTCTCCTAAAAATTTGGGGCCCAGTATTTCAGACAATATATCACGATAATCGACGGTTTCTCTTAAGTACCGCCCCGATTCAAGATCACCGGCACCTAAACCTGGATAATCGCCATAAACCCCGCCTATCACTGGCGCACCGAAAGCCATCCAGGTGGACGCCTGTGCGTGATCAGTTCCAAGATTGGCATTTTCTGCTGCGGTACGACCAAACTCGGTTTGTACAACCACCGTGACATTGCTGTGCAGACTAGCATCGGCACCCGCAAGATCATTGTAAAAAGCCGCCAGCGAATCACCAAGTGCCTGCAATAAATTAGCATGATTTCCCGCCGTAGTGTCACCTGCAGCCACCTGATTCCGGTGGGTATCAAATCCGCCAACACTAACGTGAACGACTTCTAGTTCAGGTAAACCAAGTAGCATGTCTGCCGCTCGCTTCAGATTCGTACCCAAACCACCTGGATAACTGACTGCTGGCGCACGACTAAAATCAACCGTCGCAGCTAATCGTGGGAGCACCTCATCGAACAGCCTCTGTTGATCCTGGGAGTACTTGATTGGGTTTATTCCTGTTGTGCCGCCCAAGGTTGCCTTCACATCGTTCCAGATGGCGTCAGCTTGCGCAGCGCCGGTTCCCAAACTGGCATTTGCTGGATTGGACAGGCCCAGAATAAAGTTACTGGAATTGGTCAGCCGGAATTTACCACTGGTGAAATCAAATGCCACAATACCTTCAGGCTCGATGGTGTTCTTGTTGTCCAGGTATCGACCTAACCAACCTTTACTATCGTTCAGGCCCGTCTCGCCAACATAAAGCCCCGCTCCAAAAAAATCATACTGAAAAAAGTGAGATCTATTTGAGAAAGCTCCGGAATGGGTTGCCGGAAAAATAGCTAAGTTATTTTGTAGTGGCATTAAACTGGAGAGTGATGGGTGCAAACCAAGTGCCACATTGTTAGCCGCAGTACCATAGGGCAAAACAAACTCTTCAGGAATACCAATGGTCGGCCTTAAGGCTTGATAATTGGAATATTCTGCACTGTCCAGAGGAATCACAGTATTTACACCATCATTGCCTCCCTGTAATAACAATACCACCAGTTTTCGGGTGCTTGGAACTATTGCTGCCTGAGCCTGGGCACTGGCGGGAAGCCAAAGACCCAGTGGCATACTCATAGAAGCCATTGCACCACCGGCGATTTTTAAAAAATCTCTTTTTGTTTTATCCATGGTTTTATCTCCTATGGGTTAACGGGCGCTGAACTCAGGTAGCTGGGCAATTCTAGCGACCAGATTTCTAAGACGTAGTTCGGAAGAGAAACTGTTTAGAACAAACGGGCTGTTGTTGGGATGAAGAGCCCAGTAACCTAAAACCATATGTTCCTTGTTATAATTACTACCCAGTAACAACATGAATGTATGCGCCAGAATATCGCCGGAACTGGTTATGCCCTTTGCTGTGAAATAGTTTCGTAGCTGGGTTTGATTACCACCGTTAAAGAGCATTTCATTCCCCTCGCGGAAACGATGCAGGGCATTGTTGGCATTAGCCCATCTATCGACTACTCCAGGCAAGCCCGTCGGCTCTGGAGTTGCAAATTGACGTTGGCCCATTGACGCAATCCGTTCACCCAGTGCATGAGCGGGAACGCGACCCTCTGCGGACAGTGTTCCAACCGCACTCCAACCCAGAAATCTGGCCAGGCTGGTCAGATATTCGTGATTATCTTTGAACTTAACACGCTGGGTGGCCACATCCGTAAACTCCTGCGAATTAAACAACCCCCTTAATACTTGCGTTATCTGATCAGGGTCATTAGCCGCCGCCACAAACGTAGTTTTGCAATCACTAATCGTCGTTGGCGCCGGGTTATCCGCAATAAAATGCTGTACCAGTTTGGTGCAAATATTCTCGGCCGTGGCATCGTGTGCGGCCATGATGTCAAGCGCCCGCTCTCCTTCGGCCAAACCTACACCGGCTGGGAAATCCTGTCCAAGGTAAACCTTTTCACCAAAATCGTGAGCGCTGGAATTAAAAACAAAGGTACGCAGCGTGCGGGCAGGCAGAACGGCGCCACCGGCATAGATACGATAACGGCTCGTAACACCGGCCGTTCGGTTCGATGTCCAACCAGTTAAAATACGCGCAAGCTCGGCAATATCATTAGCATCGTATATACCGGATTCAATCGTTCGACCAAAAGTATACAACTCCATCACCTCACGAGCGTAGTTTTCGTTCGGCCCGTTGGCATTACTAAGCGCCAAATCCAGATACCGCAACATGGCATCACCTTTAGCACTAAGACCCAATAATGTCCGGAAATTACCAAACGCATTTTCGAAGAATAAATCCTCTTCATAAAGCTCCGCGTCAGTACCCGTTTTAGTGATTGAGGTACTAAAATGGTTATCCCAGAACATCGCCATCCGAGCTTGAAGGGGTTTTATAGAATGTACCGGCCGTATCGCACCCACTTGATGCGCACCCTGACCACCATTGGAGACACTGCTGTCGCGAAGTGCCTGCGCCGGATCAAGGCCATCATCCAGTGTTACCGGCACAAG
>QIKU01000143.1 GCA_003232015.1 Gammaproteobacteria bacterium
CAGGCATTACCTAACGGGCATGAACCGGCACATACACCACACTGCATGCACATTTTAACCCAATGACCTTCTTCTACGTTCGCTTCAACTTCTTTAAGGAAGTTATTACGATAATAATTAATTGCATCTGTAGCCATGACTTCCTCCTAGAATTTAAACGGACTTAAACCGATTTTTTCAATCGTTTTAGCCATGTCATTAATTAGTTGTGGTGCGCGTTCGATATCGGTAATCGCTATCTCATAGGTTTCAACCCGTTCAGGCTCTAACGCTAAAGATTGCAGTGTATCGGCAACCTTGCTCATACGCTGATGGGCAATTTCCGAACCCTTAACAAAGTGACACTGATAGTTTTCGCCTTTCTGATAACGCCATCGTAGCCGGAGTTCATCGCATCGGTAATCCAGATAAGGTTGACCGAACCTAAGCAACGAACAGGAATAACCCGTGCGTATGCGCTGTATTCTGTTTTATTCATTGCCGCCATATCGAGTGCTGGATACGCATCGTTTTCGCATGCAAGAACTAAAATACGCGGCTTCTCTTCAAACTCGTCTGGGATGTCAATATTCTTAAGCTGTTGACCAACCGTGTCCACCGAATAGTTTTCGAACGAAATAACCCGAACCGGGCAAGCACCCATACAGGTACCACAACGACGACAACGGGCTTCGTTGAATTGAGGGAAACGTTTCTCATCTTCATCGATCGCGCCAAACGGGCATTCCACCGTGCAACGTTTGCACTGCGTACAACCTTCACGACGGAACGATGGGTAACTTAAATCACCCGACCGCGGATGCGCTGCGCGACCTTTACCGGCATTTTCAATTTCCTGTAAGGCTTTCATGGTGGCACCAACCGCATCTTCAATCGCTTGCGCACCGTCCATTGGACGACGCACAGGGCCGCAGGCATAAATACCGGTACGGCGTGTTTCGTAAGGGAAACAAATAAAATGTGAGTCGTTAAAGCCTTTAGTTAACTGAGGAATATCTTTGCCCTGACGGTAGTCGAGGTTAAGAATGGAGTCGACGTTAACAGTAAATTGACCGGGTTCATCTTGACTGACTTCGTCGATATCGACACCGCCGTTTGGAATCATGCCAGTCGCAAGCACCACTAAATCTGCTTTTTCTGCAGCGTCTTCCGCTAAAATTAAATCTTTAAATTTAACCGCTAAAGAATCACCGTCCTGAACCACTTCACTGACTTCACCTTTAGTAAAGGTAACGCCATTCTTTTGGCCTGCTCGGTAAAAATCTTCACCGCTAACACCCGGGGTACGCAAATCAGAATAAATAATATTCGTATCCACATCCGGGTTTTGTTCTTTAAAGTATAACGCCTGTTTAATCGACGTTTGGCAGCAATGACCCGAGCAGTAGTTTAAATGCCCTTCTTTGTCACTACGTTGGCCTGCGCATTGAACAAACACAACACTGTTAATGTCTTTGCCGTCTTTGGTTTTAATTGCACCACCATTTGCCGCCAATGCCATTTCATCCAATTCAGCTTGCGTGACAACATTAGATGCTTTGCCATAACCGAGTTCAGGTAGCTGGCTCGCATCGTATTCTCTGTAACCGGTTGCCTGAACAATCGCACCAAAGTTTTCAGTGGTTGTGTTACCGCTTTCGGTTGAAATATCCGCCGAGAAACGACCCGGCGCACCGGATGTTTTAGTTAGTGTTGAATTTAAATGAACCGTGATTTGACTATCTGCTTCAATCGCCGCAATCATATCGGCAACGCCCGTATCAGCCGGTGCATCATAAGGTGCTTTCATTGGCAAGCCCTTATACATTCTGGCTGCTGCACCACCGAGTGCTGCTGTTTTTTCAACTAAATGCACCGGGTAGCCGGTTTTAGAAGCTTCGATTGCTGCGGTCATACCCGACACACCGCCACCCACAACCAATAATGTTTTATTATAAACCGCTTCTTCACTGCCCTGCGGGCGTTCCATGAATTTCACTTCATTCACGGCCATACGAACATAGTCGTCGGCCATTTCTTGCGTGGTTTCTTTAGCTTCGTCGGTATCGGGGCGAACCCAGATAACACCTTCACGAATATTGCCGCGCGAGATAGCAACATTGTCGAAATTAAAGGCTTCAACTTTGGCACGTCGTGAACAGGCACAAATCGCAACATGGTTAACACCTTCGTTGTCGATGTCGTCCTGAATCATTTTAATGCCATCAGCATTACATAAAAATTCATGCTCTTTAGCTACGTGTGCTTTTGCATCGCGGGTGGCAATTTGTGCCATTTGCGCTGTATCAACACGGTCACCAATACCACAACCTTTACAAATATAAGCACCGATTTTCTTTTCGTCTGCCATGTTCTATCCCTCCGTTCCAGCGACGCGATTCACAACCTGCACGGCGCGTAATGCACTGGCGGTTGCACTTTGAACGGCGCGGTTTACATCTAATGCATCTGTTGAACAACCGGCTGCAAAAATACCGCCGTTTGATTCAGCCTGTTCGATATAGCCATTTTCGTTAACAACGACCTTCATAGGGAAGTCGCTCACGCTTGGCTCCATGCCAATAGCTAACACAACTAAATCATGTTCGTTGTCGTAACGGTTATACCCTTCGGTATCCACACCACGCAGGATGGGGTTGCCATTGCCTTTGTTTTCGTCGATACGGGCTACTTTTGATTTTGTAAAAGTAACGTTGGGGTTGGCTTTAACTTTTTGATGGAAGTCATCGATACGGTCGATTGCACGAATATCTATATAATAGATAGTGGACTTACCGTCATCGCCATAAGCGTCTTCCACGTAATGGGTTTGCTTGAGCGATGCCATGCAGCAAATACGTGAACAGTGTTTTAAATGGTTACGATCCCGTGAACCGGCACATTGAATAAACGCAACGTTCTTCGCTTCGGCGTTGTCACTTGGGCGCAATAATTTACCGCCAGTTGGGCCATGTGGGTCGGCCATACGTTCAAATTCAACGGAAGTAATCACATTTTGAATACGGTCATAACCGTAAGGTTGAATCTTCGCCGCATCGTAAGGCTGCCAGCCGGTTGCCCATATAATGGCACCTACGGTTAAGGTTGTTTCCTGTTCCTGCATATCTAAATCGACTGCACCGAATTTGCAGGCTTCTTTTGCTTTAGTCGCATCGGGTGTGCCAATAATGGCAGGGTCTAAAACATAACGCTGCGGGTATGCCATGGCACTTGGTAAGTAAGCGCCTTTACGTTTGTTTAAATTATAGTTATGTTCGTTATCAAATTCCGCTTCAACTGCCGTGCCGCATTCGCCGCAAGCGGTACAGTTTTCGTTTACATACCGCGGTGCGGTTTTTAAAGTAACGCTGTAGTTACCTTCTTCGCCTTCAACGGCCGACACTTCTGTCATGGTTAATAAGCGCAGGTTAGGGTTCATTTTCAATCGACGTTGATTGATTTCCATACCACAGGTGGGATGACACATTTTAGGGAAATATTTGTATAGTTTACCTACACGACCACCCACAGAAGGGCTTTTTTCCACCAAAATAACTTGTTTACCAAATTCGGCCGCTTCCAGCGCAGCGGTCATGCCGCTAATTCCGCCGCCCACAACTAAAATGGTCTCATTTGTAGCGATTATATCCGCCATCGACTCAGCTCCTAAACTATACGGCTTACACTAGTACCCACCAGCGAAGCGATAATTTGACGTTAAAATTCTGTAATTCTTATTTTCACTTTAAATAACAGTAAGTTACTTACCCCAACAGATCATTTTATCTGCCTTTTGGCGCGACCTATGGATGCTATTAAAAGTGGGAGCAACTTTGACCGATCAGCGGCCGAAAAACAAGTCATAAATATCTCTATGACCATAAAATGATTTTATTTAAGCGACTGATTACATAGGCTTAATTTATTTGATTAGACAGCAAATACCCCACCAAAGTACTAAGCTAATTTTATCATATCGGGAAGTTAGTGCATTTGCCCAATATAAGCCGCTAAGGCTTTAATTTCTCCATCCGAAAGCATTTTTGCCATCCCTTCCATAATAGGACTCCGGCGTTTTGTACTTTTCCCTACGGGCATATTTGCATTTTGGCGGAAACGGCGTAATGTGTTTTCTACATATAAAGTTTTCTGACCCGCAATACGAGCAAAGTTTGCTTTACCGATGCCCTTTTCACCGTGACACATACCACACTTACTTGCATACAAAAGCTGTCCCTGAGTTGCTAGCTGAGTATCTGTTTTAACTGGTATTAACCCGCATATTAGCATAGAATATTGTCAGGTTAACCTTGTCTTCAGGTGAAAAATTCTTTGCTAATGCGTTCATTACAAAATCTTTTCGCCTTCCATCTGCAAATTTCTGGATTTGCTCAAGCAGGTATACGGGATTTTGTGAAGCCAGATTAGGAATATCCATCTTCACACTATTGCCGTCTTTTCCATGGCATTGACTGCACAACAAAGCACGTTGTTTGCCCATTGCAATTGCACGTTGTTTAAGTTCAGGGGATGATTGTTTTTTTTTCAAATCAATCAACATCTGCGTCGATTTTATATCTTTTGCATATGCCGGCAAACTGGAAAAACAAAACACCATAACGATAATAATACGACTTATTGAAATAAGCATTTTACACCTCATACCCTTCATATTTTTTGTACGCTAATAAAATATTGTTCAATCTGAATATGCCGCACCTGAATAATCTTCATTATTCAGAAAAAGAGCAGCAACAATGGAATACAGTATAAAGAAAATATGACACCTTGTCAGACGTCGATTAACTAAAGAACCAACTAATTACGATTATCTACGCTCACATTAGGCAATCAATACCCTACTAAAAAACTAAGCTTGTTCGTCCTGGGTAAAATTAGCCATATAATTTTAGGGAAAGTCTTAAGAGATAAGTATTGCGTCCCCCAGCAGCAGAATAATAGGAATTTAGGATTACCAGAATTATCCTAAAATTTAAAAAATAATTTGGAGAACCAATCAAAAGGGCTATGCGTCCCAAGCGAACATAATAAAGCTTAATCTTTATATACAGCATCAAAAGCATCAGGATGAGCGGTTAATGTTGTAATATTAAAGTAACGTCCTCCATCCGCCGTTTTCACCACTAATTTGAATACCGCTTTATTCTGAACAAAACAAGGTAGATGGATACGCGTTGTGATCTTTTTTAAATTTTTACGAGCATCAAATGACAAATACAAAAAGTGCTTTTCATGCATCTTTCCACATTTTTTGTTGATCGCATTCATATCAGAGATAATCAGATCCGTCACGCTCAGCATGTCAAATACCGCTGTAATATAAATACGTTTTTCAGACTCATTTTCTTCGGCCACATCAACGTTATAAAATCTTAACCAGCTTTCAGGCTTACCATCCATTGTCCTGGCCATTATTTTTAACTTGTCACTTTTAATTGAGCCAAATTTGTTTTCTGTTGCGGCCACACTCTGCAGGAATAAAAGCACACTTAAAAAAATAATATATTTCATTTCAAAGCATCCCTGTCATTGGGTTTAACCAGTTTAGTAGGATCATTTTCACTAACTACCCAGCGACCTGATTTCTTCTCTCCAATCATAATATTAATAGTCGCAAGTGGATTTTCTTTCGTGTAAGAATATCGAGGCTCGTAGCCCTTTCGCATACGTACCGGATTTTCAAATTTCATCACAGCCATGCGTTCATCATCAATGGTCGCTTTTTTCCCTTTAGCTGTAGTAGGTTGAAACACCATCGTATGCGCAAATTCATGATAGATAATAGCCAAATCATAGACCCTTTGGCCACTGGTTTTAAATCGCGCCCTAGCTGGAAAGATTTTGGGTAATACGATAAATCGAAAACCCGCACTTGCCCATTTTTGAGCACCTTGCTTAATCACAAAGCCTTTGTATTTTTTTGGGTTAGCAACCATTTCCTTGATAACAGAAGAACCATAGTCAGTTTTAGCAAACTGTTTAAACGCCTTGTAGCCATCAGAACTTTCTGTCATCTTCGTGGCACCAGGATAAATATTAAATTCTGGGTCAGGTATCGTGTTATCAACCTTTTTACTGAAATACAGTTCAGCAAATTTTAGGAAGTTGCTTATTCTATTTCCTTCAGACGCTGGTGTTAAGGTTCTGCCCATTGTCTGAGGAAATACCCGAGTATGAGGCACCTTCACTCTATAATTTTGTTCCCGTTTCAATCTCAGCTGTAAGGAATTTAAGCCTCGCGCTTTATCTGTTTTTAGGGTGCTGTTATCCATCACATCTAATCCTTTTTAGCCTGTTTTGCCGTTCATTCCATTATTTCTTAAACCGGTGTCACATACCGAATAATACACCCTCCATCACGGAAAATAAGCTTAATATTTAATCAATAGGTACTGGGAATAGCATGGCTTCGCATTCGCACATTTGCGGGCCAGAGTAAAAAGCACATCCCAAACAACAGCGCAAGCGGACAGGAAATTTAGGCAAAATGATATTATTACCGAATTCTGGGGACACAATACTTATCTATTGACCACTAAGGCCTCCGGCCCCGGCTTTTTCTTTTTTAAGACTCTTTGCAGGAGTAGCTCTGCTTTCTCAATAAAGGGTTCACCGCCAACGGCCTTCCCGTGCTTGCATGTTTTTCGTCTATTCATCAGGTCGGACCAAGCTAAGTGATTGTAAGCAATAGAAAAAGAGATTAAAAGATTGCCATAAAACGCCTTAAAGCGGTCTTTTTAGTATTGAAAACGCTGTTTTAACGAAATAACTTATTCAAAGAACAGACCGACGGATCTCCGCGCAAATTATGGCAGGCTTTGCCAATTATATGCCATAATTGAAACATACCCCTATTTTTAAAGGTCTTTTCTAATGGCAACATTAAACATTTCACTCCCTGATGAAATGCGACAATGGATTAACCGCCAGGTAAGTAGTGGCCGTTATGCTAATGCCAGCGATTATATTCGAGACTTAATCCGTGATAACTTAACAAGAACCGATATGATCAATCTCGCATTAATAGAAGGTGAGCAAAGTGGTGAATCGTCTTTAAGTATTCAAGAGATTATCAAATCCGAAAAAGCGAAGAATAAAGAAAATAAAAATCCATAATGCGTTATAAGCTCTCAGGTAAAGCTGAACACGATCTAAGAAAAATATATCAATACAGCCAATTAAATTTTGGCGAGCTTCAGGCAACAAGTTATTTAACCGCGCTAGAAGAAAGTATTCAACAAATTGCAGATACTCCGGCTATTGCTCAAAAAGTTGGCGACATTCGCCCAAAGTACAAGCGTTATTTATACCAGAAACATGCTACCTATTTTATTGAGAAAAAATCTTTTTCCCTCGCATCATAGGATCTAATCATTTTCTCGCCATTTTCGTAGGCAATTTTTTTTGCGGTGGCACGAGGGAGAGCACCCAGTAAATCACGTTGCCATTGCATTGCGTATTTCAGTTGCAACCAGCGCTGTGGTTCATACGTGTCGAGTCCAAATAAAAAACGATCAGCATGTCTTTCCAGCAGTATGCGCCAGGCTTTCATTAAGCGTCCTTCATTAATGATTTCACCACGAAAAGAAAGGTCAGCCCATAAATTGTGGTGCTTATCCATGAGCTTGCCAACAATAACGGCATAATCAAAACCGGCGTGTGCCCACAGGATACGTGCATCGGGGTATTGTTTAAAAATAAACTTGATAGCCTGAGCATCGCTATGCACATGCAACATAAGATTATATTTTTTAGCCAGGCGAATAATTTCCTGCATAACCGGGGTGTACGCCTGCTCAGCATCAATATGTAATTCACCAATCGCTGCGTAACGGTATTTCCTGAGGCGTTCCTTAAGATAAGGAATCACTGTTTCATCATACATCCAGGTTTCAATGCTGCCACGTTTTCGATAAGGGCGTAACACAGGCACAACGAACGTTGGATCAACCTGATAAAGTCGCTGCGTACCTTCATCACTCGAGCTCGATACCATGACCCGCTTGATCCCCAACGCACGCAGTCGATGAATAGCATCGTTGGGCGATATGGCGCCCCAGACATCATGGTTGTAATGGATATGCGCATCGAATATGGGTAAATCGTTAGCAACCTTCCCCTCCTGTTCAGCACTTACCGCCCAGGGCAAAAGGATGGAGAGCAGCAAGAAAAAGAAAGCCGTGTATTTACGAGCATTCATTCATTGACCATAACAAAAAAATGCATAAATTCAACCAATGAAAGAGGTCGGCTATATTTTTTTACTGCCCATAATTAGAATAACCACTTTCAATACTATTGCTATAGTATGGCAGTTATCGCAAAATTCGTCAGGGTCAAATCTTGCCCCAAGCCTTCTAAATCTAGCCATAAGACAAAATATATCCATAAATGTAAGTATTGTGGCTCCATAATTTGGCACTGCAGCCACCGAGCAAGAACGAAAAGGAACTTACCGCGCCGTTTCTGTCTATACTATCGGTAAGTAAATATTTAACCTGCCAACTGCCATGACATGGCAAAGCGACATATAAAATGAAAAAACAGTTTATTATTTTCACTACGGTTCTAATCCTTGGCGCCACTGCCGGGTTGGCAATAGCAACACCTGCCAATACCAAAACAATGAGTTCTGGCTGGCAACTTACCCTGAATCAGAATATAACCATCCCCGCACAAAGCGTGGGCATTTACCTGCAACATGGCAAAGTGACTAGCGAAACAGAAACCGATCAATATTACCCGAACTGCCGGCTGGAAGTGCGTAACCTGCAAGATAAATCACAAACCATTACAGCCGATACTTTCACTGTTTACCGTGTTAAATGGACCGAAGAGGATGTTTTGCTGCACTCGAATCAGTATGCGTCCACTGGAATGCTGCCGGTTTCAAGTTCCACAGCAGATGATTATGTCACAACGCTATATCTGCGCTCCGAGCGACAACCCAATGTGACTCGGCTTATTTGCAGCTACTGGGAAGATCCCACTGGTTTTGCTGAACACCTAAACGTAAAACAAATTCGCAGCGCGCTGGGAAAGATATTTACCCTGCAACCCAAAAATAAATAAATTATGTCGGCCATTGGGTCAAGCCAGGCTTATTACTTAACCTGCCTGTGAGTGAGTTTGATTTAACCCGGTTATTAAAATAAACGACAGGCTATTGTCCGTAACGCCCTTTTAGAGTAACGGTAAGCTTAATCGTGTCATTATACGTTTCCAGCTCAACCGTTTCTCTTTTCCCATTTGGCTGAATTAAATACGTTGTTTTAAATGTATTATCAAGGTCGCCGGATGGTTTAGTCGTCGTGTTTAAAAATATTAGTTTTGCCTGTCCATTAAAACCATCTTCAAGCTGCCACGACAAAGTAGAGGTGAAGTTTCTCTTGTCGATATAAGCACCTATTATTCCTGACTGGCCTATTTTGGCTCTAACTGGAATGTCTTTTGTTGTTGCTTTTACCGTTGTAATATCACCACTAACACCTACGAAACGCCTGACGTTAACATTGGTACTGTAATAACTCGTTACTATCGCTGTACCAAAGCCCATGCCCATCGCAAAAAACTCCGTTGTCGTTTGAATAGGGGACGCTCTGGTACCTAAAAAAGCGGTTCTCGATAAGAGTTTTTCAGCAATATTGCCGGTCAAATTAATTCCCCTGCTATCCGAGCCGGTCAAGGATGCAGAAACATCGTAGTCGCTAAAATAATTACCTGGGAATAATTGAAACTCAATACTAGTGCTTGTCGGCTGTGTTTTATTAGCCGCAGAAGCAGCGGTGTGAACAACAAAATACGTGCCCAGCATAAATAAACTAACCAGAAAATATTTTTTTGCATTATTCTTAATGCTCATGTGATCTCCATTTCTATTTCTTAATTTAGTGCCAATATTTTGTAAAAGATTATAACAATATAGTAAAGTAAGTTGAGCGATTGAGGGGCAAAACACCGATATCATTACTATTAGCGATTAGCACGCATTGATTGAAGGTTCACTTTACTTATTTTAGTGGATAAACAATCCTTCTACTCGTTGAAGTACCCTATATATAGTATAAACTTCACCTACAAATGGCATGTGGCTCAACTTTTTCTAGCCTTAACCGATACAGCAGCTTAAACTTGAGTGCTTTGGTCAACGACTCTTGTATCTAGTAGGGTGTTACATTAGAATATTAGGGTTCGCTAATTAACCATTCATAGAATTTATCCATCCATTAAATTACCACTAATTGAACGATTGAGTCCTTTATGCCCTATTCCAATACTGCATCCACTGAACAAACTTCCGCTACCGAGCGCGCTGCCAACGCTAGAATCGAAGTTAAAAACACCACCTGCTATATGTGTGCTTGCCGCTGCGGAATTCGCGTCACTATACGCGACGGTGAAGTTCGCTATATTCAGGGCAACCCGGAGCACCCATTAAATAAGGGTGTAATTTGTGCCAAAGGCGCATCGGGCATTATGAAGCAGTACTCTCCTGCGCGCTTAACTAAACCGTTAAAACGTAAAGCCGGTGCTGACCGCGGTGATGCAGAATTTGAAGAAATCAGTTGGGAAGAGGCGCTTTCAACCATTAGCGAACGCTTAGAACATATTCGCAAAACCGACCCTAAGAAATTCGCCCTGTTTACTGGCCGCGACCAGATGCAGGCTTTAACCG
>QIKU01000282.1 GCA_003232015.1 Gammaproteobacteria bacterium
GCCATGAACTGAATCGTACTTAAGCATGTATGCCAGGTAGTCTGCGTCTAATAAATCATTAATCCCAACGATTTCAATATCGCTGAATTCGTTATAAACAGCACGGAATACCATGCGTCCAATACGGCCAAAACCGTTAATACCAACTTTAATAGTCATTGTTATTTCCCCTTAAAGATTTTAAAAATTTAATTACAAAACAGATTCAACAGCTTTCACTACGTTTTCTACAGTGAAGCCAAATTCTTTAAATAACTCACCTGCTGGCGCTGATTCACCAAAGTGATCGATACCCACAACCGCATCTGCGTACTTGTACCAGGCATCGGTAACTGCCGCTTCTACCGCAACGGTTGGAACGCCTTTGATAAGTACTGAAGATTTGTACGCTGCATCTTGTGCATCAAACAGGTTAGTGGATGGCATAGATACAACTCGCACCTTCTTACCCGACATGGCTTCAGCAGCACCGGTTGCTAATGCAACTTCAGAGCCTGTACCAATAATGATTGCATCCGGTGTGCCGTCACAATCTTTAAGGATGTAACCACCCCTGGCAATATCAGCAATTTGTGCATCCGTGCGCTCATTATGCGGCAGACCTTGACGAGAGAAGATCAATGTAGATGGACCGTCTTTACGTTCAATGGCCTGTTGCCAGCAAACCGCAGACTCAACAGCATCACATGGACGCCATACAGCCATGTTAGGAATCATACGCAATGTAGGAATTTGCTCAACTGGCTGATGCGTTGGACCATCTTCACCCAGACCGATTGAGTCATGCGAATATACAAAGATACTTTGAATCTTCATCAAGGCAGCCATACGCAGTGCGTTACGTGCGTACTCAGAAAACATTAAGAAGGTTGCGCCGAATGGAATTAAGCCACCGTGTAACGTCATACCGTTCATGATTGCAGACATCGCAAACTCACGAACACCGTAATTCAGGTAGTTAGCTTCTTCGTTGTTGATCATTGGCTTGTAACCAGACCATTCGGTCAGGTTTGAACAACCCAAATCAGCAGAACCACCAAACATTTCAGGAACCATGGGTGAGTAAGCTTCAATAGATGCTAATGATGCCTGACGTGTTGCCGGGCTTTTTGCATCCGCATTAACAGAAGCAATGTATTCAGCCGATTTTGCTGCCCAGTCTGCAGGTAAGTCACCGGCCATACGGCGTTCGTATTCCGCTGCTAATTCAGGGAATGCCGCTTTATACGCTGCAAACTTTTCATTCCATGCCGCTTCTGCTTTGGCGCCTTTTTCTTTGCAATCCCAACCGGCATAAACATCGGCTGGCACTTCGAAAGGACCGTGATCCCAACCTAATGCCGCTTTAGTCAAATTAATTTCTTCTTCACCTAATGGCGCACCGTGACAGGCATGCGAACCGGCCTTGTTTGGCGAACCAAAACCAATGGTTGTTTTACAACAAATCATAGTGGGTTTGTCGGTCATCGCTTTCGCCGTGTCAATTGCTTTTTGTAATGCTTTTGGATCATGTCCGTCAACATCCGCAATCACATGCCAGCCATAAGATTCAAAACGTTTAGGCGTATCATCAGTAAACCAGCCTTCAACGTGACCATCAATAGAAATACCATTGTCATCCCAGAACGCAATTAACTTACCTAAACCCAAAGTACCGGCAAGTGAGCAAGCTTCGTGAGAGATACCTTCCATTAAGCAACCATCACCGAGAAAAACAAAAGTATTATGATCAACAATGTTGTGACCTTTCTGGTTGAACTGGCCAGCTAATGCTTTTTCAGCAATCGCCATGCCCACACCATTGGTAATACCCTGGCCCAATGGACCGGTGGTTGTTTCAACGCCGGGCGCATAACCGTACTCAGGGTGACCCGGTGTACGTGAATGTAATTGACGGAAGCTTTTCAAATCATCAATGGATAAGTCATAACCCGTTAAATGTAACAATGAGTAAATAAGCATCGAGCCATGACCGTTAGACAGAATAAAACGATCGCGGTTAGTCCAGTCTGGATTAGCTGGGTTGTGGTTCATATTGCTATTCCACAATACTTCGGCGATATCCGCCATTCCCATTGGAGCACCAGGGTGGCCTGAATTAGCTTTTTGCACGGCATCCATACTTAAAGCACGGATAGCATTAGCGAGTTCTCTACGTGATGACATTGAATGTCTCCCTTAAGGTTTTAAAATCAAAAATTTCTGTGTTTCTTTTATATTTAGCTATATTTAGCCCAGCATTTACTTCGCTATAAATTCAAGCGAAAAGCCTGACCACACCGGCCTGTGTTTATTCACAAACCAGTCTTTAATCAATCGGGTAAAACCCGCATTTTGAACGCCAATATTTTGAACGCCAATATTTTGAATGTTAACACCGCCTCTTTTTAGACGACTTACATAACTCGATTTAGTGCTAAAAGTGCTTAATCAACAACCCACACAAAATGAGCCGGCAATTTTCCCATTTATACCCCATGACAGCAAGCTCAAATAGGCCTAGATTCAAAATAAGTGGAAAACAGCGCCCGTATATATAAGGAGTATTAAGGGCCGGATAAGGGGGGTTAATCAGCTCAATAAGCGGTATCTGGTTACTAATCAACCCATTTGATTGAACACCCCATACTTGGGATTTGCTCCCTGGGGCCGTGCCCCGTTTGGGCAATTTGTTTCATGGCGGCAAATAAATCACGATGAACGTCGCCTTCAGCGGTTTCCTTACGGCTAGCATCTAAACGGCCACGGTATTGCAGCTCCAGTTTGGCATTGTAGCCAAAGAAATCTGGCGTACAAACAGCCCCATAGGCCTTGGCAACCTGCTGAGTTTCATCCAGCAAATAGGGGAAAGAAAAACCTGCGCTATCGGCTATTTTTTTCATATTTTCGAATGAATCTTCTTCATACTGGCTGGGGTCATTCGACATAATGGCCACGCTATTAATGCCGAGTGACTTTAATTCCAGCGTATCACGCACAATCCGTTCAAGAATGGCTTTAACATAAGGGCAGTGGTTACAAATAAACATCACCAGCAAGCCTTTTTCGCCAGCACAATCCTGTAATGACCAGATTTTACCGTCCACACCGGGTAACGAAAAATCAATGGCGGGTAAATCAAAATCGCACACCGGGGTTTCTAAACTGACCATTGCTATTCTCCTTACAATATAAATATATCTTCGTGGGAAAGTGGCAGTATAACGCCGAATAAATTGTCTGGCACGTCTAATCTGTTCCGTTTACAATTTCACCATGAAAAATCTTGTAACTGTTTGCTTTGAATCTGAAAATCTGGCTGCCGTTGCAATCCCCTTTGCTGAGAAATATGCATTAGAAGTCAGCTCCGTCAATGCCGTATCAACCCCATTTATACTTTATTATAAGGATGTATTTGTTGAACTAGTTGATCGGCAAACCAATACTGCAATCCATGTGGATTTTTTAGCTGGCACACTGGCTCATCGCCGCCAGTACGGTGGCGGCAAAGGCCAGGCCATTGCTAAAGCCATTGGTTTAAAACAACACAAACTTCCCTTAAGTGTGCTGGATGCCACTGCCGGTCTGGCAAAAGATGCCTTTGTATTAGCCTGTTTAGGCTGCGCGTTGACCCTGCTCGAGCAAAATCCGGTTATCGCTGAACTGGTTAAAAATGCATTAATTCGTGCAGAAAATGACGAGGCGTTCAAGGCCATTAAAGAGCAAGGGTTTGAGCTTATCAATGCCGATGCGGTCGAGTTTCTAAAAACAATACCCAACCCGCCCGATGTAATTTATATCGACCCGATGTACCCGGAACGAAAAAAATCGGCTGCGGTGAAAAAAAATATGCAAATTCTGCAAAAACTTGTTTCACACAATACCGATAAAACCATTAAAGAAACCACACTATTAAATCAGGCATTAATAACCGCCAAAAAACGCGTTGTAGTAAAACGCCCGAAAGGTGCGCCTTACCTAACGGATACGCAGCCCAGCATGAGCATCGAAAGCAAAATAACCCGCTACGATGTGTATGTTTTAACTTAAAAAGCGAGGAAAATATCACTTATAAATTTTGACATCAGCGTCATAAGCACTATAATCATCAACAGCGCCGATTTGAATTCAGATTGCGGGCGCTTAATAAGTACGGCTAAAGCGGCGCACCTGTAACAGGTTCAGATTCCAAAAACCGCTTTAGTCATCGCTAAAGCGGTTTTTTTATATAAAGGAATAAAATAATGAGTGAATACCTGTTTACATCCGAGTCTGTGTCCGAAGGCCATCCAGATAAAGTCGCCGACCAAATTTCTGATGGTGTTTTAGATGCCATCCTGACACAGGACAAAACAGCACGGGTTGCCTGCGAAACCATGATTAACACCGGTATGGTGGTTCTGGCGGGTGAAATTACCACCAGCGCCTATGTTGATATGCAACAAGTGGTACGCGATACCATTAAAGAAATTGGCTATAACAGCTCGGATATGGGTTTTGATTATGGCTCCTGTGCGGTACTCACCAGTATCGACAAACAGTCTGCTGATATTGCAATGGGCGTAGACGAAGCCGACGACAATGATAAAGAACAAGGTGCTGGCGACCAGGGGCTCATGTTTGGTTATGCCAGCAATGAAACCGATGTATTAATGCCTGCGCCGATCACCTTTGCCCACCGGCTGGTTAAACGCCAGGCCGAAGTACGTAAAAATGGCACACTCGCCTGGCTGCGCCCGGATGCTAAAAGTCAGGTCACCTTCCGCTATGAAAACCATAAACCGGTCGGTATTGATGCGGTTGTGCTATCCACGCAGCACGATGACGACATTGATAATAAGGCCTTACACGAAGCGGTAATGGAAGAAATTATCAAACCTGTTTTACCGGCAGAATGGCTGGATAAAAACACCCAGTATTTTATTAACCCAACCGGTCGTTTTGTGATTGGTGGGCCGGTAGGCGATTGCGGTTTAACGGGGCGTAAAATTATTGTCGATACTTACGGTGGCATGGCGCGACACGGTGGCGGTGCGTTCTCGGGTAAAGATCCATCAAAAGTGGATCGATCAGCTGCCTATGCAGGGCGTTATGTTGCTAAAAATATTGTTGCTGCCGGTCTGGCTGAGCGTTGCGAAATTCAGATTTCCTATGCCATTGGTGTGGCCGAACCAACGTCGATCAGTGTTGAAACATTTGGCACCGGCAAAGTGGACAATGCACGTATTGTTGCACTGGTGCGCGAACATTTTGATTTACGTCCACGCGGGATTGTTCATATGCTTGACTTGCTGCAACCGATATACCAGAAAACAGCGGCTTATGGGCATTTTGGCCGAGAAGATATCGACGTAAGCTGGGAACGTACGGATAAAGCGGGTGCACTGAAGGATGCGGCTGGGGTATAGAGTTAAAAGACATATATTCCAAATAGCACGATTCAAATAAACGTACTATACTTACATTTCTAATTTCTACTGTCCTTTTTGAGGGGCGCTGCAGCGGAACTCGTTTTCGTCAGGCTCAGAAAAGGCAGATCCATTTACTGGATAAACGGCGCTCATTCTTATTTACTTTTAGGAGAATGACGTATGAACGCTGATTTTAGCGATTACAAAGTTGCCGATATTTCACTTGCTGAATGGGGCCACAAAGAAATCAAAATTGCTGAAACTGAGATGCCTGGCCTAATGGCACTTCGTGAAGAATTTGGCAAAGCTCAACCCCTCGCTGGCTGCCGCATTATGGGCAGTATCCACATGACCATCCAAACCGCTGTACTAATTGAAACCCTGATTGCGTTGGGTGCCGAAGTTCGTTGGGTTTCCTGCAACATATTTTCAACACAAGATCATGCCGCCGCTGCAATTGCAGCTCAGGGTATTCCTGTGTATGCATGGAAAGGTGAAACTATCGAAGAATACTGGTGGTGTACCGAACAGGCTTTATTATGGCCGGATGGGAAATTACCTAATATGATTCTTGACGATGGTGGCGATGCCACGTTACTGGTTCACAAAGGTGTTGAGTTTGAAAAAGCTGGCGCGATTCCAGCAACAAAAGATGATGACAATGAAGAATACAAAGCCGTTCTTGATGTATTACGTCGCACGATTAAATCAGGTAAAAGTGTCTGGGGTAATATTGCTGACAGCGTTAAAGGTGTAACTGAAGAGACCACGACCGGTGTGCATCGTTTATATGAAATGCAGGAAAAAGGCGAATTATTATTCCCTGCAATGAATGTAAATGATTCGGCGACTAAATCTAAATTTGATAATTTATACGGCTGTCGTGAGTCTTTAATTGACAGTATCAAACGTGCAACCGATGTGATGATTGCGGGGAAAATTGCAGTTGTTCTTGGTTACGGTGATGTCGGTAAAGGTTGTGCACAGGCATTTAAAGGCATGGGAGCAACGGTTTGGGTTACAGAAATTGACCCAATTTGTGCATTACAGGCAGCAATGGAAGGCTATCGTGTTGTTGATATGAATGCAGCTTGTTCACAAGGTGATATTTTTGTTACCACCACCGGCAACATGAATGTTATCAACCATGACCACATGACAAAGATGAAAAATGAAGCGATTGTTTCCAATATTGGTCACTTCGATTCAGAAATTGATATTGCATCCCTTGAAAAATACGAGTGGTCAGAAATTAAACCCCAGGTTGATCATGTTATTTTCCCTGATGGTAAAAGAATTATCGTATTAGCTAAAGGGCGTTTGGTTAACTTAGGTTGCGCAACAGGCCACCCAAGTTTTGTTATGTCAGCTTCGTTCACCAACCAGGTAATGGCACAAATGGAATTTTTCAAAAATGCTGAAAACTATAAAAATGAAGTTTATATACTTCCAAAAATTCTTGACGAAAAAGTAGCGCGCTTACATTTGAAAAAAGTAGGTGCGCATTTAAGCACGTTATCGAAAGAACAGGCTGATTACATTAGTGTGCCGGTTGAAGGACCTTTCAAACCTAATCATTATCGTTACTAAAGAAAGATATTAACCACGATGAACACAAAGGGCACGAAGAAAAATAGTTAGGCCTTTTGTGTTCCTCTTTTATTAATATTTACACATCCACATCAATCTCGTCGAACTTATAATATCTTTTCTTTGTGTTCTTCGTGTCCTTTGTGGTTAAAAAGGTTTTTAAAATGGAATCACAAAAAAAACATCCTAAACAATTCAGCTTTGAGTTTTTCCCACCTAAAACCCCCGAAGGTGCAGAAAAGCTAAAAGTTGTACGCTCGGAGTTAGGCAAACTTAATCCTAAATATTTTTCCGTTACCTTTGGTGCAGGTGGTAGTACCCAGGACGGTACGATGGACACGGTTATCGATATTCAAAGTGCCGGTTTTAATGCTGCCCCACATATATCTTGCATGGGAACTGACAAAAAAATTATTGTTGGCCTGCTTGAACAGTATAAAGATAATGGCATTAAACAACTGGTTGTTTTAAGAGGTGATATGCCATCAGGTGCCGGCTCGGGTAATCATGGCGACTTTAGCTATGCCAACGAATTAGTCCACTTTATTCGTGACAAGTACAAAGTTCATTTTCATATTGAAGTGGCTGCTTACCCTGAGTTTCATCCACAGGCGGTCAATGCCGAAGCCGACCTTGATAACTTTAAGCGTAAAGTTGAGGCTGGCGCTAACAGCGCAATAACACAGTATTTTTTTAACGCTGATGCTTATTTTCAGTTTATTGACGCCTGTGAAAAACGTGGCGTATTCATTCCTGTTACGCCCGGCATTATGCCAATAACAAATTACACCCAACTGGCACGTTTTTCCGATATGTGTGGCTCAGAAATCCCTCGTTGGATACGCAAGCGTCTGGAAGCCTATGGTGACGACAAAGCATCCATACGCAGTTTTGGTGAAGAGGTTGTTACTCGTATGTGCGAGCGATTACTCGCAGCCGGCGCACCCGGTTTGCATTTTTACACCATGAACCAGACGGGTCCAACCAAAGCATTGTGGGATAATTTAAACTTATCACAAGTGTAAGTTAAAATGCGTATTCCCCGCATTTATCTGGATCAATCACTGGACAGTGGTAACACTGTCCAGTTATCAACCGAAGCACACAGACACGTCATAAATGTTTTACGCCTGCGGGAAGAAGATAAGTTAATTATCTTTAATGCACAAGGGCGTGAGTTTAATGCCTTTATCTCAAAAATTGATAAAAAATACACATCGATAACCATTGAACAACCACAAGAGAACAACACCACATCCCCCTTAGATATTGAATTAGGTTTAAGCCTGATAAAAAGTGATAAGCTTGATTTTGCCATTCAAAAATCTGTCGAGTTAGGTGTCACCAGTATCACTCCGTTATCAGCGGATCGCTCAACCATAAAACTCGATAGCAAGCGTGAATTAAAACGCCTGGCTCATTGGCAAGGGGTAATACAAAGTGCCTGTGAACAATCTGGCCGAAATTTTTTACCAGAACTCAATGCACTGCAAAATATTTCCAGCTGGTTAGAATCATCAAACACGCCCGGTATTATTTTTGAACCTAGAGCGAGCATAAGTTTAACGGAACTCAGCCCTGGAAAGAAAATTCGAATTATTATTGGACCTGAAGGTGGCTTTAGCAAGAATGAACTTAAAGAAATTACACAGCATCAATTTAAACAGGTAAAACTGGGGCCACGAATATTGCGAGCAGAAACTGCCGCGATTACAGCTATCGCGGCATTGCAATTATTATGGGGTGATCTGAATAGCTAAAATAGCCACTGACCACGATAAAATATCAGGCATGTAAATTCTGTAAACGTTTTTCCAGATCATCAATATCAGGAATAACTAATGACTGCCCTTCAATATCAACTATTTCGGAAACAGATTGTCGATTTTCAGGTTTAGCTTCAATCGTTTTAATGCTGTCATTTCTAACAACACTTAAACGTGGAATGCCCTGAACAACAATACCAACATACGGAACCGCAGCATTACCATTCAATGTATTTAAAATTGCAATACGGTTACCTTGATATGTACTTTGCACTTCACCACTGGCAGTGATACTCGCATCCTCAAATGAAATTAACGGTACAAGACGTTCACGCCATGTAATCTGGCCTAAAAACCAGTTAGGCGATCCTTGCAGAGGTACGGGTTTAATAAAGCCCACCACTTCTGCAACTGCCGCATTCGGTAGCAATATTGTTTGATTGGTTAATGTAATCATCAGGCAATGAATAACATCAGATAAGTTATCTGCTGCACTTGTCATTTCCTTGCGTTGAGGGTCTATATATGTCACATCACCCATTAGTTACTCCACTTTGCATCGCTACCCGTAAGATAAGGTCGGGCGCTATCAATAACTTTAATTTATTCATCGCGTAAATAGTCATATAATTTTTCTGCTAGTTTCTTAGGGCTGCCGGTAAAACTGACAAAGCCTTTTTCTGTAATATTTTCTGGCATGCTGCTAATAACACAGCTATCCGAAGATTGTGTCCAGACCATTGCACCTTTTTTGTGTAATTGCTCACAACCTTTAAGACCATCATCACCCATGCCACTAAAAATAATGGTGCCGGTATTTTTTCCATAGCGTTCCAGCATATCAGTCAACACCATATTAATGGAAGGTGAATATTGTTGCTCCTGTTTAATCGGCTTAAGTTCAATAGCGCCAATCGGGTTAATTGTTAACCGTTCGTTAACCGGCATCACAATCACTTCCTTATGCCGAACAACATGCCCCGCCGAAGGTGTTAACACATCATACTCGGTTACTTGATTAAGCTGCTCAGCAAGCAAGGCAATGAAATTAGCACCCAGATGCTGGGTTAATATAAAAGCAACGGGCAAACCCGCAGGCAGATGTTTAAAAAATTCTTTAACAGCATCCGGCCCGCCTAATGATGCACCCAGGACCCAGAGATTCGTGGCTAAGCCATCTTCTGCTCTGCTACCTTTTTTTAAAATATTAATCTTCTGACTTGATGACTGATTATAGTGATCAGCATAGGTTTTTTCTGCAATTGAATTCTGGCCAACCGATGCTGATATTTTCTTTAATAATTTTCCGTACCATCGGGCTAACACCTGAGGTTCGTTCAATGTTAATACTGAAACATCATTAAAAATAATCGGGGTAGAATGGTTATCTAATAGTGAGTCCAGAATATCTTCATAATCACTGTGCTCGTCAAGATCGAGTAAAATCACGTCTACATTAATTGAATCAAGCTTCCTTACAAAAGCTGGCGTTAGCGGCTCATTGATAACAACATTTAAACCTACGTTTTCCAATGCTTCTTTAAGCTGTTTACGCTGTGAGACAGAATTAGATACCACGGCAATACGTATCTGGCTTAACTCCTGAGATAACATAGAGGATATCATGGATGAATCTTTCACAGGTCGGCTGGCGT
>QIKU01000175.1 GCA_003232015.1 Gammaproteobacteria bacterium
TTAACTCCTCCTTTACGTATTATTTTTGCTGGCACGCCCGAGTTTGCAGCCACAGCGCTTGATGCGCTGATTAAAAATAATATTAATATTATCGCTGCGTATACTCAACCAGACCGGCCAGCAGGCCGAGGCCGGCAATTAAAAGCCAGCCCTGTTAAAGAGCTTGCAGTTGAACACGCTATTGCTGTTTATCAACCCAGTAATTTTAAACAGCCAGAAGACATCGACAACTTAAAAATGCTCAATGCCGACCTAATGATTGTGGCTGCTTATGGTTTAATTTTACCTGTCGATGTTTTAACTGCGCCTAAACTAGGCTGTATAAATATCCATGCCTCATTATTGCCAAGGTGGCGTGGTGCCGCACCAATTCAACGCGCCATTATTGCAGGAGATAACCAAACCGGCATTACTATTATGCAAATGGATAAAGGACTGGATACCGGCGATATGTTGTTTACTAAAAGATGTGATATTTTAGCCACCGACACCGGCAGCAGTCTGCACGACAAACTGGCTGAACTCGGTGTGACTGCCACCCTTGAGGCACTTGCATTATTACAGGCCAATAAGATTAAAGCTGTTAAACAAGATGATGCTCAAACCTGTTATGCACATAAACTCCGTAAAGAAGAAGCGTTAATCAACTGGCAACAATCGGCTGAGCAAATTGCCCGACAGGTACGCGCCTTTAATAGCTGGCCCGTTGCACAAACACACTTTAATAACAAAACGATTCGTATCTGGCAGGCAGAGGAAAAGCCAGAGATTGATAATGCATCTTTAAACGCTGGCGAAATTGTAGCCGTAAATAAAACAGGCATTCAGGTTGCCTGCCAGCAAGGCGTACTGAATATAATGGAACTGCAACTGGCTGGCGCCAAACGCATGACCGTTAAAGATTTGTTAAACGGCAAACCCGACTTGTTTCAAGTTGGCCAATGCTTTAACTAACCCACTTATCTTTAAAAATAATGCAAAAACAAAAAAAAATATCCGCTATCGCTGCAACAGCCACAATTATTAACAATGTTGTAACAAACAAAAAAGCGCTGCCGGATTGCATTGCAGAATACCATCAAAAAATAAATCAGGAAGACATACCCAAAGTTCAAGCCTATTGCTACAACATTTTACGCCGTTATGAATTTTATCAATTTATCGTTAACGCTCTATTAGATAAGCCGCTTAAAAATAAAGATCAGGATATTTACCACTTAATCCTGAGCGGCGTGATGCTGCTTAACGAAGGCAACCTGCCTGCTCATGCTGCCATTAACGAAACCGTCAAGGTCACCCGAAAAGGTAAAAAAGTCTGGGCTAAAAATTTAGTCAATGCCTTATTACGGCGTTACCAGCGAGACCAGTCTGACTTACATCATGCGGCAAATGATTGTTTAGTGAGCCGCTATTGTTGCCCGCAATGGCTGTTAAACAAGGTTCAACTTGCCTATCCAGAAAAAAAGCAGGGTACATTACAGTGGCAAACTATTTTAAAAGCCAACTTACTGCACCCGCCAATGACCTTACGGGTCAATCAATTAATCAACAGTCGTGAAGATTATCTGGCCTTACTCAGCGAAAAAAATATTGCCGCGCAACCCTGCCCGCTTACAAAACACGGCATCTTGTTGCAACAGGCGGTTAATGTTGAAAAGCTGCCACTGTTTACAAAAGGCGCGGCAAGCGTGCAGGACAGTGCCGCACAGTATTGTGCTGAGCTGTTAAGCCCGCAAGCCGGTGAAAACATACTTGATGCCTGCGCAGCACCCGGCGGCAAAACACTGCATCTGTTTGAAACCTGTCCCGAGCTTGAGCAATTAACTGCCATCGATATATCAGCAAAACGGCTTGAAAAAGTACAGCAAAATATAATGCGCATCGCCCCTGGCCAGAAAGACAAATTTACCCTGATTGCAGCTAATGCCAGCGACACTAAAAACTGGTGGAACGGAAAACAGTTTGACCGCATTTTGCTCGATGCCCCTTGCAGTGCCACTGGTGTTATTCGCCGCCACCCGGATATTAAACGACTGCGTAAAGCATCGGACATCGACACACTGCTGATTACCCAGCAACAACTACTTAGACAGTTATGGCCAACACTTAAACAAGGCGGCCTGTTACTGTATGCAACCTGCTCCATTCTGCCAGAAGAAAATGCACTGCAAATAAAAGCCTTTTTAAGCTCACATAACGATGCACAGAGTGTTAGTTTTGACGTATCATGGGGGCAACCATGTGAATACGGGCAGCAATTATTACCCACTTACCAAAGTAGTAACGACCAGACTGATAAAACAAACAAGGGAAATAGTGATGGCTTTTACTATTGCTTACTCCAGAAAAAATAACCCCGCATATCAGGCATCCAGTTTTAGAACAATGCTTCGCTTCCTGATGATGGTTATTTTCTTTTCCCTTGGCAGCGTAAACACGCTTTTCGCCGAAAACAAACAAACCCGAACAACCGATGCAGTTAGCACACCTGGCTTCAGTATTCAGAGCCTTGAAACACTGATGCAGGATCGTGTTTACCTGCTTAATGCAAATTTTCATTACTATTTTTCAAACGAAGCCATTGAGGCTCTCGAGCACGGCGTGCCCTTACTTATTTTAGTGAATATAGAAATTCGTTCACCACGCTGGTGGTGGAAAGACACAACCGTTGCCGAGCTGGAACAGGGTTACTTACTGCTCTATCATGCGCTATCAGAAAGCTATGTTGTGCATAACCTGAATAGCGGCACACAAAATAATTTTATTCGCCTTAACCAGGCACTTACTTTTTTAAGCAGCATTAAAAAACTTCCAATACTGGATGCCAATTTACTCGACCCAGAAAAAGAATACTATCTACGAGTACGCACACATCTTGATATTGAATCATTACCCGCACCCATGCGTCCACTTGCCTATATATCCAGTGACTGGCAACTATCAAGCGACTGGTACGAATGGCCGCTGCAAAAATGAAGCGACTGGTAAAACAATTCTTTAATCGCCTGTTCAGTGGCAGCGCACCTATTATTTCTCTGATTATATTATTGGTTGCTTCGCTTTATTTAATGAGTGGCGCAACCCATAACTCGGCTCAATTCAGCCAGCAGTTTTCAGTTCTTTTAGTTATTAATGCACTGGCCGCTATTTTACTGGTTGGCCTGATCACCAAAAATTTAATTACCCTGATTAAACAATATCGACGCCGCCAGGTTGGCTCCCGCCTTACCGCCAAACTGGTTATTATGTTCGTAATTTTATCGGTAACACCTGTAAGCGTTGTCTATTATTTTTCACTGGATTTTTTACAGCGCGGCATTGATAGCTGGTTTGATGTACGTGTAGAAAAAGCCTTAAGTGACTCACTTGAATTAAGTAAAGCCTCACTTGAAGAACGTATGAATGATTTAGTTACCGATGTAAAACAACAGGCAAGCGAACTGGTTAACACCACCGACGGACTGGTTGCTCTTAAGCTAAATGAGTTGCGTCTCGATAGTAAAGCCTCTGAATTAACCTTGTTTCACTATAGCGGGCATATCATCGGCTCGAGCACCTCCAATACCCGACAACTTATTCCGTTTGGTCTGAAAGAAAAAACGGTTGGCAAGGCGCGCAAAGGTGAACCTGATTTTGGTCTGATCCCCTTTAGTGACATAAGTGTCGATAAAAATACCGGCATCAATAAAGGCAATATTCGTATCCGTATCGCAGTGCCCGTAGCCAGCCCCGACCCAGTTGCAGAAGGTCGCGTTCTGCAAGCCCTGTATCCAGTCACACCCCGTATGAACAGTCTGGCCACCACCGTACAAACCGCTTTTAGTGATTATAATGAACTTACTTATTTACGCACCCCTCTTAAATACAGCTTTATTCTGACTTTATCTCTGGTGTTAATGCTAAGTATTTTATCAGCTATCTGGGCGGCTTTTTTCTATGCACGCCTTCTAGTTGCACCGGTAACCAATCTGGTAAAAGGTACGCTGGCTGTTGCAAAAGGGGATTACACTATTCGTCTACCGCTGCCGGGCAATGATGACCTGGGGAATCTGGTACGTTCATTTAATGACATGATGCACCAGCTCACTATGGCACGTGAATCAGCTGAACTGAGCCAACAACAACTTGAATCGTCCCACTCTTATTTACAGGGCGTACTGGCTAACCTGACATCCGGTGTATTAACGCTCGATACTCATCATAATTTAATCACATCCAATATTACCGCCAGCCAGATATTGGCCGTTGATCTGACAGATTATATTGATAAAGAACTTGAGCTTATTGTTGATGACCATACTTTTCTGTACTTGTTTCTGGATGCCCTTAAACCTCACCTTGAAAACAGCGATAAGCAATGGACTGAAGAAATCACGTTGTTCGCAAAAGAAGGCCGCCAGGTTATCATGTGCCGTGGCACCACGTTACCCGATGGTGGTTTTGTTATTGTCTTTGACGACATTACCCAGTCACTGCAATCACAACGTAACGCCGCATGGGGTGAGGTTGCTCGCAGGCTGGCGCATGAAATAAAAAACCCACTCACGCCCATTCAACTTTCAGCCGAACGATTAAGGCACAAGTATTTAAACACGATGCCAGCTAAAGATGCTGAAGTGCTGGATCGCTCAACCAACACCATTGTGCAGCAAGTTGAAACTTTAAAACAAATGGTCAAAGCTTTTTCTGACTATGCACGAATGCCTGCTGTTGAATTAAAAACCATTGACTTAAATTCTTTAATTAATGAAGTGCTCGACCTTTATCAGGACACAAAAACAAACGTAAAAATAAATACACAGTTAGATAACACCATGCCACATATTGAAGCCGACATTAATCGCATGCGGCAGTTGCTTACTAATCTAATTAAAAATGCGCTGGAAGCAATGGAGGAGCAAACCGAAGGTGAACTTATCATTACCACCGAGTGTGCAAAAAAAGCCGCCTGCCATTACGTTGAATTACAAATTAAAGACACCGGCCCCGGCATACCGCATGATATGTTTAGCACCTTGTTTGAACCCTATATTACAAGCAAACCCAAGGGCAGCGGCTTAGGGCTGGCCATTGTTAAAAAAATAGTAGAAGAACACGGTGGTGTACTATGGGCTGAAAATAATCAGTCACCGCTTAATACGCAAACAATGGGTACCAATGGCAATCAGTCGGGTGCAACCATCTTTATTCGCTTACCCGTCGTCAGCATTAAAAATAAAAAATTCACCGACTCCCCTGCAACACAGTTAGATTTACTGAACAAAGGAAACAATAATGCCGCAGCATGAACCCGCATCAACCGAAGTCAGCAACCAGGCAAAGGGTGTACCGTATATTCTTGTGGTTGACGATGAACCCGATATTCGAAACCTGGTGCGCGAAATTCTTGAAGACGAAGGTTATGAAGTCGCCGTTGCAGAAAATGGTTCCGATGCACGTGACTCACAACGTGCACGCCGCCCTGATCTTGTGTTACTCGATATCTGGATGCCCGATGTCGATGGTATTACTTTATTAAAAGAATGGTCAAAAGAAGAAGGCGGCTTATCGATACCCGTTATTATGATGTCCGGACACGGTACGGTTGAAACCGCCGTTGAAGCCACTCGACTGGGTGCCTATGACTTTATCGAAAAGCCTTTATCACTTGCCAAACTATTGCTCACCATTGAACATGCACTCGAAGCAGATAAACTGCAGCGTGAAAACCTGGGCCTAAGAAAACGTGGCCAGCTTAATATTGAACTGCTAGGCAAAAGTGCCACCATGCAAAACTTTCGTGAAAATGTTCAGCGTATCGCCGAACATGATACCTGGATACTCCTTAGTGGCGAGCCCGGCACTGAACTTGAAATTACCGCACAATATCTGCATCAAAACAGCCGCCGCAAAGACCGCCCTTTTATTGATGTGAATGTTGCAACACTTTCTCCCGACACAGCCGCCAAAGAATTATTTGGCAGCGAAGTAAACGGCAAAATTACCTACGGCTTACTGGAACAAGCCAGCGGTGGCACCCTGTACCTGCACGATATGAGTGATATGAATCTGGAATCACAGGCTAAATTTTTTTCTGCACTTGAAAAAAAATCCTTTGTACGCATCGGCGGCAACGAAGCCGTTACTATTCACATTCGCATTATTGCAGCCACTCACCGTAACCTTCAAAAGCTGGTTGAAGACGGCCACTTTCGAGAAGATTTATATTACCAATTGAATGTTGTACCCGTAAATGTGCCCCCTCTTCGCGAACACCATGAAGACGTACCTGAATTATTAAATTACTACATCGATCTTTTTGTTGAGCACGACAACCTGCCTTACCGTAAATTTTCGATGGCGGCACAAAATAAACTGCGCAATCACAGCTGGCCAGGGAATATTCGTGAATTAAAAAACATGGTGCAACGATTGCTTATCGTCGGCGCAAGCACAGAGATTGATGTTAACGAAATTAACAATGCACTCGGACAAATAAAAACAACTAGCAGTGCCTTACAAACAGGCTTCGACCTCCCCTTACGAGAAGCGCGCGAACAGTTTGAACGTAACTACATTATTCATCAGCTAAAACTCGCCAATGGCAGTGTTGGCAAAGCTGCCAAAACCATTGGCCTGGAGCGCACCCACTTATACCGCAAACTGCGTTCACTGGGAATTGATCCCAAGCATTTAGATGATGATTAAAGTTCGGATAAAACGTAAGTAGTAACCATCACTTGACCTTATAGCCTGTTTATTCAGAAATACCATTGGACTTGCAAAGTCACATTATCTTCTAATGCCCCGTACTCACTACCGCTGTTACCTTTGTATAATTGTGTACCCGCCGACAATTCAATGTTATCGGTAACGGAAACAATCAAGCGTAAATATAAAAACTGACTGCTATCATCAAGATTTTTAATATAGTAGTTTTCTAATTTCCAGAGGGATGAAATGTCATAACCCACCAGCGCACCGACATAACGCCGAGCCAGACTCTGGATTTTCCCCGACAACAAGCGATCGAAATCATAGTCCAACGAATTACTTTTACCCTGCCCGTTGTAATAGAGTTCGACCATAAACAACAATGTGTTGGGAAAACTGTAATCAGCACCGAGTACGATACGTTGATATTGACCATCAACCGGAGACGACGTCCGAGTCCACTCGCCACGCACACCCACCGGCCCCAGTTGCCCAGCAAAATCGAAACCGGCCATGGTGTCATTTCGGAATCGGCCCACGGTCATACCTAGGTCGTAACGTGCTATATTCGTGCGCCAACGTAACGCGGTCGTATTGCGTACCGAATTATTATGCACTGCACCAACCAGGCTAAGACGCGATAAGTCGTTATAGTCCCAATCAACAACAACCGCATCAACACCAACACGCTCTTCGCGTTCGATCTGCGTGGGTGTAAACGGATTAATAATATCGACCGGACTCCAAAACAGCGCAGTACCCCAAGCAATACGTTGTCGACCGATACGCACATCCGCACCCATCACTCGAGTATCAAGATAGGCCCGATAAAACCCGTGGCGCGCATAGACTGATTTATTATCAGCATAGGTCTTGTTTAGATCAAGGAAAGTGTCCGAAGCCCTGTTCTTTTGTGTCAGGAACTGATTTGTTTCCAGATAATTACCCAGCAGGACTTCATTATCATATTGCACATTGAATGTCGTTTCTTTAGCCAGACTGCCCTTCAGCTCCAGGCGCAGCCGATTGAGATCAAGATTATAGGATTGCTGCGATCCAAATAAACTCAGCGTGCGTGAATTTACGAATAAATTTTTATAGTAACCACTAAGTTCAATCTCTGCTTTTGCTGTTTGCCAAAATCCACTAACAAACAAACTCAGTAGCAGTGTCGACCCGGCTTTTTTATTAAACATTACGGATAGCCGTCACCGGTTCCAAATGTGATGCACGAATAGCAGGATAGATTGCCGTTAGCGCACCGGTGGCAAACAAAACCAGCGCCGCCCACCAAAAACTGCCGATAATAATCACCGGTCTAAGAATCGGCGTCATCCCAGGTATGGCTTCGGAGGCATCCATTAAATTTGTTAAATCGATACCGGTGCTACCGTAGTAAGCGGTGACGACTAAACCAAGAACCATACCCACAATAATACCGATAGCTGATAACGCCAGCGATTCATAAATGACAATACGCAATACCTGCCCGGGTGCCGTGCCCAATGCCATCATCACGCCAAACTCGCGGGTACGCTCAAGCACCGACATTAATAAAGTATTCATTATTCCCATGGCAATCACGAACAACACGATAGCCAGTATGATATAAAAAAACACATCACTGAATTCAATCATCTGTACAACAGCGGGCATCAGTGTTTCCCATGGCAGCGCTTCAAGTCCACTATTACCACCCATACGGCGATTCAAACTTGTTGCAAATTCTTGACTATCCCGACGATCTTTTAATAATATCGCAATGGTGGAAATACTATTATTTAAACCTAACAATGTCTGCCCTGCCGACAGCGGGATGAGTCCCATCAAGCCATCAAAAAATTCATTGCCTGTTTCAAATATACCAACGACACGATACGCCGCAGACCCCAAGTCACCTGTCACCTGCTGTGCAGTAACAACCACTTTCTCGCCGATTCGAATATCCAGTTTTTTCGCCACCCGTTGCCCAAGCACAATACTGTTTTTATCGCTGGCAGCAAGATATGTACCTTCAACAATCACCTTCTGTAACTGGGTCACCTGCTGTTCCCTTTGTGCATCAATACCCAAGATCAACAAGGGTTCAGATGCCATCGGGCTACTGACCATCGCGCGAGTCTGCACCCGAGGGGTTGCCTCTGCAACATTCGGGGCTTGCTTTACTTTCTGTAATATACTTTCATAATCGTTGATGCGCAGCTCCGGCTCCATATCCAAACGAAAACCTTGCTGTTCTATCTGCACATGGGCACTAAAATAACGGGTTGAGTTTTCCACCAACTGCGCATACCAACCTTCTATCAAACCATACAAAACTATAAAGGCGGCCAGCCCAAAAGCGGTGGCACCGATGGTCAACAAGGCACGACGCGGGTTGCGCATAATACCCCGGCTGGCAATCGCCCAGAATACGGCGCGAGTGTGCTGCTGCTTTTTATACTCATTCGCTTTGTGGTGTCGGCTTTTATGCGTATGTATTCCACGGATTGCCTCGACTGGTTCAACACTGGCTGCACGCCATGCCGGATAAAGTGCAGGGACAATGCTGATAAAAAAAACGATGGCTGACAACACCGCAATATGATCCCAACGTGAAACCGGATAGACAATGGCAGAAAGTCCCGGCATGCTTTCCAACGCTGCAGTAAACTGTTCAAGGTTCAAGCCAGTGCTGGCAAGATAAAAATTGATACCCAGCCCAATGATATTGCCGACGATAATTCCAGCAATACCCAATAACATCGATTCCAGAATGACTAACCCTACAATTTGAGAACGCGAGGTGCCCAACGCCATCATCACACCAAACTCGCGGGTGCGTTCCATCACCGCCATAAGAATGGTATTAGCAATACCCACGCCGACCACCACAAACATAATACCCAGAATGATATAGGTCATCGCTTCATGAAACTGCACCGCCTGTACCACCGAGGGCAGTAATTTACGCCAGCCTAGAACTTCGTAATCGGTTCCCAACTTGCGCGAGAGTGCCGCTGCCACCTGAGCCGATTGTTGACGTTGATTTAGCCGAATCGCCCATGCCGTGGCTCGCCCCCACATCGCATACAAATCGCGCGCGGCCTCCAGAGTTAGAAAAGCATAGTTAGTATCAATGGCATCAATGCCGGTATCGAAAATACCGACAATACGATAACGCCCAGCACCAATGGAGCCATCGGCTGCCTGCGTGATCAGTACGGCCTCTTCACCCGGTTTGGTGCCAAGTATTTTTGCCATTTTGTTGCCAATCAAAATGCCATTTTCATCATCCGGTTGCAGGTAGCGGCCTTCGATAATCGTTTTATTAATCGTGGTAATCTTGATTTCGTTTTCGGGTTCAACACCCACCACCAATACACCGCGACTCTTGTTCGCACCACTGAGCATGGCCTTACCAGCCAGGCGTGCGGACAATGCTTTTATATTATTGTCTTTGAGAATCTCCGCGCGAACCGCCGGACTATCCGTTAACGCACGATGTAATTTTTTATCTTCGTGATAACCTTTCCCATGTACTTTTAAATGCCCGGTCAGATAGCTGGTGCTATTTTCGATCATCTGCTCGTTCATTCCATCGATAAGCCCC
>QIKU01000108.1 GCA_003232015.1 Gammaproteobacteria bacterium
ACTGACGTCTTTTTGCAGTTTCTCTTTTGGCGCCTGATACGCCTCCCATTCTTTTGCCTTTTTATTTAATGCGTCGACTTCAGATCTAAGCCTTTCCAGCTCAGTCTGAGCGAAAGCAGAACCACTAACGGCCAGAGTAAAAAGACATGCTAGTGTTGCTAATTTAAATTTCATTTATACGTACCTCACTAAGAGTTAACAAAATACTATTGCCAGAAATTCATCTGGAAATTTGGTATCTGCATTATTAAAATCTGGCGCAGCAGCCAATATTCGTAATTTGTAACTATGCGAGGCGTGGAGGTTTGAACAGGGGCAGCGACGATATTGCGACCGGTACCTGGATGTACGTAAAAAATTGGGGACTATCACTGGCTTTTAATGCCCGATGGACATCATACGGAATCGCTGGCGCGCTGCTCATATCGCAGCCGTCATAGCAACTATTGTTAAAGTCCTGGCAGTGTGCGCAAGCCAGGCCACTTCGCTGGCTACTCCTTAATATGTTTTCTTTATCTAACTGACTCGATTCGGCTTGTCCCACATCATGACAGGGGTGATGGCCTGATGAAAAAACCGTCTGGGTAGCTTTTACTTGTAAAACAACAAGTTGCATGCTGGAAATCAGCATAAGTGCCATAACGAGCTTTGCTGCCAATGTTTGCCTGTCTCGAATCATTTTGCGTTTCTAATTTGACACTTTATTTATAATATAAGTTTACACTAATATTATTAATGCCTTATATACATGATCCAGATCAAATCCACATTAAATAAGTTGAAATAAGTCGGGGTTAATTAGCCAGTCCCTAACATCGATTAGAAGGGATAACGACGCGTCCCAACTCGACCGTTCGCTCCGTCATCGGCTAACAAACCAGACCTTAATAACCGTTCGGATTAACTTTGGTATACTCTAAAAATATTCGATAGGTTATCTTCGATAAATATCTTCAATAATAATAATTGCAGGCATAAATGGATTAATTTTCACCTGCCTGTTTAAAACAGGATTTAACAAAAACATGTCATCGATTACACCATCCCTTGCTGAACGCCCTGAAACTGAACGCCCTGAATCGGTTCCCTTTAGTGAAGCATTACTTTATTGGTTAAAACTCGGCTTTATCAGCTTTGGGGGACCAGCAGGTCAGATTAGCATGATGCATCAGGAACTAGTCGAGCGGCGCCGCTGGATCTCTGAGCATCGTTTTTTACACGCCTTAAATTACACCATGGTCTTGCCCGGCCCAGAAGCCCAGCAACTGGCAACCTATATTGGCTGGCTTATGCACGGCGTATGGGGCGGAATCATGGCGGGGTTTTTATTCGTATTACCCTCGCTGTTTATTTTGATCGCCTTAACCTGGATTTATCTATCCTATGGTGATGTTGCCGCCGTTGAAGGCATACTCTATGGAATTAAACCGGCCGTTACAGCAATCGTTTTGTTTGCCGCTTATCGAATCGGTTCACGAGCTTTACAAAATAATGTTCTTCGTGCCATGTCGGTTCTGGCTTTTGCTGCAATCTTTTTGTTTGACGTCCCGTTTCCTTATATCGTGGGAATGGCAGGATTAATCGGCTATGTGGGCTCACGATATAGTCCAGCCAGTTTTAAATCTGGAGGCGGCCATGGCAGCTCAGCCGACACCTATGGGCCAGCCCTGATTGATGATGACACCCCGATTCCCTCGCATGCACTCTTTAAATGGAGTCGATTGATCAGTTTTCTTCTGGTGGGTTTATTAATCTGGGTAATCGTCATGGCGCTATTATTTTCTACCTATGGCTGGGAAGGTACCTTCACCCAGATGGGCTGGTTTTTTACCAAGGCCGCACTGCTAACCTTTGGCGGCGCGTATGCGGTGTTACCCTATGTCTATCAAGGCGGCGTTGAACACTATTCATGGTTAACCGGCACCCAGATGATAGACGGACTCGCTCTTGGTGAAACCACGCCCGGGCCACTTATTATGGTAGTAGCCTTTGTTGGTTATGTTGGTGGCTGGGGCGCAAAGATATTTGGTCCTGAATCTCAGGCGCTGGCTGGCGCAATGGGTGCGGGCATAGCTACCCTGTTTACCTTTTTACCCTCCTTCCTGTTTATCCTCGTTGGCGGCCCGGCCGTAGAAGCCACACGCCACGACATAAAATTTACCGCTCCGTTAACTGGCATTACCGCCGCAGTCGTTGGTGTCATTCTCAATCTTGCCGTGTTTTTTGCTTATCATGTTTTATGGCCGGAAGGTATCGGTGTTGAATTTGAATGGTCATCACCTTTAGTCGGAGTCAAGGCTTTTATTACCGCCCCGTTTGAGTGGGTCTCGGCCCTGCTCGGTATCGCCGCTATGATTGCAATGTTTAAATATAAAATCGGCATCATGCCGGTACTAGCCGCATGTGCACTGGCGGGCCTGGCCTATTCGCTACTATTTCAACTACAGTAACTATTTTTAAACCTGATGCGTTATTAGCAACTCAGATCCGTTGAAATTATAAGGAACAAACCATCAACCTAACCCCATTTATATCTACCGAGGACATAATGTATAGTGGAAGTTGTTTATGTAAGATTGTTCAGTTTGAGATTCATGGGCCAATCCGCAGCATTGTTTACTGTCATTGTTCCGAGTGTCGGAAGGCGCAAGGTTCGGCATTTGCCAGCAATGGTATTGTTGCCGCAAATGAATTTAGAATTGTAAGTGGTGAAGACCAGCTAACGGCGTATGCCAACTCGGCAACACAGAATAAATATTTTTGTCGTCATTGTGGATCACCGATTATGAGTAAAAATACAAACCACCCTGATCAGGTTCGAATACGGCTCGGCACCATTGAATCTGACATTACAGAACGACCTGCTGCACATATCTTTGTTGGCTCCAAAGCTAACTGGAATTCTATTCAGGATACCCTTTCCCAATTCGATGAATATGAGCCAGATCGGGATTAAAACACCCTTTCCTGTAAATAATATCTTCTTCCTCTAGCAATAAATTCAATGGCTTAGCAACTCAATTTGCAAATTGACCAAATTCTCTGCAATATTAATCTATAAAAAATAATATTAAACGTCAGGGGAACTCATGGTTCATTTTATTAACCCGCTAAAAAAGCTGGGCGGTATTTTATTTATCATATTGTTGAGTAATACCATTAACGCAACAGAAACTGAATTTAATACCACCCTCCAGGTGCAGAATGTACCGGGTAACAGTGTCGCCAACACAACACCCGTGTTCATGAAGCAGTTTCGAACAATGCTGGTAGAATATTCAAAACGAGCACATCAGTGCTCAAACCCTTCGGTAATTGAAACCGAAGTCATGTTTTTTTCTCCCATCGAGACAACGGATAGCATTCCGCTGCTCACAGGTCCAATCCATGAGCAATGGAAAATTCTCGCCTGTGGTAATAAATTCTATTATTTCGTGGGGGTTGCACCGGATGAAAAAGATCACCATTCATTGGTTTTTGCCACCGTGTTCAAGGAAGCTGAGTGGTAATTTCCTTATATTTTTTGTGACGACTGAGTCACATTAATATCACAAGTACGTGCTTCCTTTCTTTTTTTTGAGTAATATTAAATCAAATATTTAAAATAATAAAAAAAGTAAGGGAGGATGGATCAGAATATGGCCAGGATACGGCTACGCCTGTTGGGTGGACTTGAAATCTTTGATTCAGCCAACCAACCTATCCAGCTATCGGTTAAAAAAGCCAAGGCTTTGTTGGTCTATCTTGCCGTGCAACCTCATATTGGTTTTAGTCGTGATCACCTTGCTGAACTGCTGTGGCCAAAGACGATAAGTGATCGTGCCCGCCAGAGCCTGCGACAGGCGATCGCGGATCTTCGCAAACATTTACCCAGTTTTGATAACGTTATAAGCGTCACCCATAACACTCTACAGGCCAATGAATCAAACCTGAGTGTGGATTTACTTAACTTTGAGCACCTGGCAAAACTGCAAGACCCTCATGCTCACAACGAGGCTTTTTGTTACTATCGTGGGCCTTTTCTGGAAGGCTTCAGTATTCATACTGCACCCTTTACTGCATGGCACGAAGAAATAACTCTGGCGGCACATGAACAGTCTATTTATGTTATTGAATCGCTATCCGAACATCAATTGCTCGAAGGCAATAGCACGGGGGCAATCGAACTTTGCCAACAACTCGTGAAAATTGATCCGGTTCGAGAATCTGCCCACCGAAACTTAATGGGGCTATATGCTAAACAAGGTAATACAAACGCCGCCCTTGAACAATATGCTGACTGTTGCCGAAAACTAAAAAGGATTCTCGGCACAGAGCCAGAGGCACAAACAAAATATTTATATGCACGAATAAAAAAACAGATCCATCTGTCCGCTGAAAATAAAACGCCCACTAAAGCAATTCCCAATAATAAAAAAGAAAATGATAAAACTTTTATTCCACAATGCATAGGTCGAGAAAGTGAAATGAGTATGGTATGCGCCTGTATTGAACATACTTTTGAGACAAAACAAGGACAATGTATTCTTATTTCTGGTATAGACGGGATTGGTAAAAGTTATTTTTTAGCTAAAACATCCGAGCATGCCCAGCAATTAAATATGGCCACCGCGCAGACACGTTTTTTTGATATAAATAACAGTCACGAAAATGGACTTCGCGATCTAATATTGAGTATAACCCGGTCACCGTCGTTACCTGATCGCAATGAAATAGCCATCTTTATCGCAGATCAATATTTCAACAAGCATCCGAAATATAATCTGTATTTAGCCACACTCTATTCTCTTTTAGATTTACAAATACCAAAACGAATGCTTGCTACCTATTCAGCACTTAAACCTGCCACTCGTGACATTTTGACTAAAACGGTTATCACTAAAATAATCACTCAGGTTTCAGATAAAACGCCTCTACTTATCATCATCGATGATAGTCAGTACGTTACTGCGAGCACGAGGTTCATGATCCGGGCGCTGCTAAATTTAACCCGTAAACTACCGATCATTATAATATGTGCGACCAGCCAAAATTCAGATACCATTATAGAAAATACCCGAGACATCCCAGTTACCTCGCTTAAAATGACGCCTTTAAGCAGAGAATACACTCGCCGTATTTTTCCAGAATTCCAGTCAACACAGAGTATTGATCTCCTATATCTGATCTGGCTTCAACGCGCACTTCAATATTCAGTAACACCGCAAGCGGATAACCTAACCGACATATTAAAAAATTTAAGATCAGCGTTAAATGAAGAGGATATCCGTGCCCTGGATATTGCAACAGTGTTAGGTATACGCTTCAGTCCTGAAGTATTAAAAACACTTCTAGATAACCCTCAGTATATCCCCGACGGTTTAATTCAACAGGGTTACCTGCAGAACTTCGGTAATATGCTGGAATTCACCCACTCGATAACACAACAAATTTTATATTCATTACTGGATAAAAACCTGCGCAACAATATCCATTTTAACGCAGCCTCCTATTATTTATTTGGTAACACCCACTTACATGCCAGCCATCTTGCAGCAGCAAACTCACCAGACACCGCAAAAGCCTATATCTCCGCGGCTTTATCAGCAGGCACTGACTTTAAACCCGAGCTGGCCATTTATTTTTATGAAAAAGCCTCAGACCATGCTGTAGACAATCAGGAAAAATATTTTGCAGCCATTCACAAAGCTGAGCTCCTGCTAGAATCCGATCGAATCGCACTCGCTGTACAGTCCTATGACCATGCGCAAAAATACGCGGCCAATCAGCAGCAACAAATTCATGCCTGGCTTGGTATGGCCAAAGGTTTGCTTGCACACCGTCAATTCACCGCAGCACTTAACTTACTGGAACGATGCGAATCTATTCTAACCACAACATCCGACCATAAAACCCTGGCAAAAATATATTATTATCTGGCGCAGGCCGTTTTTAACTTAAATATGTCGGATGCAGCCATTCGGTATAGCAAAATTGCTTTTGAACACGCCAAACTGGCTGAAACCAGTTACTGGCAGGCCAACATAGCTTTTTCACTGGGCACCATAGAATTTACACAATTACAGCTGGCAAAGGCATTTTCTGATCTGGGCTTCGCACTACGACTAGCACAGGAAAACAACCATGATGAACTGGAAATAAAAATTCTAACCGTGCTGGCAAAAGTAAAACTCTTTCAGGCCGATTTTCAAGGTTCGACTCATGACCTCGAAAAAGTCATGAATACCGCATCAATGATAGAAGATCATCAGCAAATGCTGGAGATTTTATGTGTGCTATGTCTACTGGATTTTTATAAAGGTCAATTCACACGCCTTCAGCACCATGCTGAACTGGCGACAGACTTGTGCAAACTTATCGGACCTTCCGAGCGGGATAACTACATCGCAAGTTACCAGTTGCTTGCTGCCTGCCATTGCAGCGATTCTGAACAACACAAACAACAAATTAAAGATATTAAACGTACCCTGGATCTCGAGAGTGTAACTTCGTATGTACTCGACCCAGTCAAAGCATTAACTGAAACGGACACGGCCAAGGCCCTTTTATATTTGAATAATACCAAAAAAAATCTGTCATCTTTAGACGGTCCCGCCGCTCTCGAATGTTGTTTTTTATCCATTGAAGCGGCCATCCTGCACAAATTATGGGACATGGCAGTTGAATTTTCTGATCGCCTGATAGCATTAATCAAAGATGAGCATCTACATGTTTTTATTATGTGTGCTAAACGGGTTCGAGTACTCTCTCAAATTGATCAAGATGACATGACGGAAACAACCCGAGCCGAACTGGTTGATATTTTAGTTTCTGCGAAACACTTTGGCCTGGAAATCCATTTACCCGCCTACAAAATGGCCCTGAATCAACTACGAGACCCAATTCAAGTGTAAAAATAGTAAAAAATTGATGTATAATCGTGAAACATGCTAATAATAAAATACATACACGTTCTATGCGCTATTCTATCCATCAGCGGCTTTATCTATCGCGGTATTCTTAAACTGACTCACCCCGAAAAACTCACAAGAAAATGGCTAAAGATTACTCCGCATGTCATCGACACAATACTGCTGGCCAGCGCCATTTATCTTGTTTTCATTACTCAGTACTATCCCACGCTTTTTAACTGGGTGACAGTGAAAATTATCGCTCTGGTCGTTTACATAGTTCTGGGATTATTTACTTTGCGCTTTTGTCAAACTCGAGCAAGTATTATGATAAGCTTTGCGCTCGCAGTTACTGTATTTATGTATATCATCTTCGTCGCCAGAACTAAATTACTATGGATCTTCTGACTATTATCCAACCCGACGACTGGCATTTACATGTCCGTGATGATAATGCATTAGCGGATATTATGTCCGAAACGACACGGTGTTTTGCTCGGGCGATCATCATGCCAAATTTAACGCCGCCGGTAACAACCACCTATCAGGCAGAAGCCTATCGCCAACGTATCCTGCACGTTATACCTGATAATATTAATTTCACCCCATTAATGACCTTGTACTTGACGGATCAAACCGAGCCCGCAGAAATAAAGACAGCCCATGAATCTGGGGTGGTGCATGCCGTGAAATATTATCCAGCTGGAGCCACCACGAATTCAGACTCGGGGGTGACCGATATAAAAAACACTTACCCTGCTCTGCAGGCGCTCAGTGATCATGCTATGCCGTTACTTATCCATGGCGAAGTTACGGATCCCAATAGCGATATATTTGAACGTGAAAAAATATTCATCGAACAGGTATTAACCACGATCATACGTGACTTTCCTGATCTTAAGATCGTTCTTGAACACATCACCACCCGCCACGCTGTAGATTTTATATCAGCCCAGCCTGATAACATTGCGGCAACGATTACTCCCCACCATTTGCTTTACAATCGAAATGCGATGTTTAAAGGAGGGATCCGACCTCACTATTATTGCCTGCCGATTTTAAAACATGAACAACATCGTCTCGCACTGGTTAATGCCGCTACCTCCGGGAATCCTAAATTTTTTCTGGGCACAGACAGTGCCCCACATGCCGTTGACAAAAAAGAAGCCAGTTGCGGCTGCGCCGGAATTTATAATGCTCCAGTAGCCATCGAACTCTATGCGCATATTTTCGAACAAGCCGGACAACTTGATAAACTGGAAGGTTTTGCGAGTTTGTATGGGCCTCAATTCTATAACCTTCCGATCAATACGCAAAAAATAACACTGATAAAAAAATCCTGGACGGTTCCGCAACAAAAGCCTCTCGCCAATGAGAACATTATCCCTTTATGTAATGGTGAGCAGCTTGACTGGCAAATACAAAATCAATAGATAACTTTAACGTTATAGCCCTGTTTTTTTAACAACACTAATATTCCCTGTTCCCCGGGTAAGTGTAACGAACCTACCGCAATAAAAGCTTTACCCGCTATTAACTGTGGCTGCATCCTCTTTACCATGAGGTGATTTCGCTTGTTGATAAGTTTATCTTCCATAATTCTCGATAAAGAGGGATCAAGTTTTTTCATCTCATTGTCACTAAATCGTTTCATGCCGTTCAAATCACGCTTTACATATAACCTGATCAAGGTATTGATTTTACCTGGCATCAACGCATGATCTTTTATCGCCTGATCGAGCATCGCTAATTGTTGAGATTTAGTCATCTCGTCAAAGATACTCAACTGTTCCGCAACGGTTTCTAAACCGTAGGTCTTCTTACCTTGCTGTTGGGCCATCTGATATAGCTTTAGATCTAAAAATATACCGGTTCGAGGTTTTGGCATACTCAGCTGAGCGGCTACCGCCCAGGGTTTCATTCTAGAAAGTAATACCTCAGGCACCCCGTATGAAGTCATCAAGCTAACCGCCTTTTTAAAGCGCTGTTCTCCTATCACCGATAGCAAGGTCTCATTCTCAGGCAATAACATCTGCATTTGTGCCTGTAACATTTGAGTGATATCCAGATCCAGTTCCGCCGTAAAACTACGCGACTGTTGCAATGCGCTATTCACTTTGGCGGGTAACGTTGTCACGGCAGGATCATCTGAGTGGATAGTACCCAATACATAACTGGCTTGCAGACCGGGTTTACTTACTTGCCAGAGAATGCCGTTTTCAGGGCTCGCTGCCCAGGTATTCAGTGGCAGGCCAAGTAACAGCATCCATACAAACAAGACATTTTTCTTCATAAATCCAGACATTTACCCATCCTTTAACTCTGAAAATTATTAACTATAAATTTAGCACTCTTTTCGCTATCCTGTGCGCATGAGCAATATAAATCAAGATGCACCAATACAACTCATCGCCCACCGATTTCGCGGATTCCTTCCGGTCATCGTCGATGTTGAGACATCAGGCTTTGATCCAAACAAGAATGCGCTGCTGGAAGTCGCGGCCATTCCCATTGTGGCAGATCAGGACGGTTACATGGCACCGGGCGCAACCATCGCCTGTCATGTTAAGCCATTTGAAGGCTCAATTCTGGATCCTAAAGCATTACAATTTAATGGTATTGACCCACATCACCCTTTTCGCATGGCAAAACCCGAACACGAAGCACTGGAGCATATATTCAAACCCATTCGTACCCTGGTTAAAAGCAAACAATGTTCCCGAGCTATATTAGTCGGTCACAATGCTTTCTTTGATCTGGGTTTTATCCGCGCAGCCGTCGAACGCTGTAACATTAAAAACCAGCCGTTTCATTCTTTCAGCAGTTTCGATACAGCAACTTTAGCAGGCCTGGCCTATGGGCAAACTGTTTTAGCCCGTGCCGCCATCGCGGCCGACATTGAATGGGAGGCCGAAAAGGCACACTCGGCAATCTATGACGCAGAAAAAACAGCTGAATTGTTCTGCAAGATTGTAAATACCTGGGACAAAAACATCGGCATCTAGCATAACAATCCATACATTAACACTGGCTTCAATATAATCGATTCAAATTACCGCTGAGAAGTAGAAATGCCCCGTTTATCGTAACAACTGCAATAATACGAACAATTCGCATCTGCGCTTATAAAAATATGCTATTTTCGCTGCATGAAAACACCGTATAAATTTTATCCCTTCTGGTTTCTGATTTTACTCAC
>QIKU01000236.1 GCA_003232015.1 Gammaproteobacteria bacterium
GTGCAACTTCGTAAAAATAGTCATGGTATTCTTCACTCGCCCAGACAGGGCCGATTGAAATTGCCGACTCCCAGCCGCTATAGTAACGAACTTGCAGGTAAGGTGAAAACACCCAGCCAATCGCTTGAGTGTTACTTATGTCGGTTGCAATGGCTGCACGCAATGGTAAAGCCAAGCGAAATCGCAGGTTTTTATTCTCTGACTCATAAAGATTAAATTGAATTCTTGGGCCAAGCTCAATAATGGCATCGAGATCCGGCATATTTTGTCGGGCGCGATTTTCTGAACTGTTGACAGGAAAAGAGAATGCGGTGCTGACATCAACGGTAACACGCTCACCATTATAGAAGTAAAAACGACCGCCTTCTTTGTCTACTTTTAAGCGTTTGCCGTTATAGCGTATATAAGGTATAGGTGCAGCATATTCCGAACGCTGATCAGAACCACGGTAATGTGGCAAGCTTAACCCACCTAAGCCGACACCCAGTTCCCATTTTGGTTTTGTCGCTGCTGTAGTGTCATTTGCATGGCTGGTGCTGAGTAACGTGAATGCGAACATTAACAGTAAGCTTTGGTTGATTTTTTGCATGTATTGAGTAAGTCTTGTTTTAGGCTGAAAGCATGGCATGGATAATACTTTAAAAGTATACTAAATAGTTAAAGATATAATAACACTTAATGGGAATGTTTTGTGACACCACTTGAGTCATATCAGCAGGATTTAAGGCGCAGTGATTTTTTACCCGATGCTGCACAGCAACGCGCGGTTGAATTAACCCATGCGTTATATGAAAAACTGCTACAAGCCAACAAGCAGAAACCGCCCAGTTTGTGGACGCAACTGTTAAATAAAAAACCAGATTATATTAACGGTTTATATTTTTGGGGCGGCACCGGTCGGGGAAAAACCTATTTAATCGATTGTTTTTATGAGTGCCTGCCCTTTAAGGAAAAACATCGCATTCATTTTCATCACTTTATGTTAGATGTTCACGAACAGCTAAGAACACTCCCAAAGTCGCCTAACCCTTTAGTTATTGTTGCTGAAAAATTTTCCAGCCAGTATCAGATTTTATGTCTGGATGAATTCCATGTGCATGATATTGCCGATGCAATGTTGATGGTTGGCTTACTTAAAATACTGGTTGATAATGGCGTAACGATTGTTGCATCTTCAAATATTTCTATAAAAGATTTATACAAAAATGGATTGCAGCGTGAACGTTTTCTGGAAGTGATCAGTTTATTAGAACAGGTGACAACGGAATACAATCTGGGTGACGATACTGATTACCGTTTTAATAAGTTAGAGAAAAGCACGATATATTTTGTTGGTCTGAATGAGCAAACAAACACAAGTCTTACCACCTGTTTTGAGAATATTGTACCCACCAGGCCAAAGCACAATCGACAAATAAAAATTAACAACCGCAAACTGGACTACCTTGCTTTAGCAGACGATGTTATCTGGTTTGATTATTCTGCTTTATGTGAATCTGCACGCTCTGCACATGACTATATAGAAATAGCACAAATATATACCACGGTTGTGATCAGTGATATTCCTGTAATGAACGAATCTTACGACAGTGCCGCCAAACGCTTTATACATTTAGTTGATGCATTGTATGACCATAATGTGAAATTAATTTGCTCTGCCGAAGCCGAACCCGAAAAGCTTTATGTCGCAAAACGCCTGGCTTTTGCATTTGAGCGAACTGTCAGCCGTTTAACCGAAATGCAGACTAATAACTATTTAGCCTTGCCTCACACGGTGAGTGGTGAGCGTGCAGTTTTTACTGAAGGTGATTAACCACAAAGGAAAGCCTGCCCCACGAAGTGTTTTGGGCGCACAACAAAGCCGAGTTATTTGATTTTCTTCGTGCCCTTTGTGATTAAATTTTCGAAATTAGACGGTCTACAGCACGCCAAATCCATAAATCAGCATTTTGGCTTGCAGCGCGGGCGCGTCTTTATAGGGGACAGTATTGTTGTCGCGTATAATCTTGCGGCCTTCTTTGGATGTCACAAATTTAATAAAGTCTTTTACTTTCTTCGATGGTGAAGGGCTGGTAACCAGATACAAGGGGCGGTACAGGGTATATTTGCCACTGGCTACATTTTCGTAAGAAGGCACCTTGCCGTCAAAGCCAATAATCTTAACATTGCGTTTGCGCGCACTACTGACACCGGTAATGCCCATGGCATAGGCATCTTTAACCACCGCTTTTTCTAATGGCCCTGATGATCTAGTGATGTACTTTTTGTTGGTTACAAATTTTTTGTAGCGGTCTTGAAAAACATACTGGCGGATGGCATAGCCCACACCGGAAATGGTGCCTCGGCGAATATATAAACGAATCGGCGCATCTTTTCCGCCAACTTGTTTCCAGTTGGTGATTTTACCTGTATAAATAGCCTTGATTTGCTTAGTCGACAGGCTGTTAATCGGGTTCTTTTTGTTGACGATAATCGCTAATGCATCCCATGCAACCGGATGTAGAGTTGCATGCAGTTCGATACGGTCAACTTCGGGCAAACTCATTCGGCATGCACCACCTAAATCCATTTTTAAGTTTGCCGCATCCCGAATACCCCGGGTTGCTCCGCCACCATTGAGCACAACCTTAATGCCGGTTTTTGCTTCATAGGCTTTGGATATTTCTTTCATAAATGCTTTTTTAGTAATACCGCATCCCGCCCAGCTAATCGTGTTTTTATCCGTTTTGGCATAGCTGAGTGAACTAAATAACAGGCTGCTGACAATTAGAATAAGTGCGCGCGTGAAAAATGATTTTTGAGATTTTAATAACATAGTGGGGATCCTACTTAATACAACATAACCGATTATTTTACGCTATTTTTAATCTACTTTCTTATTTATAAGCGTATCTTAATATGCTGATATTATTAACCATTACAGGAAGACATATACTTTGCGGATTATTGTAGCTGGGCTTGCAGAAAGAAGTTTAAAATGGGCAATGTTTTGCTGTTATTTTTATTCTGTGGTAAAACGTGACAAAACCCCCACTTTTTTGTCACAATTCTTGATTTATCTAAAATAACGGCTATTGTTTATAACAATATTTTTTAAATGAGTATTTGCTTAATGGCTAATACGCGATTGCAGCCCGGCTTTAGCCGGCAACAAGTTGTAACCATTACCGGCCTCACGGCGCGGCAACTCAATTACTGGCGGCGCACTTCGGTGATTAAGCCGTCAAATACAACACAGGGAGGCCATGCGCGCTACTCTTTTACTGACCTTATCGCACTAAAAACCGTTAAGCAGTTGCTTGATCATGGCGTGTCATTACAAAAAATCCGCAAAAGTATTTTAGCTTTATTGCAATACCTTCCTTTACAGCAACAGCCCTTTAGTGAACTAAAAGTGATTGCCACCGGTGATGTGGTGCTGGTTTTTCATCAGGGACTGGCGCTGGATGCTTTAACGGGGCAGGAATGGATACTGGAAGTGGCCGAGTTAGAGAAAGAAATTGTTAAACAATACCCAGATGCATTGCAATTGGTGGTTGAGCAGGATGATTTATTTGCACCAAATATAACAAATATAAATAGAAAAGCAGTTTAAGGAGAGTTAAGGGTTTTTATGCAGGCAAGCGCTGGCCAACAATAATTTAAACAAAATGGTGCCAGCTTTTTTCTATTTAATTAAAGAATAATCCTGCTGCGGCAGGGGAGGATACAAAATGAAAATCATCTCAATAGCGAATCAGAAAGGGGGCTGTGGTAAAACGACAACCGCCATTAATCTGGCTGCATGTCTTGGGCACATCTCACAACGTGTTTTACTTGTTGATATGGATGCGCAGGGTCATGCCTCGTTGGGGTTTGGTAAGTGTGGTGATGAATTGCCAACGCTTTATAATGTGTTCTCCGGCCAGCGTAGTATTCGTGATGTTATTCAACACGCTGTGTATAAAAATGTGGATCTTATTCCCGGTTCGATGGCACTGGTTGCGGCAGAACATCACCTGACCGACTGGTCGCAGGAAGAAGAACTTGCGCGGTTACTGCACCCGCTTGATGTCTCTTATGATTTTATTATTATCGATTGCCCACCGGCCTTGGGGCGTTTGTCGATAAACGCTTTGCTGGCATCCGATGAAGTAATCATCCCTATTGAAATGAGCCTGTTTTCCTTAGATGGCATTGAACGTATTAGTGAAACCATCGAGCATTTACAGGCACGGCGGGGCAAAGATTTGCCCTTTAAAGTACTGCCAACGATGATAGATAACCGCACCCGAATATGTCGAACTTTTTTAAGAAAAATCTGGGAGCGCTTCCCCGACAATGTATTGCCAGTAATGATTCACCACACAGTACGATTAAAAGAATCAGTTTGTTACAGCCTCCCGGTATGGGCTTATGATGCTAAATCAATTGCAGCGCTTGATTATATGAGGCTTGCAGAAGAATGCCTTAAAGCAACATTGCCGATGAGCTTGCGTGAACCGTTAATGGACTATGCGGTAGTTGAGCATGCTGTTGCAGTGTAATTTAAAATAGTCGGTTGTTTTAAATTTAACCCCTGACTGGCATGAGTCATTTCCCGGCTCCGCTATCGTGGGGCACTTATGATCTTTTTCAACCAGAATAGAAACACAAGCCTATACCGAGGCAAGGGCCTTGAGTTTTTTTGCGAGTGTTTCCACATACCGCTATACACCGTTCCTCATTATTCTGTATGATCGCAGTGTTTACCATCAATATATAAAGGCTGCAATGTGTCGAGTATACTTGAAAATCGCTTAACAAAAATAATTAAGTCCCAGGCCGTTGCTGCATTGCAATCAAGTTTAATTGGTCTTGAAAAAGAATGTTTACGGGTTAATCGCCAGGGTAATATATCGCAGTCACCCCATCCTGAAAAATTAGGTTCTGCTTTAACCCATCCTTATATTACAACTGACTATTCAGAAGCTTTACTGGAATTTATTACTCCGCCGTATGAGTCGGTGGATGATGCACTGGAATTTTTACGTGACACACAAAAATTTGTATACAATAACCTGGACGATGAACTGTTGTGGCCAACGAGTATGCCTTGTGTGGTTGCAGGTGAAACAAGTATCCCGCTTGCAAATTATGGCAGTTCAAACAGTGGCCAGATGAAACATGTCTACCGGCGTGGTCTTGGCTATCGTTATGGCCGGGTGATGCAGGCTATTGCTGGTGTGCATTTTAATTTTTCCTTTGCTGATGATTTCTGGCATGCCTATCAACTGATTGAAGAAAATAAGGAATCAACGCAAACTTTTATTTCTGAATCGTATTTTGGTGTGTTGCGGAATTTACAACGCTTTGGCTGGGTAGTGCCGTATTTGTTTGGTGCGTCGCCAGCTATTTGTAAATCATTTTTGCATGGACAGGATACAACATTGAAGGCCTTTAATGAAAATACCTTTTATCATCCGTATGCAACCTCGTTACGAATGGGTGACATTGGTTATCAGAATAATAAAGAGAATGAGAAGGGCGTTGTCGCAAACTACAATAGCTTAAATGAATATGTAAACAGTTTACGTTATGCAACCGAAACGTCTTGTCCAGAATATGAAAAAATTGGTGTAAAGGTAGATGACAGTTATCGTCAGCTCAATACGAATATCTTGCAAATTGAAAATGAATACTACTCAACGGTGCGCCCCAAACAAATTTTAATGGGCAATGAAAAACCCTCACTGGCTTTGTCACGGCGCGGGGTTAAATATGTTGAGTTGCGCTCTTTAGATGTTAACCCATTCAGTCCTATGGGGATTGATAGCGAGCAACTTTATTTTTTACGTGCTTTCTTACTGTATTGCTTGCTGGAAAAAAGCCCACCAATATTACGTAACGAAGAAAAAATGATAACGGCGAATGAATTAAGCGTTGCTCATCAGGGACGCGACCCTGAGTTGAAAATTAATATTCGGGGTAAGTTCCTTAATATGCGGCAACAGGGTTTAGTACTTTGTGATGCAATGGTGGCCTGTTGTGAAGTACTTGATAAGGAGCTGGATTCCAAACCACACTTGACGGCGCTAGCTTCCCAGCGGGAAAAATTTAATGATCCGGATAAGACGCCATCGGCGATGATGCTGGCAGATATGACGCGGCATGGTGAAGGTTTTTTTCATTTTTCGAAGCGTTGGTCTGAGCAGCATCTAGCCTATTTTCAGAAGATGGCGCTGCCAGCTTCTTTTAATGAGCGGTTTCAAACGCTGTCCATTCAATCTATCCAACAGCAAGCAGATGTGGAATCCAGGGAAACACAGTCATTTGATGGCTTTTTAAGCAGTTATTTTGCACAATAATGTATTTTATTGTGAACTTAGCGTTGTTCTGTGGTCTATTTTGTGTGAGTTTTCTTAAAGCAATTTGAGCCTGAGTGTTACTAAAATTAGGAGTATTATCTTGAGATTAACCCAAATTTTTACCGTTGCTGGATTGTCCATGGCGCTATTGATGGCGCAGGGGCTTGTTGTTGCCAGCCCCTCTGATAGCAGTGCCTCTGCCAAGGTGACGAGCGGCTTAACGGATTTTAATAACAACCCCAAAACCATAAAAGAGTTTACCGGCAACGGCAAGTGGCTGTTGGTGATGTTCTGGGCTTCAGGCTGCCATATTTGTAATAAAGAAGCACATGAATATGTCGATTTTCATTTCACCCATTCTGATAAAGACGCGACGGTTTTGGGGGTATCAATCGATGGTAAGGCTCGTTTTAAAGAAGCTGAAAAATTTATTAAAAGACACAATATCGACTTCCCAAACTTAATTGGCGAGCCTGAAGTTGCAACGGCAATTTACAGCAAATATTCAAATTCCGGCTGGGTTGGAACGCCAAGCTTTTTGTTATTTAACCCACAAGGTGAATTGCAGGCTGCACAAGCAGGTGCAGTGCCAGCCACCGTTATCGAAAAATTTATTATAGGGAGCACGCAAAAGCCAGATTCTAAATAATAGAACAGCTTCAGGGTGTTAGAAAAGCTGGGGACATAAATTAAAGTGTAAGGTATTACCCCGTTCACTTGAACCATCACGTTCAAGTGGGCGCAGCAGAGATGCTTCAGGATTCCCAGTCAGGCTGGGCATTCACACCACATCTGCAAATTAGCTCCCGGAATTAATGGAATCGGCTCAAAGAAAATCCGGGGTAACACGTTTACATAATAAAGACTAGTCGATATTAATTTTTTCACCATATTGAATTTTAGCAATGCTTTTGCTACCCCAGCATTAGTTTGTACATGTTTTCTTTATTATTAAGCACTTAGAGTCTCTACTTAAAATAATTCTTTTTAAAGAAACTCCACGAAAAATCATTTAAAATAGTAACGGCAGTGAGGCAGAATGTATCTCATTGATTTTAGTTGTTGTCCGTTTATTAAGGTTATTTAAATGTCCGATATTTTTGTTGTTTTAGTCAATGGTGAAAGTCAGATTGAGTATAATCGTGCCCATTCATTACCCAGTAGACAGGTCGAATTTCTTGATAAAATGGATTCGAAAATGACACAGGGTATTGTCCTGGGGGGCAGTACCTTTGCTGATCCTGATATTGTGCAGCGTGCACAATTTGTATCAATGCAGCTTATCGCAGCACTTATTGACAGTAATGATCAGCTTATCGCTGCAACCTGTGCTTATCTGGCAAATCGCCTACCTGATTTAAAACAATTAAAAGTAGACGAAAATTATAATTTTGATCTTGTTTTTGACGAAGAATACAAAAATAAAGTGCAGGTTGCTTTTAATGTAAATGATTTAAAGTCTTCCCCGATACATTAACCTATCCGCTAATAAAAATTAAAAGAAGAAAAATAAATGTTATCTATACTAAAGAAAATACGCCCGATGCGAGTGGCGCTGATATTATTGGCAGTTCTTAGCCTTATTTTTAAGGCGAAAACGGGCACCCCCGTTTCTTATGAAGGCTGGACAATGATTGAAACCGTTTTTATTCCGGTTATGGCACCACTGATTACAATGGTGCTACTGCTAGATAGCCTTATTGCCGCTATCTGGTTAAGCCAGAGTACCGGCGAGGAAAAGAGTCGGTACTGGCTGATATTGGGCTGTAACCTTACCACTGTTATTATTATGTTAGTGGTATGGATACCTGTTTTTATTGCACTTTTAACCTAAAATAATAGTTATGGCGAAGTTGGTACAGATTAAAGATGGTAGCGCTGGGGTTGTTTTTCCGATTCAAAAGGCAAAGATAACACTGGGGCGGGATGAGTCGAATGACATATGTTTAAACGACAGCCTGGTCAGTAAATTTCATGCGGCCATTGAAATAACGGTTAACAACGAGAAAGGAGGTGTTTATGAATATATCCTGCAAGATCTCGAAAGCACGAATAATACCTATGTGAATGATCAAATGATTAACCTGCATCGTTTAAGTGAAGGCGATCGCATTCGAATAGGCACTAATAATTTTACTTTCGATGATTCTGAAGATCAGCGTTTAGATGAAACCGCTAAGTTGCACAAGTCGTGGATACCGGGTGTTTACTATACGGGGTCTAAATAGTATTTTTTTAACCACAACCGGCTCTTTTTCGTGTCCGTTGTGGTTAACTGTTATTAATACTATTTAGCAAAGTGCTATGCTGTTGAATAAACTGGTCAATAAAAGAATAACTTTGCGCACTGCTAAAGCGTTCTACCTCAATGCCTCTTTCAAAAAGTATAATAGTTGGAAAGCCGCGCACCTGATATTTCCCGGCTAACTTCATATTGTCGTCTTCATCAACTTCCAGCTTGGCTAATTGAACGGCACCGGCATAGTTGCTAATAATTTTCTCAAGGATCGGGGCAATGACAATGCACGGGCCGCACCAGTCGGCCCAGAAATCAACCATAACCGGCGTTGTATGGGAGGTTTGAATAACTTTTTCATCAAAGTCATCCAGGTTTATATTAAATAAATGAGTAGAAGTCATTGTGTTTTCAGGTTCGCTTATTGTTTACGGGTAAATGTCCAGTCTGTTGTTGTGGATAATTTTTTGTTAAATTTATAGCCGTCTAAATTAAATGCCTTTAGCTCATCAGGATCTTTTATTTTATTTTTAATGATATAGCGACTCATTAACCCGCGTGCTCTTTTTGCGTAAATGCCGATCATTTTGAAGCCACCATCACGGGCTTCTTTAAAAGCAGGGGTAATAATAGTTCCATCGAGATTTTTCTTTTGTATTACTTTAAAGTACTCATTGGATGCAAGGTTAATTAGAGTATTTTCTTTTTGTTTTTTAAACTCACTGTTAAGTTTATCCGTTACCTGATTGTCCCAGAATTCATACAGGTTTTTTGTTTTTTTTATCGGGAGTTTTAATCCCATTTCCAGACGGTAGGCTTGCATTAGATCCAGTGGTCGCAATAAGCCATAGAGGCCTGATAATATTCGTAAGTGTTTTTGTGCAAAGTCCAGATCGCGGGCAGTAAAATCATCTATATTCAGGCCGGTATAAACATCGCCCTTAAAGGCTAGTATGGCCTGTTTTGCATTTTTAGTAGTAAACGGTGTTTTAAATTTTTTAAAGCGATCAACGTTTAAATCAGCGATTTTATCGCTAACACTCATTAATTTTTTAATATCATCACGGGAATAATGACGCATTTCCTTAACAAGTTTATTGGACTCTTTCAGAAAGTCAGGACTTGTAAATTTTGAAGTTTGTGGTGGTGTTTCAAAATTGACTGTTTTTGCGGGAGAAATGACAATAATCATTGTGCGGCCTTAAATGTGGTAATTCTGCAAGGCGGTATACTATCAAATTTACAGGTTACGATAAATATAAAATAGTATGGTAAGCTTGGGTTCCAGACTAAATTAGGCCGGTAAGGTGTGTCGTTTGGACATTCTTTGCCTGACATTTTAAAATTCGTTAAGTAGATATTAAAAATATGCAAAAACAAGTTATTGCACCTGAAGTGCTCCACTCTTCTTTTGAATGGATTCGTAGTGAACCAATTAACTCATTAAATGTAACCATCGAAGAATATCGACATATTAAAAC
>QIKU01000126.1 GCA_003232015.1 Gammaproteobacteria bacterium
GTTATCTATGCTGTACCTCGCCTGTCATATTGCTTTGGCCGTTTTATTCGTCATAGCGGCTGGTACCCGGACTTTGTTCATCGATTATATCCCAAAGACAAGACTTGTTATAACGATGCAATGGTGCATGAAAAGCTGCAAATACCTGACAGCATGCAGGTTGAAAAATTAACTGCAGATTTGTTGCATTACACCTACAAAGATATGAATCATTATTTAACCAAATCAGCACACTATGCCGCAATATGGGCAAAGGACAAACACAGCAAAGGTAAAACGACAAATTTAACAACCGCCGTACTGCATGGTACAGGTTGTTTTGTTAAAATGTACATTGTGCGCGCAGGCTTTCTTGATGGTAAGCAGGGTTTTTTATTAGCGTTGCTGTCGGCTCATTCAACCTTTGTTAAATATGCTGACTTATGGTCACACCAATACAAGAATAATGACTAACAGCACAACAATGACAGCAATTAATCACCCCTTCTATATAGAGGCAATACATTGAATATTCTGGTGTTATGTTTATCGCCGGGAAAAGGTGGACTGGAATTATACGCTCATCGTTCTACTGCAATAATCGAAGAACTGGGGCATAAATGTATAACGGTATGCAGCCCTGATTCTACTGTATTCAAAGCCAACAACAAACTCGATAAAAAACAAACCTTTCTACTAAAAATATTTTTTCATTTACTGCCACTCTATGCAGTATTTAAGTTAGCCCGAATTATTAATGCGAATAATATTGACGTTATTCATTTCCACTGGAGCAAGGATTTCAATCTTGCCGTTTTTGCCAAATTATTCAGCTCACGTAATGTAAAATTAATTTATACGCGCCATATGGCCATTACACGTTACAAAAATGATTTTTACCATCATTTTTTGTACCGTCATATTGACCGGTTTATTGTAATAACAAAACAGTTAATGAATGAAGCCAAACAATTTTTACCTCTACCGGACTCAAGAATAAAACTGCTTTATCATGCTGTTAACAAATCCGCTTCAAAAACCCCCTGTTGTAATAAATTCGAAATCACTCATATTCCCCGTAATTATTTACATATTGCTATTTTCAGCCGTATTGAAGAAGGCAAAGGACAGCATTTATTAGTTGAAGCTGTACACGCACTTAAAATCAGGAATAAGGAAATACATGTCACCGTCATCGGTCATGTTATGGATGAAGGCTATTACCAGAACCTGAAAGCATCCATTGATAAATATCAATTAAATACACAATTTCACTTCCATCCGTTTATTGAATCTGCGTCATCCTATATGGCCTGTTTTGATGTTATTGCTTTAACAACGCACGCTGAAACATTTGGTTTAGTGCTGATTGAAGCAATGCAAGCAGGTGTTGCCGTCATAGGCAGTAATGCTGGTGGTGTTCCTGAGATCATTAAGGATCAGCTCACTGGCTTATTGTTTGAACCTGACAATGTAGAATCACTGACAAAAAAAATAGAATACTATTACGATAATCCCAACTCAAGGAAAGAAATTGCCGCCCACGGACAAAAATTTGTTAAAGCGAATTTTTCAGAAGAGCAGCACAAAAAATCGTTTGCTGAAATACTGGACAGTCTTTGAGTAGCTGTCTGGATCAGAAAATCAGCAAATCCTGATATAGGTCTCTGTTCTTCAAGCTAAACGATGGATTTGTGATAACAATCACATCTATACTTTATAGTTGCGCTATGGTATTTATTAAAGAGTCACAACACCGCAGCGAATAATAAACGTGTAATCTGCTCGTTTTTCAGTCGACACAACCATCTGGACTGCTTTATGTTAGAACTGATTGAAAGTTTAAACAGTTTTCAGCATCGCTCGGCGAAGCTTTATCTTGCGATGGCGACAGCCTTTGCAGTGCTGGGTGTTTTGCTTATTTTATTTTTTCCAGCTTTAAGCCTGCTCTTGCTTATTTCTGCTGTCACTTCGCTGTTTACAATGGAGTCGTTCAGCGATCTGCTTCCTCTTCTCTATCAACTACCACTGGCAGCGCTATCGGCTTATTTATTTTATCAATTTATTACCCTGGAACTGGATATACCCAAAGCATCCGAGATTTACATTACTACCAATAAAAAGAAAACACCCAGGCTCATCACTTTAATTGAAGAACTGGAGCAGCATTTTAATATCCGCCATATTGACTCCATACTTATAACGGATCAATTTGATATCAGCATACACAATACACCTGAGTATTGTATTCCACAGCTGGGACAAACAAGCCTGCAAATTGGCTTGCCACTAATGCAAACTGTATCAGCACAACAATTTAAAGCACTGCTTGCCCGTCGTATTGGCCAGCTGTCACTCCTAAATAATAAAATCACCGGACGGCTCAGCCTGTTTCAGGATCAACTGCAACAGTACTTAACGGCTTGTCATAAAAACACACACTGGTCCTTAAAACCTTTTTATTATCTTATTCACAGTTACCAGAAAGTTTTTACCGGGCTTGTTTTTTATGCCATACGTATGGACGAACTTGCAGCAGATCAATATGCTTTGTCTATTATCGATGATGAAGACTTCTCGCAAACGCTGTCACAAACCATCATCGCCAACCATTATTTAAAAAATACCTTTTGGGTATCTATGTATAAACTACAGCGGCAATACCCCAATAAAATGATTTTTCCGCATGCCAATATGGCCATTTCTTTTTCACAAAGTATTAAAGCGGAGAGCTCACAAAAACTCATTGAACAACAATTTCAAAAATTAAATGACTTTCAGTCTGCAACACCCTTATTAAGGACACGTCTGAATGAAATTGGCTACGAAAACTACAGGCTACCTGGGCCTTTTGATATAACCGCAGCACAAACCTGGTTAGATAATGCATTACCAAAGATAACCCAAATTTTTGATAAACTATGGTTACAACGCCTGCAAACCCAGCGTGAAACAAGCTCTCAGTTAAATAGCAATGAACAACGTCTTAACCTTTTATCCAACAAGGTACAGCAACAACCTTTGTCTGCGGATGAAACCTGGGAATTTGCAGTACTAACTGAAAAAATCACCGGCTATCATGCTGCTATACCTATATATAAGAAAATTCTGGAACGTAACCCCATGCATGCCAAAGCCATGTTTGCGATTGGCCGTATTTTATTGTCGTAAGCAACCTTCCTTGAACCTGGTATGCAAAAAACAGCCGATGAGCTTATTGCTCGTTATCATGCACGCGTTAATGCCACAGACGAACCGGCTGGTGAAATGTTTGCCTGATAAAAAACCCTGCAAACAATACACATACTCGTATCCAAACTTGCGCTTAAATAGATTAAACTAACGGTATGTTATTTCGTTTATTCTTTATATTACTTATCTTCTGTGGCTATTCACAACCATTGTTCGCTGACTGGTACAAACAGTATTGGGATATTATGGGCACACGTGTGGGTGTTGAACTCTGGCATACCGATAAGCACACTGCACAAAAGGCAATCAATGCGGTACAGGCAGAAATGCAGCGTATTGATAAAGCCATGAGCCCGTTTATAGAAAGTAGCGAGGTTTCACTTATTAATCGTGAAGCGGCTGAGCATCCGGTTAAAATCAGCCGGGAGCTGTTTAAACTTATCCTTAAAGCACAAACCATTTCTAAAAAATCAAAGGGGGTGTTTGATATTACTTTTGCCAGCGTTGGCAATTTATATAATTACCGGGCACACCAGCGCCCAACAAACAAGGCCATTCAAAAGAACCTGGCTAAAATAAATTACACTCAAATTCAATTGCTACCAAAAACATCCGAAATTTATTTTAAACAAAAAGGCATGCACATCGACTTAGGTGGAATAGCTAAAGGCCATGCGGTTGATCGTGCCATTCAAAAAATTGCAGCCCTCGGTATACGTAATGCCATGGTGATGGCCGGTGGTGACAGCCGTCTGCTGGGGGATAAAAAAGGCAAACCCTGGATCACCGGTATCCGCCATCCCCGCAAAAATGAAAAATACGTGGTTGTTCTGCCACTGGAAAACACCGCCATTTCAACCTCAGGCGACTATGAGCGTTTCTTTATCGAAGACAATGTTCGCTACCACCATATTATTCAACCCAAAACCGGCAAATCCGCCACTGCCAACCAAAGCGTTACCGTGCTAGGGCCTGATGCCACCACAACCGACGCACTTTCAACCACTCTTTTTATATTACCCACTCCAAAAGCACTCAAATTAGTGAATTCATTACCCCAATACGATGCCATCATTATTGATAAGCAGGGTGTGTTACACTTTTCTTCAGGGTTGGAACAAGCAGCAAACAATAATAATATAAACTAATCTGGATATAAATTAGCCAAATAGCAATAGACTTCACAGAATAAACCATTATTTTATAAGGGGTATTCGATAATGTGACCGAGCTAACAGCGAAAATTTCGTAAAACATCTAAATTTAGACTCATTACAAGCACATCAGAGTGCACTAATAATAAGGGTCAATGTCGTTCACGCTTAAAAATAACACACTTTGTGTTTGCGACTTCAATAGATGTTTAAACTAAGGGGAAACAAATATGCCTGGATTTAACAAGAAACTAATCCTGCCTATTTTTGCAACACTCACAACGGCTTTATTAAGCGCCTGCGGTGGCGGCGGTGACAACGCGGGGGCAAACAACAGTGTAGTGATTGAAGGTGATAAACCCATTGCCTACGTTGACCGCGCTGCAAGTACCACGGGCAACCCGACCGATGCAGCGATGTGTGCAGCCGGTGGTAAACTCTATGTACGCAAACTCTCTTCCCCCAGTTCAAGCAAAACCGATGTGACTACACATTTAACCGGTGGTGCTGGTGACGTGTCTGACCTTGAAGTCTCATACGATGGCACCAAAATCCTGTTTTCAATGAAGCTCAACTGCGGTTCCGGCACTTGGGATATTTATGAATATGACACCACCAAACCCGCAAGTGCCTCTAACCCGTACCGCATTGTTACCGATGATGCTATTGCAGGTGCAGGCGATGATCTTGACCCGGCCTATGTACCTCGTGACAGCGGTGACCTGATTGTATTCACCTCAAATCGCCAGGAACGCTCCAAAGAAATTATGGACATCAACAATATCGAGCCCTATACCAGCCGTGATGAATACGAACGTGAACGGGTTGTTATGCTGCATACGATGAATGCCAATGGTACCGGTATTCGGCAGATTTCATTCAACCAAAGCCATGACCGAAACCCAACTGTATTAGCCACCGGTGAGATAATATATTCACGCTGGGATCATGTGGGTGGACGTAACCAGTTTAGTATTTTCACCACCAACCCGGATGGCACCAATATGTTTGTTTTCTATGGTGCGCATAGTCCCGGTAATAGTTTCTTACACCCACGCGAAATGCCCGATGGCCGAACACTGATAAGCAGCTTAATGCCTTTATCAAACACCCGCGAAGGTGGTGCGCTTATGCTAATTAAAGCAGCCGATTGTTCTGAGAATAATGATTGTGATAGCAGCATCTCCGGTGGCGCACAGTCACATGCAACAGAAAAACCCCTAAATTTTGGTCGAGGCTTATCCGCAAACGGGCGCGCAACCGACCCTTACCCTTTATTTGATGGCACCAATCGTGTTCTTATCAGTTGGGCAGCCTCCTGTGCGGCCATCAATATCGATAATTGTCCCACCTCGCTCAACCTGGCCACAAACCTGGAAGAAGCAACCGAAGGCACACCACAGTACGGTATCTATATGCTCAATCTGGACACAAAAGATCTGGATATCATTGATCTCGGTTCAGCCACCAGAGTATTACGCAGCCCGGTTGCCTTAATTGCGCGCGCCAAGCCCAACGGTATTGCTGATAAAACCCTTGATGCAACACTTGCAGCTAAAAATGGCGGCGGCGGTGCAGCTATCCTCAATGTAAAAAGTGTTTATGATACCGACGACCTGGGTCGCATGGGTGACGCAGTACTGATGACCGGCGAAAGTATCCCTAAAACAGGCACTGGTGTTGCTAATATTGCCGCAATGAAAGACCCACTCGATGCCAATTACAAAACACGCCCAGTTCGCTTCGTTCGTATCACTAAAGCTGTTCCAACTCCTTCAGGTATGGGACAGGACGACATGGGAGAAACGGACTTTGAAATGCAACAGATTGTTGGTTACGCTGAAGTTGAACCGGATGGCTCATTTAAAATTGAAGCACCTGCCGATACAGCCTTAACCCTGACTACGGTAGATTCAGAAGGCCGTGCCTTCCAGCATCATACTAACTGGATTCAGGCTCGCGCAGGCGAAACACGTACCTGCAATGGTTGCCATTCACCTCGCCGTGGCGGTGCCATTAATGTTAGCCCCATTGCTGGCAACCATGTTAATACACTGATGACAGGCGCTGGCGATGAAACCATGGCAGAAACACGTTTTAATGCCAACCCGACCAACTACCCCATCGTAAAAGCAGACATGGTGCATACCGATGTTTGGGCAATTGATCTAGTAAATAGAACAGCCGATATTACAATTGACTATTCGGGTTTAACCACCGCCATACCAGCAAATGGTGTAGTGAACTACCCTGAGCATGTTGCACCAATATGGGAAGCAACGCGTACTAATTCAACAGGCGCAGCTATTACCACTGCTGGTACATTCAGCATCGCCGATGGTGCTGATTACAGTTGTACAACTTGTCATAACGCCAACACACCCGACGCTGTAGCGGGTACGGACGATACCTTTGATCGTACCGCTGGCCTGGACTTAAGTAGCTCAGTGAGTGGTGGCGGCTATGTTACTTCTTACAGTGAGTTAATGATTGGCGATCCTATCATCGATTCAGCAACAGGCTTACCCACAGTGACAATCCTGGCAGACGGCCAAATTAGAATAGCACGTGAAAATTCTCTCGTTTCCGTTACAAGTGCACGTAGTAGTATTTTAATGGCTGTTCTGTATGACGAAGCCTTACGCGCACCGACTCGCCGCATTAACGATGCCGATGTTGCAATTTCAGCTATTGCAGTCGATCACTCATTTATGACTAATGCGTCTGAACGCCGTGTAATTAACGAATGGATTGACCTGGGTGGCCAGTATTACAATACTGCTTTTGTAGCGGGTGCAGGCGATGCTCTCAGTAACGGTGGAACGACTTACACCCAGGCTGAATTACGTACCCCACCATCCGGTTTAAGCCGCTCCGTCTTTGACGCAACCATTCAGCCAATATTAACGGCTCGCTGTACGCAGTGCCATCAGGCCTTTGGTGGCAATGGCGCAACCGGCGCAGCCAATGCACAGTTCGCACGTAATCGCTTTGTACTCACCGGTAACCCGGAAGGTGACTTTAACATCACCACCACCATGGTGTCGGATACCACGACTGCAGCAAATAACATTTTGCTAAGTAAGCCAACATCAACCGATACCGCTGTTCACCCACAAATCAATGGCGGAGCACAGGCTGTTATGTCAGCAGCAGAGGCCGATTACACAACCATTGTGAACTGGATTACCGCCCCTTAAAAATAAAATAATAAAGAAAGTGAAAGCTTATGCCGTATCAAGCTATACCACGCATCGCTGTTTTATGTTTTGCCCTCGTTTCCAGCTTGTTACTAGCAAGCTGTGAACAGGTCGAAAACAGAGAAAACACAGGTGTTCAAACTCTAAACTTTACAACCTATACTGGCTCAGTTAATGCTGTGTTTGATGCCAATATCGGGGGTAAAACCTGTTCGGCCAGCGGCTGCCACAATATAAATGGTGGCTCAGGTGGCTCGTTCAAGATTTACGCCAATGCAACAACAACCAGTGAGCTCACTGCAAATTTTATCTCGGCAAAGTCTTTTGCTAACCTGGTTGACCCGGCTCAAAGCAAACTACTACTGGAACCACTCACGGGTATTTTCTCCAGCGTAGGCAGTCATGCAGGTGGAGACATATTCACGCTTGGAGATGGCAATTACACCATTATCTTTAACTGGATCAATAGCCCGGTATCTCCATAATGTACATTCACCTGAAATCAGTCAAGATACTGCTGGTGCTACTCTTTATTGTTTCATTCCCACTGCAAGCGAAACAAACCGATGAACAGGATGAATACCAGAAAGTAACAATAGTCGAGGCCTATATTCAATTACATACCGGCCCTGGAAGCGGCTTTCCTGTTTTTTTTGTTGACCAGCGCGGCAATAAAATAAAAATATTAAAACGTAAAACAGACTGGTTTAAAGTACAAACCGATTCAAATAAGATTGGCTGGGTTGCACGAAAACAGCTTGAAAAAACCCTCACTGAAGCGGGTGTAAAAAAATCATTTAAAGATGTGTTACTGGATGACTATATAAACAGCCGCCTTGAATTTGGTATTGCGGGTGGTTTATTTGAAAGTGAACAAAGCTTCACCCTGCGAACAGGCTATAAACTAACGCCAAATATCATATTTGAATTAGCCTATACAAAAATAGCGGGCAGGTTCTCCAGCTCAACCTTATATCAGGGCAATTTCAACCTGCAACTTTATCCTGACTCACGGCTTAGCCCTTTTCTGTTTATAGGCTATGGGAAGTTTGAAAATGTGCCCGCAACCTCTTTACTATCTGCACAAACAAGTACACTGGATATGGGGAATGCCGGAGTGGGGGTGAAATTTTATTTATCCGACCAATTTTATTTTCGTGCAGAAGCCAGCACCTATGTTGTACTTGTTGGCGATAACAGAAGTGAGGAATATTCACATTTTAGTGCCGGGTTCTCCTTCTTCTTTTAATTTAATAAATGATAAAAACTATGAAAACAATTTTAACTTTAATTCTTCTTGCCAGCAGCTACATTGTCAATGCGGCTGAACCCACTCAAGAGCTTCAGATCCAAAATGAACAGGTTATCAAACCTGAAATTGAACGCCGTGACATCGTTATCCCAAAGATTGACACAGAAAACTTTGAAATCGGTGCCTATACAGGGCAATACAATATGGAAGACTTTGGTGCAAATTCTGTAACCGGTTTCAGAGTCACCTACCATATAACAGAGCGTGCTTTTATCGAAGGCGTGTTTGGTAGCACCGAAATATCAGACACAACCTTTCGTAGCATATTACCCGGTGGTTTATTTCCCAATGAGGTCGAGCCACTTGAATATAATTATGTAATTGTTGGCTACAACCTGTTTCCTGGTGAGTTCTTCCCATGGGAAGGCGTTGCCTGGACAAGTTCATTTTATGTGGTTGCCGGTGCAGGCAATACAAGATTTATAAACCAGGATCACAGCACCACTATTTTAGGCGGTGGCTTCCGGATACTGCCAAAAGACTGGATGGCCATACATATGGATGCAAGAAGACACTCTTTTGAGTCAAGCATTACCGGCACAACAAAAGTAATTAGTAATCTGGAAATAACACTTGGCCTTTCTATTTATTTTTAATTTAAACCCTTAAACCGCGCAGAACAGCACAATGACAAACTTAATTCAAAAAACATTAATCGCTTTACTCTTTATCGGTAGCAGTCAGGCATATGCCTTAAGTGTTAATCAGGTAGCACCTGACTTTACCCTGCCTTCATCGACTAAACAGAATGTTCGTTTAGCCGAACTACGTGGCCAGGTTGTAATGCTTAATTTCTGGGCGACCTGGTGCAACCCCTGTCGTGTTGAAATTCCGCATTTACAAGACCTTTATAGCCAATACAAGGACATAGGTTTTACCGTAATTGGTGTTAATATCGACAACAATAAAACAAAAGCCGCTAAAATGGCACGGAACCTCGGGGCCAGGTTCCCTATCCTGTTTGATAATACACAAACAGTGAGTAAATTATATTCTATAAAAGCAATGCCATTTACCTTGCTTATTGATCGTGACGGCAAGATCCGTGAAATATTCTACGGTTATAAACCCGGTTATGAAAAGAAATACTCTGCTGCTATCCGCAAGCTGTTAAGGGAATAAATATCATGCTTTTCTTATTCAGAAAAAAAATATTAAAACCGATCATGCCAGCTGTTTTCATACTTTTAATAACCGGTTGCTCTTCTCTTGAGCCCTGGGTACAGCCCTATGAACGGGAAATTCTCGCTGATCCGATTATGAGCTTTACAAGAGAGCCCGCTATTGAAAATCACTTTGCCCATGTCTATGAGGTGCGTGAAGGTTCACATGGTGCCGGAACAGGAATAGGCGGCGGCTGTGGTTGTAACTAGGCTATAAAATAAAATGAGATTACTCACTTACATTAACTTTATCCTGTTCATATTATTATTGAGCATGCGTTTATCACATGCAGCCGTGTTAGCCGATGATCGCGCTGATATTATGACTCACTATTATTCAGGCGGTGGTGTTACCGCTGAAGGACCGGCGGTTTTAGTTCGCAAGGGCAATGACAAATCCTATTCAGTCTTTGCCAGTTACTATGTGGATAATGTTACCAGTGCATCCATTGATGTTGAGGCGCAAGCCAGTAAATACACCGAAAAACGCGATGAAATCGCAGTGGGAATTGACTACTTATACAACGACACTATTTCTACTATTTCTTTTAACAACAGTGAAGAAAGTGACTATATATCCGACTCTGTTAACCTCGACATGTCACAGGAGTTCTTTGGTGGAATGTCAACTTTTAGCATGGGTTATTCTACTTCAGCGGACATCGTAAAACGCGTTGACAATGATTTTAGCGAAGAACTAAACCGCTACCGTTATCGTTTAGGGCTGTCACAAATATTAACCCGCAACTGGATAACCAGCTTTAACTACGAAGCTATTGCAGAAAATGGTTTCCTTAATAATCCTTACCGATCTGCACGGGTTCTGGGTGCTTATGTGCCAGAAGTCTATCCCTCCACACGAACCAGTGAAGCTTTTTCATTTCGTTCTTTAACTTATTTTGACTGGCGTGGTTCGGTGCGCTTTGATTACCGCTTCTATACCGATACATGGGGTATTGAGAGTGACACGGTTGAAATTGGCTTTAGTAAATATCTTGGAGCCAAAAATGTTTTTGAAGTCTCCTATCGGCTGTATTCCCAGAACAAAGCCAGTTTCTACAGTGACAACTTTGATGCCGAAATGATTTATATGGCAAGGGATAAGGAACTAAGTACTTTCTCAGATACAACATTAAAAGCAAAATTTACTTACCACATGTTTGAAAATGACAATGGCTTTTTCAACAAAGGTACATTCACCACATCACTCGGCTATATTGAATTTAAATATGATGATTTCACTGATTATAAAACGGGGCAGCCCTATTCTTATACCGCATGGGTGGCTCAGGTATTATTATCATTATGGTATTAAACAACAGGTATCCTCTTATGGTTAAAAAACTACTTTACACATTTTTTATTCTGGGCTTTTTATTGACAAGCAGTGTAACGGCAATAGCCGAGCAAACAAATAATGCCGGCGCTCCGTCTGATGAATTACGCTCGTTAGACAGTCGCATACAAAACCTGAAGAAAGAAGTACTGGATCTGAATCGGGACTTGTTTATGCTGGAAGAAGAACTTTTATTTCCATCTAACACTCAGATATCGGTATTCCTGTCTGTAGACATCGGCAACCTTTTTCAACTGGATTCGGTACAGCTCAGACTCAATGATAAAATTGTAGCCAATCATTTATACACCAAACGGGAAGTTGAAGCATTAAAACGTGGCGGTGTGCAACGCATATACACTGGCAATCTTCCTTCCGGGAAACATGAAATTGTTGCCTATTACACCGGTATTGGCCCAAATAATCGCCCGTATAAGCAAGGCTCAACAACGATTATTGAGAAAACAAGCGCTGCCCAGTTTGTCGAACTAAAAATAAGCGACAACACGCTAAAACAACAACCTCAATTTGAAGTTAAAGTCTGGGAATAACAGCCGTTATGTTTTTATCTTGCCATTACACTCGACAACTGCTGTCAGCCTCCATGCTGATAGCAGCCAGTGCTTTCCTGTCAGTGAATGCCGATGAGTATAATGAAAAATTTCCTGAACAAACAATCAAAGACCTGCGTTACGGCGAAGCATTATATAATTTTTACCAGAGTAAATATTTCTCATCTCTAACCAATTTGATGGTTGCAGACAAACAGCAACCGATAACCAAACAGGGTAATGAACCTGAATTATTAAAAGGTGGGTTGTTTCTTGCCTCTGGTTTGCATAATCAGGCGCATGACGTTTTTACAAAATTAACCGCAACAAACCTGCCCATCCATATCCGTGATCGCGCATTTTATTATATGGGCAAACTATTTTACAAAAAGTCATACTATGACCGCGCTATTTCAGCACTCACCAGTATAACAACAACATTACCCAATTATTTTAATGATGAGAAGTTACATCTACTGTCCAATATTTACCTGCGCGGCAAACAGTTCGATAAAGCAATACCCTTGCTTGGCCAATTTTCTGATAACAGTGAATGGGCTTATTACGCACTCTACAATATAGGCGTTGCTCTTATACGTGAAGGAAAGTATCAAGAAGGAGTAGAGTATTTACGCCAGATAAGTAGTATCAATGCCGATACATCAGAAATCAATGCACTGGTTGACAAAGCCAACCTGGCCATTGGCTTTGCATACATTCGCAACAATCAGCCAGATCAAGCGCCGGAGTTCTTACGTCAGGTACGGCTCGAAGGGCCACTTTCAAATAAAGCACTGCTCGGAATTGGCTGGGCATACAGCTCACGCGATCAACATAAAAAAGCACTCCGCCCATGGATGGCATTGCAAACAAGAAACAGCATTGATACGGCCGTACAGGAATCCATGCTCGCCATTCCTTATACACTGGAACAACTAAAAGCCAATAGCAATGCATTAGGACATTACCAGAATGCCGTAGCCCTTTATGATCAGGAGCTTAAATCCATTAACTCTGTTATTAACGTTGTGGAAGGTGGAGAGCTTATCGCATCCTTAAGCAAGGTTCTCAAGGCCGAAAAAGAAGATA
>QIKU01000083.1 GCA_003232015.1 Gammaproteobacteria bacterium
CGGCCGGAATCCTGTTTAAATTGCGATATAATAATAAGAGCCAGGCAAACTCGCACCTTTAACTCCCAACATAAGATTTAAGCATAATGAAACGTCCTGAATTACTCTTACCGGCCGGTACACTTAAAAATTTAACCTACGCTTTTGCTTATGGTGCCGATGCAGTCTACGCTGGCCAGCCACGCTACAGTTTACGGGTTCGAAATAATGACTTTCAGTTAGAAAATCTGGCCAAAGGGATACAGCATGCGCGCGATTTAAAAAAGAAATTTTTTGTCGCCAGTAATTTAATGCCGCACAACAGCAAAATCAAAACTTATATGAAAGACATGGAGCCGGTTATTGCGCTGCAACCTGATGCGCTTATTATGGCCGACCCCGGTTTAATTATGATGGTGCGCGAACGCTGGCCAGAAGTGCCTGTGCACTTATCGGTGCAGGCAAATACGGTCAACTATGCTGCAGTTAAGTTCTGGCAGTCACTGGGGTTAGAACGGATTATTTTATCGCGGGAACTGTCGCTGGGGGAAATTGAAGAAATTCGCCAGCAATGTCCAGATATAGAACTCGAAGTGTTTGTCCACGGTGCCCTATGCATCGCCTATTCCGGACGTTGCCTGTTATCAGGTTATTTTAACCACCGGGATCCCAATCAGGGAACCTGTACCAATGCCTGCCGTTGGGAATACGATGTGCAACCCGCAGAAGAAAATATTATGGGCGACGTACAAAAGATAGAATTCGACGCGATGGCGGCGATTAAAAACCCGCCCGACGCTTTCACAGAAAAAGAACCCCGCCACCCCTTAGCCGACAAAGTCTATGTGATCGAAGAAAAGAATCGCCCCGGCGAATATATGCCGGTAATGGAAGATGAACACGGCACTTACATTATGAACTCCAAAGACCTACGCGCCATTCAACACATCGAAACTCTCACCAAAATGGGCATTGACTCCTTTAAAATTGAAGGCCGGACTAAATCCCATTACTACGTTGCACGTACTGCACAGCTTTATAGCCAGGCAATAGACGATGCCGTTGCCGGACGTGAATTTGATGCCCGACTTTATGGCAAACTCGAAAACTTATCCAATCGCGGTTACACCGAAGGCTTTTACCAGCGTCACCCGAACCAGGACTACCAGAATTACCTTACCGGTGTGTCTAAATCCGTACAGCAACAATTTGTTGGCGAAATAACTGGCTATGATGAACAGAGCCAGATGGTGGAAGTGGACATTAAAAATAAACTCTGCGTGGGTGACAGTATTGAAGTGGTCGCACCCCACGGTAATGTTTCCATGATACTCGGTAAAATGGAAACGCTAGACGGTGAACCAATAGAAAAAGCACTGGGCAGTGGCTATCAGGTGCGTTTTGCGTTGCCAAAAGCAGATTATCAGCGCGGCTTAATTGCCAAAAATCTGTAAGCTATACTCTAATAATAGCGCGAAATTTAAAATTCAATTTTTATCTCAATCTGTCGCTATAGTGAGTGAACACCCCATTGTTAAATAGCGATAGCAAAAAAGGATAACAAGTCACCCCATGCCAACATCCGAAAAACGATTTTCCAATGACCTTTACCTGGCCATTGATCAGGGCGGCCATGCCAGTCGCGCCATTGTCTTTAACAATAGCGGCGAAATTATTGCACAGGCACACAGGGATTTATCGATACAGCGCTTTGATGATAATTTTGTTGAACATAACCCACAAGAGTTATTACTTTCCATAAACGAAGCTATCGAAGATGTCATTAAAAAACTGGGCGATAAAGCAAAAACTATCGCAGCAGCGGGTTTAGCCACGCAGCGCTCTAATGTTGTGTGCTGGAATAAAGACACAGGCGAAGCGTTATCCCCTGTTATCAGTTGGCAGGATGTACGAGAACACCAGTGGGTAAAGTCACTAAAACCACAGGCACAAACCATTCACAAAAAAACCGGCTTGTTCTTAAGCCCACACTATGGTGCCAGTAAGCTACGTTGGTGTTTGCAAAATATTGAAGCTGTAAAAAAAGCACAACAGAACAATGAGCTCGTCATGGGGCCAATGGCCAGTTTTATTCTGTATAATATTGCAGAAGAACAGCCGCTGGTTGCCGACCCAAGTAATGCCTCTCGCACCCAGCTTTGGGATTTAATAAAAAAAGACTGGCACCCTGAATTGCTGGCACTTTTTGAGATTGATGCTGAGCTGTTACCCCGCTGCGTACCTTCCAATCATGCTTTTGGTACATTAAAGATCTCGGGGTTGTCCATTCCTATTCAACTCTGCATGGGCGACCAGTCTGCGGCTATGTATGCGTACGGCACAGTCCAACCGGGTACCGCCTATGTTAATACGGGCACCGGTGCTTTTGTCTCACGCCCATCCGGTTATGCAATGTTATATGGGCGGCGTTTACTAACCAGTGTTATTTACCAGGATAAAAGTCAAAGCCATTATGTTTTAGAAGGCACCATTAATGGTGCAGGCTCAGCGATTGATTTTGTGAGTAAAGAATTACAACTAGATAATGTCCTCGATAACCTGGGGAGCTGGTTACACGCCACCCGCAATGGGCATGACAGTGACTTTAAACAACTTTATTTAAATGGTATTTCTGGACTGGGCGCGCCATTCTGGGTTGCTGACTTCCAGAGCCGGTTTTTACATGAAAGTAATGACCAGGATAAAATTGTTGCCGTTGTTGAGAGTATTATTTTCCTTATTCGTGAAAATATAAATGAAATGCAAAAACTATCTTCACCACCAGAGCAAATCCAGATTACTGGCGGGCTCACCATTCAGGATGAAATATGCCAGCGTTTAGCCGACTTAACCGAGCTAGCCGTTTATCGTCCGATGGAATGTGAAGCCACTGCCCGCGGACTGGCCTATAAGTTAGCTGGCGAGCCTAAAATATGGCCCGAAAAAGAAGTGGGGAAATGGTTTAAGCCCAAAACAAATGTGGGTCTACAGGCAAGGTATAAAGAATGGAACTCTGCATTGCTTAAGGCCTTGCGACACTAAGGTAAACTAAACAAGATGTATATCCCGCGTTGATTTACCCGCAACCACTTTCTTATCAGGGAAACTATTTTCTATTTTTTTCATAACTTGCTCAGCTGTTGCCCGGTAACTAGTGAGCTTGCCGCCATAGAGCGTGAGCAAATTTTTTGCTGAACAATGCAGCACCGTGTCGCGTGGCCGGGAAAAAAGCGATGTTGCCTGCTTTGGCAGCACACGCACCCCGGCAAAAGTATCTATAACATTCACTTTTTGCTGCTGCATATAATAAGAATATATTTCTTTTAAATATTCAATCTCAGCTTCCGTTGCCACCACTTTTGCAGGATCACCGCTATAAATCTTTTCAGTTGTTCCAACCAGTGTTTTATTTTTCCACGGCATAATAAAAACCGCACGCTTATCCTGTGGTGCTTCAACATAGACAACACCTTCCGGTGCAGGTGCATCAATCACAATATGTGTTCCCTGTACTAAATCATACTCCAATATATTAACGGCTGTGCCCGTCACTTTAGCTAGCACCTCGTTTACCCACGGCCCCGCCACGTTCACAATAAATTTTGCTTTTATCCGTTCAGCTTCTGGTTGTGTATTCTCTGTTTGAATAGCATAACAACCATCTTTAAAATCGAGCTGGGTTACCTTTACCGGGCAATATAAGGTTGCGCCCATTGATTGGGCCGAATGCATAACCGCCTGCGTTAACAAACGATCATCTGTTTGTGCATCATAATATTGATACACGGTTTTCAAATCTTTGCTCAGCAAGCCTTTAATCGGTAGCGTTTTATTTTTAGAAATGTTAATGCGTTTAAATCGTGTGTATTTTTTAAAACTACCGAGTATTCGGTATAAAAATAACCCAATACCAATTTGCCATGCCTGTCGTGACGTTGTGCTATAGATTGGGATATAAAATGAAACCGGTTTAACTAAACCCGGCGCCAGTTTAATCAGCCGTTCCCGTTCCAGTAAAGATTTCCTGACTAATCTAAACTGGCCGGATTCAAGGTAGCGTAAACCACCGTGTATTAACTTACTCGACTTACTCGATGTAGCAGAAGCAATGGCTGTTTGTTCAAAAACAGCCACCGAATAACCGGCAGCCGCGGCTGCCTGTGCCACACCAACGCCCTGAATGCCTCCACCAATAACAGCAACATCATAGTCCAGCCGTTTATCGTCATTTAGGTCTTCTGCCATTTCCCTGCTAATTCCTGCATCATATTTTTAATATCAAAAGTTTCAATAAAATGAATACCTCGCTGCAATACTGAAATTGCTTTATCTGGATCAATGCATTCATATGTTATGATCTTACTGTCTAAAAACTTTAACTCCCCTTGTTCAGGCAGGCTTGCGATATCACAAAAGAAATATTCGGGGTTAATCCTTGCAAGGCTTTTATATTCTGTTGTTGTCGCCAGTTTCCAGTTATCCAGTACGGCACCAATGGGCGTTGATGTTTTATTGCGGCTCAACTCAAGAATATCAAACGAAAAAGAAATGAGTACGCACTGATTTATTATTGGCTGGAGACAGGTATTGACAATATCCAATACAATATCGGCAGCGAATTTATCAATACTTATACGCTTTAATTCTACAAATAAAGTCACATCAGGGTAAGATAAAAATAAAGCAACAATATCATCCAGGGTTGCAATTTTTTCTCCCCTGTATTTGTTTTTAAATCTGTCCGGTGAATAACTGGAAAACCCCCGCAATGTTTGCAATGAATAGTCATGTATTGAGCCTCGCTGATGACACAAACGCTGCAAATCCCGGTCATGAAAAACCACCGCCTGCTTATCGGCACTTATCTGAATATCAATTTCAATGTATTTTGCACCCGCATCTAACGCAGCCTGAACCGCAAGCAAGGTATTTTCAGGAAAGCATTGTGTATAGCCCCGATGCGCTACCAGATAATCTTCCGGTTTGTTACTTTTGTCCATGAATAATGCCAAGCCCTTATTAATTTATTCGATTAATGGATTTAAGTTTTGTATCTTTATCCATAACCAGCTTAAATTCCCCCTGAACACCGGAAGCTGTTACAAAAGGCCGTAATATATTTGCAGGGAACTGAACAAGCCGCCCATCATGACTCGTTGCTATCACACTATTTATATTTTGAGCATAATAATTTTCAAATTCCGCTGCGGTAATGTTCAGGTGAATATAAAAAATGCTGCCCATATTGTATTGCACCATAATTCAAGTATAGGATCTACCCATTAATCTACTATTGATTTTTTGATACCCGTACTATTTATCAGTTCAGTTGTTTTAGAATTTTAGTTATACTTCTGTTTTTTGCTACTTGTTTGGAAATTATATTATGAAATCATTAGTACCGTCTCTGCGCATTATTGGCGTATCACTTGCAATATCTATTATTATTGGCACTCCTGGCTACTTTATACTGGCCTCAATGAATACCAGCATTGAAAGTGCTGCTCGTTATCAAACCTATATTTTAATGGCTGGTGCCTTACTCGGCGCACTTACTATTCAAATTATTCATACATTCAAGAGCCGCCCAACTGAAGTTGTAAGTTTATTTATTGGCAATCTGCCTTTTCGTGCATCAAATCAGCAACTACGCCAGGTTTTCTCAAAATACGGCACAGTGCATAACCTTCGCCTGATGACTGATAAAGTCACCCGCAAACCACGTGGTTTTGGCTTTGTTGAAATGGACAAGCGCTGTGCAAAAATTGCGGTTAAAAAACTCAATGGTTTTGAGTTTATGGGGCGCGAGTTAAAAGTGAACTATGCCAATGAAAGCAAATACTAACAACTTTAGTTTATTAATAATAAAAAAGGGCTTTTAAAGCCCTTTTTTCATCTGGCTGCGTATAGTTATTGGCAGGAAAAATAAATTAAATGCTCATTATCTACCGAAACGGTTTTACCCAAACTGATAAAACCGGAACCGGATAGAGGGTACTCTTCATTCTGGATAAAAACTTCCTGGCCACCCTGATTTTTAATAAAACTGCCATTAGTGCTTTGGTCTACCACCACAAATTTACCTTTACGATAAACCAGTTTTGCATGATGTCTGGACACACAATCCGCATCAACAATAATATTGCTGCCCTTACTACGCCCCAGCATTAAATCATTACTACGCGATGATACTTCGGTAATATGTTCACGATAGGTTAAATATAAATGCTGTCCACGGGTAAATAATGATTTAATCCGTGACTCGCTCATATTCTGAGTTAAGGTGGTGCGATCCAGATCATCAACCGAGTCTGCATCATGTATTTTAATGACTTGCGACGAGTCATTGCGCGCACTTTCAAGAAGCTCAATAAACGATGACTCACGGCGTAAAATCAGGTTACCAAATTCATTCAACAATTCATCATTAACAACGTTAGTTGTTATCGAATATTGCTGGCTACCAATCGATGTATAGTTATCAATAATAACGTAAATACGATTTTCCTGAAAATTTGATTTAAAATAAATTCGAACCGGGATCATGCCCTGCAGTTCAAGCCTGGAGGTTGTCTGATTAGCGATTAAACAGCCTGCGTTTTTAATCTTGCGGATATAGTCCTCGGTAGGCTGCGTGGAGTCCAGTGGCAGAGAAATATGTTCATTACGTTCCAGCTTAAGAAGAAAACCAACCACGTCGTCGTTATAACTGCTACGCACATGGATTTCATAACTCCTTTGCTCCAAACCATTAATGTTCAGTTCATCATTAAACTGGTAATCAAGTGCAATAACGGGTTTAACTAAATGTAGTTGGTCGAGTAATTCATGCATGTAGTCATAAACATTCCGTAGACTATCAATAACCTGGCTACGCTGTAACTCAAGCAACGACTCTGGTGTTTCCGAATGCGAATCTTCTTTATGTAAAATCGATTGTGCCTGTAGCTTTAGTTCCGTTAACACGCCCATGTGTTTCTCTCTTTAATTATCGGCTATTTATATAGCATAACCTTTGTAATGATACTACCTTATAGTTTTAAAACATCAAGTTCAATTCCTAATATCTTGTTGATATCACCTGCAGCGAGATTTGCTTCATTTGTTATCACTGCAATATTTTCAGACTCAATGCATAAATAGCGCTCAGTAACCCGTCTCAAATCTTCAAGTGTTACAGACAAAACGCGTTGCCGAAAGGCCTGTCGTATTTCCGGTGTGCGACCAAATAACTGACTTTGGTAAGCATCTTTCGCTTCACCTGCCGGTGAACCGGGTTTATCCAGTGTACCAATAACCCCTAAAATGGCTTCTTCTAACAAACGAGGTTCGTGCTTGTCAGAAACAACCCAGTCAATGGCATGATTAAAGTCCTGCAAGGTTTCAACTAAACGCGGGTCGCGGTATGAATAAAACCGGAATGCGGCCATTTCGGTGTCATAACTGGCACCGCCGCCATACGCACCACCCTTTTCACGAATACGTGTATGCAGAAATCCATTACGCATAAAAATGGCTAATACCGTTAATGCAGCAGAGTCCGTGTGTGTCAACGTCACACCCGCATAAGCCTTGGCACAAAAATTAACCTGTGTATTCGTAAGCCAGGCCTGTTTAACAGGCGAAACATCATCAGACCGATAAAAAACACGGCTCGTTTTTATATCCTGATGATATGACCAGGGCTTCAGCATATTGTCCTGACATTCTGCAAGTTGGTTATTCTCGGCTATCAACAGAAATTCTCGTGGAGCCTGTAGGATCTGCTGGTGCAAATCAGAAAAAGATTTTGTCAATTTTGCCAGCTTGTTTTTATCTGCCAGGCTATCATCCAGCTCTTTTAATTGTTGAATGCTCTCCAGTCCACGAAGTGAATGTGCCAGTTTAGCCGCCTTGCTCACACCGGCAGACGCAGCCAGCATGGCAAGGCTATGCCCGTTACCCGTGACACTTTGCTCTGCACGTACTCTTTTTTGTGATATCAATTCATGAATGCGATCATGCTCATCAAAACGAACCGATTCAAACGTAGCTTGCAGCAATTCACTTAAGGCTGGTTGATTACGCAACAAGGCTTTACCCGATAAAACAAAATAACCGGATAACGCATTCGCATCATTCACTGTACCGCGGATCGTATGAAAAGAATTAACTCCCCCCGTAACGCTGTATTGCCAATTTTGTACCGCAAGGTAATCTTTATCAGCAACGCCTAAACGTGGCAAGCAACTCGAAAAGTGAGGCAGGTAAGATAAAGTTTGTTGTTCCATTTCAGGTAGCGCACAAATAACTTGTTGGTAAACCAAACCGTTAGTGGGTTGGGGATAAAGCGAAACCGATGTTTGTTTAACGTCAACTTTACTGCCTTTGGCTATCGACATTTCCAGTGGCACATCCTGCAACGTCACTTTTGGTAAAATTTCAATATCGTCTTCACTGGCCTGTCTTTTTTCCAGTGCCTTCGCCTGTGAAATAATCTGTTGTTTCGCATCACTGTCAAGCGATGCATTAATCGCTACTAACTTTGATTTTTCGAAGGCTTCTTTGCGCTGGTTTAATTGTGCATCCGGTTTCATGGTTAAACGCACACGATGCAAGTTGTTTATTAGATTTTTTTTAATTAAATCTTTTATATAATCCGGATCCTGAATTTTTTTACGCAAAGATTCAATGACCGGATCAAGATTAAGCAGTTCAACCGGATCACCACGATGCATAGCACAAGACAAGCCTTCTAATATAATCGACAAACCATAAGGGTAGCCATCACCACTGACCTCACGCTGACCCAGTTCTAACTGGTGCAACACCGCCTCAACGTTTTCTAATGGCACACCCTTTTCCACAATGTCATTAAACACAGATAAAATTAACTCTTCTACCTTGTGCGCATCATCGGCTTTACAACCTTCTAGCCCACACATAAAAGTGATTTCATAATTGGAATCATCCAGGCCACATAACGATGAAGGCGCTGCACCCAACTCGCTGGTTTCCAGTGCCTGGCGTAATGGCGAGGCACTGTTGTCCAGCAAAAGGCTGGACAATAAATGCGCACTTAACAAGCCTTCCAGATCCGTGTTATGACCTAACAACCATGCCATCACAATATGTGACTTTGTTTCTAACGACTCGCCACTGTCAATACCATAATATTCCTCGACAACAATCGGTGCATGGTAGCGCTTTTCATCTTCCACTTTTATTGTTTTATTCAGGGCATCAAAACTTTGTAGCACATTATTCTCAAAGATTTCATGGTATTCGTTCGCTGCAATAGCACCGTACGTCATAAATACGGCATTCGATGGGTGGTAATGTGTTTTATAAAAGTCGCACAACTGCTGATAAGACAAGTCGGTGATAAATTCCGGATCACCACCACTGTTATAATGGTAGGTTGTACTGGGATAGAGATATTTATATAATGATTCCCACACCTGACTCACGGGCGAGCTTAACGCACCTTTCATTTCGTTAAATACCACACCTTTGTATAGGAGTTCGGATTCAGCATTGTCCATTTCTGCAAATTCCAGACGATGGCCTTCCTGCGCGAAATCCAGTTTGTCTAACCGCGAAAAGAAAACTGCGTCCAGATAAACGTCCAGTAGATTAAAAAAATCTTTCCGATTCTGGCTGGCAAACGGGTAGGCAGTCCAGTCACTGCTGGTAAAAGCATTCATAAAGGTATTCAGTGAACGGCGAATCATCATAAAAAATGGATCACGTACCGGGTATTTTTTGCTGCCGCACAACGCGGTGTGTTCTAACATGTGTGCAACGCCGGTGGAATCCATTGGCACGGTTCTTAAAGCAACAAGAAAAACATTTTCACTACTATCGGCAGCCAGATGATAGTGAGTAGCACCGGTTTTAATATGTCGATATTCTTCGATGGTTACATTTAATGAGTTAATTGGTTCACTACGAATCCATTCAAAAGAAGAGTGGAGCACTTCAG
>QIKU01000024.1 GCA_003232015.1 Gammaproteobacteria bacterium
CCGTATGGGGTGCACATGAAGGCTCCTTACTTCTTTGGGCGCTAACACTTGGCATCTGGACTTCGGCGGTGGCTATTTTTAGTAAAAAAGTACCCGACGTAATGATTGCGCGCGTGTTGGGTGTCATGGGTTTTATCAGTATCGGCTTTATCCTTTTTATACTGGTTACCTCTAACCCATTTGAACGCATTTTCCCTGCGCCACTTGAAGGTCGTGATTTAAACCCATTGTTACAGGATTTTGGTTTAATTATTCATCCACCGATGCTTTATATGGGTTACGTTGGTTTGTCGGTTGCGTTTGCCTTTGCGATTGCTGCAATGCTTGCCGGCAAGCTTGACGCGGCATGGGCACGTTGGTCACGGCCATGGACCAGCATTGCATGGGTGTTTTTAACACTTGGTATTTCACTCGGTAGTTGGTGGGCTTATTACGAACTCGGTTGGGGCGGCTGGTGGTTTTGGGATCCGGTTGAAAACGCATCGTTTATGCCGTGGTTAGTGGCAACGGCACTTATCCATTCGTTAGCGGTTACCGAAAAGCGGGGCAGCCTTAAAGCATGGACAGTGTTACTGGCTATCTTTGCTTTTTCTTTAAGTTTGTTGGGTACGTTTTTAGTTCGTTCTGGCGTGCTGACCTCGGTGCATTCTTTTGCCAGCGATCCGGAACGTGGTTTGTTTATATTAATATTTCTGGTTTTGGTGGTGGGCAGCTCACTCGCTTTGTATGCATGGCGTGCATCAGCAATTAAATCTAACACGCGTTTTTCATGGTTCTCAAAAGAAACTGCGCTTTTATTAAATAATATTCTTCTAATTATTGCGACAGCAACAATATTACTCGGTACGCTGTATCCGCTGGTAATAGATGCTTTAAATCTAGGTAAAATTTCGGTTGGCCCCCCTTATTTTAACAGTGTTTTTGTTCCTATTATGGTGCCGCTGGTGGCACTCATGGGTATAGGTGTTTTTGTTCGCTGGAAGCAGGACAGTATTCATCGACTAAAAAAACATTTGTTAATCTATCTGGCTATTAGTCTGGTTCTCGGTACTTTAAGTACTATGGCAATGCCAACGTTTACTCTTGGTGCAATGATAGGAACCACACTTGCATGGTGGGTTGTACTGAATATGGGCTCCAGTTTTAAACAGCGCTTTAAAACTAAAGCAATCTCATGGGACGGTTTAAAGAAAACACCACGTGCTATTTATGGTATGCACATTGCGCATGTTGGTATTGCGGTCTTTACGGTGGGAGTAACACTAACCTCTATTTACTCAACTGAAAAAGATGTGATGTTAACACCGGGGGAGTCGTATTCTTTAGCGGGTTATGATTTCAAGTTTATTGATTCAAAACGTATTATCGGCCCTAATTATGAAGGTGAACGCGGGCACGTTATCGTTAGTAAAGACGGTGTTGTGATTGCCGACATGGAGCCGGAAAAACGTATCTACACGGTGCAACGTAGCCCCATGACCGAAGCAGCAATTGATGCCGGCCTGTTCCGCGACCTGTTTGTTGCCATGGGTGAGCCGCGTGGTGACAAGGGTGGCTGGGCATTGCGCTTGTATCATAAACCGTTTATCCGCTGGATTTGGTTAGGCACATTGATAATGGGCTTTGGCGGACTGTTAGCGGCAACTGATAAACGTTATCGAAAAGCGAAGTAAGGGATAGCGATGCTAAAAATAAAATTCCTTCTGCCGCTAATCGCTTTTGTTTTACTGGTTGTCTTGTTAGCGGCAGGGTTAAGTAATGATCCACGAAAAGTACCGTCCCCTTTAGTCGGTAAACCTGCGCCGTATTTCGAGTTGCCACGGCTAGATGACCCCAGTGTAAAATTTAACCCGCAAATGTTAAAGGGTAAGGTCTGGTTATTAAATATCTGGGCATCGTGGTGTGTTGCCTGCCGGGCTGAGCACCCCATGTTTAATGAGTTGGCTAAACTAAACATAGTGGATATTGTTGGCTTTAATTATAAAGATACCAACGACGAGGCTAAAGCCTGGTTAAGGCAATTAGGTAATCCATACAGTGTGGTGGTAACCGATCAAAAAGGTTTGGCGGGTTTTGACTATGGTGTTTACGGTGTGCCAGAAACATTTTTTATCGACAAGAAGGGCATTATTCGTTACAAGCATATTGGTCCGATAAGTTACAAAGACTTAAACGAAATTGTTATCCCTTTAATTAAAGAGCTACGAGCAGAAAAATAATTTACTTCAGGTACAGAACACGATGCGTATTTTTATAGTTTTATTTATGATTTTGCAGTTGAACCTGGTTCATGCAGGTGTTGAATTTCGGCAGTTCGAACGAGCTGAGCTTGAAGTGCGTTATAATGTATTAATTGATGAACTGCGGTGCCTTGTTTGTCAGAACCAGACTTTAAAAGATTCCAATTCTGAGCTGGCGAAAGATATGCGCGACAAGGTTTACCAAATGATTTCAGAAGGTAAAAGCAATCAGCAGATTGCTGATTTTATGGTCGCACGTTATGGTGACTTTGTATTGTATAAGCCACCCTTTAAAACCATTACTCTTTTATTATGGCTAGGGCCGCTTATCTTTTTTTTGATAGCAATGACTGTATTGTTTAGAGTTATCAGGCAACGTAGTCAGGTTGGTTCTGTTGAGCTAAGCGATGCGGAGCATCAACGTGCCCAACAATTATTGCAGAGCGCATTAAAAAAGGATGACGCATCATGATAGGTTTTATGTTTCTTTCTTTGCTTCTTACTATTATAGTTTTATGGCTTATTGTACCGGCGCTACTGGGTAAACGTGCTATCAGCCTGGACGATACGGATTTACAAAATGCAGCGATAGCAAAAGAACGTTTAACCGAACTGGAATTACGTCTGCAACAGGGAGAAATGTCACAGCAGGAATTTGAACAAACCCGAACTGAAATTGAAAAATCGCTATTAGAAGATGTTCGTGATAGCGAAGCAGCGCAGACAGTTTCGCCAAAAGTTGAGAACAGTGCGTATGTCATTATTACGGTTATTCCTCTGCTGGCACTGGCTTTGTACTGGTCATGGGGAACACCCGACGCTATTAATCAGAGTACACAGGCAATGCAACAGGTGCCGCCATCAACAGAGGCGGGTGGCAAAAAACATCTTGGCTCAGTTGATGAGATGGCGTTACTGCTTGAGTCAAAACTGGAAAAAGATCCTGATAATCCAGAGGGCTGGTTTACCCTGGCTCGAACTTATATGTCACTTAAAAAATATGATCGTGCCGTAGCAGCATTAAAACGTTTGCGCCAACTGGTGGGTGATGATGTTACGGTTTTGATTACCCTGGCCGATGCAATGACGATGGAGCGTGGTGGGCGTATGGCCGGCGAACCCTTTGAGCTGATTAAAAAGGCACTGGAGAAAAAGCCGGATAATCCAATGGCCTTATGGCTGGCGGGTTTAGGCTATGCTGAAAGTGGCGATGGCAAAACGGCGATTAAATTATGGAAAAAATTATTGCCCATTATTGAAAGTGAACCCGGCTCTGTTGAACAAATTCAGTCACTTATTGCTGTGGCTGAACGTAAAATGGGGTTGGAGCCGACGATAAAAGCAGTGCAACCTACCACACCTGTTGAGTCGGGTAGTGGCGATGTTGCGGCCGCGAGTATTCGTGTGAGTGTAAAGTTAGCCGATAACATCAGGAACAAGGTATCACCCGATGACTTCGTTCTGGTGTATGCGCGTGCTGCCAAAGGCCCTAAAATGCCATTGGCGATAGTGCGCAAGCAGGTAAAAGATCTTCCTTTCACAACCGTGCTGGACGACAGCATGGCAATGCAACCGACAATGAAGCTGTCCAGTTTTGCCGAGGTTAATATTATTGCCCGGGTTTCCAAATTGGGCCAGGCAGCACCTAAAAGCGGTGACGCACAGGGCCAGTCAGAACCAGTAACAGTAAAAGACACCCGTTCGGTGACCGTGCTTATTAACAAGGTATTGCCGTAAACAGCGGAAATGTACTACAGTTAATTGCTTTCACGTTCAGCCGGTTCTGGCTGGACGGTTTTATTCTGCCTAAAATTGATCTAACTCAGTGTTTTAATTGTGATCTGTGAACTATGAACTATCATCTAATGGAGTGCCCGGTTCCCGGTTGCGATTTAAATTAACTTGACACCCAACCCTATCTGGGCTATTTTCCACACCAGTTTAGACTGATTCTAAATTGGGTTTTTAAGCTTATTAGCCGAATTAGGTGAGTTTTTCAACCTGAATACAAAGTCGTTTTGACGTTGACTATTTTATCAATTGATAACAAAAAGAGGTGACATTATGTCCTTAAAAGGAAGTAAAACAGAACAAAACTTGAAAGATGCTTTCTCCGGTGAATCACAGGCGAACCGTCGTTATTTATATTTTGCAGCAAAAGCAGACGTTGAAGGTTACAACGATGTATCGACTGTTTTTCGTTCAACTGCCGAAGGTGAAACGGGCCATGCACACGGTCATCTGGAATATCTGGAAGAAAGCGGCGACCCGGCAACTGGTTTGCCGATTGGTTCAACCAGCGACAACCTCAAAGCTGCCATTGCCGGCGAAACACATGAATACACCGACATGTACCCGGGTATGGCTAAAGCGGCACGTGAAGAAAACTTCGATGAAATTGCAGACTGGTTTGAAACCTTAGCCAAAGCGGAACGCTCGCACGCTAACCGTTTCCAGAAAGCACTGGATAATCTGGACGACTAAGTCTGGTTTCACCAGTCGCCTTTGTCGGAGGCTGGTGAAAATAAATTAACTTCGCATTACTCAACCAAGGGTATAGTTCATGGCTCCTCGAGAAGGCAGTTTAGAAGCACCAACACGTCATCCTCTTAACTGGAAAGCGCCGGAGTTTTATAACGAAGAAGCATTATTCAGTGAGCTGGAACGAGTCTATGATATTTGTCATGGCTGCCGTCGTTGTGTGAGTTTGTGTAATGCTTTCCCTACACTTTTTGATTTAGTCGATGAGTCCAGCACCATGGAAGTAGATGGTGTTGCCAAAAAAGACTACTGGAAAGTGGTTGACCATTGTTATCTATGTGACCTTTGCTATTTAACCAAGTGCCCCTATGTGCCACCGCATGAATGGAACCTTGATTTTCCCCATGTGATGTTACGTGCCAAAGCCGTTAAGTTTAAACAGCAGGGCGCATCCTCCCGAGATAAATTATTATCAGCAACCGATACGGTGGGTAAACTGGTTGGTACACCGGTTATTGCACAAACAGTCAATTTTATTAATAAAATAAAACCGGCACGCAAAGTATTGCAATCTGTTTTAGGGGTGCATGCGGATGCCATGTTGCCTGAGTATCAGAGTTCATCATTTCGCTCCCGTTATAAAGGCAGCCAGATCACAACGGTTGATGCCGGTAACAAAACAACCGGCAAAGTTGCTTTATTTGCAACCTGCTATTGTAATGTCAATGAGCCACAACTTAATGATGATCTGGTTGCTGTTTTTGAACACAATGGCATTCAAACGACGATTGCAGAAAAAGAACAATGTTGCGGTATGCCAAAGCTGGAATTAGGTGATCTGGAAGCGGTCGAAAAAGCCATGCAGGTAAACATTCCTGTACTTGCAAAATTAGTCGATGCGGGTTTTGACCTTGTGGCAGCCGTGCCCTCGTGTGTGTTGATGTTTAAACAGGAGTTACCATTAATGTTTCCTGAAAATGCAGATGTTCAAAAAGTACAACAGGCATTTTTCGATCCGTTTGAATACTTAATGCTGCGCCACAAAGAAGACAAGCTAAAACTCAACTTTAAAAAACCACTTGGTAAAATCGCCTATCAGGTAGCCTGCCATTTGCGGGTACAAAAAATAGGCATGAAAACCCGCGATCTTCTTCGGCTTGTTCCTGATACCGAAGTACTGCCGATTGAACGCTGTTCCGGCCATGACGGTACCTATGCGGTAAAAGTGGAGTTTCATAAAATATCAATGAAAATCGCTCGGCCGGTAGTGAATAAGGTTAAACAGTTTGAAGCGGACTATTATTCCAGTGATTGTCCGATGGCCGGGCATCAAATAGAAAACGGGCTGGATAATGGTTCAGCCGCGCCTACACACCCGCTTAGCTTATTAAGAAAAGCCTACGCCATTTAAGTTAGAGACAGAGAAATAACATGCAAAAATTAACCCGTGACGATTTATTTTCATTAGAAGAATATGCAAACAAAAGGCAGGATTATCGTGCATCCGTATTAGAACACAAAAAAAACCGCCAGGTTGCTTTAGGTGAAAACGCAACCTTGTATTTTGAAGATCGTATGACGATTCAATATCAAATACAGGAAATGTTGCGTATTGAAAAAATATTTGAAGCCGATGGTATTAATGACGAACTGTCGGCATATAACCCGTTAATATCTGATGGTAAAAATCTGAAAGCAACCTTTATGATTGAATATTCAGATGCAGACGAACGCCAGCGAGTACTCGAAACACTCGGTGGAGTGGAAGACAAGGTCTGGATACAGGTAGAAGGCTTTGACAAAGTCTATGCGATTGCCGATGAAGACATGGACAGAAACCGCGATGAGAAAACATCAGCAGTGCATTTTATGCGTTTTGAGTTCAGCGATGAAATGATTGCGGCACTCAAGTCAGGTAAGGCTTTATCCATGGGTATTGATTATGATGGCTTTATGCAGAAGGTATCGCCTATTGACAGTAATACACAGCAAGCTTTAGTTAATGATTTTGATTAAAAAGTTTAGTCAATAAGCACATCTTTTATAAGATGAACATCGCGCTGTGGAAAGGGAATGGTAATTGAGTGTTCCTTAAATGCTTTCCAAATAGCAAGGTTAATCTCGGACTTAACACTGCCCACACCTTGTTCAGGGTCATTCAGCCACAGCCGTAGTTCAAGTTTAATGCCGCTATCTTCAAAAGCGATTAAGCGAACTGATGGTTCGGGATCTTTTAAGACACGGCTAGACAAATTACAGCTATCCAACATAATCTGCATGGCGAGTTCAACATCATCATGGTAACTAACCTGTACGGGGACTTTTACCCGGACGTGTTTGTCGCTGTAACTCCAGTTGGTTACTTCCGATGTAATAATATTTTCATTTGGAATAAGCGTTTCTACCCCGTCCCTGTCTTTAACAACAATATAGCGCGCATGTAATGCCACAACCCAACCAATACGGTTACCAATACTAATAACATCACCAGGTTTAATTGAACGATCAAACAGCAAGATAAAGCCGCTGATAAAATTACTCGCAATACTTTTCAGGCCAAAGCCAAGTCCCACACCAATTGCGCCACCAAACACGGTTAATGTTGTGAGGTCAATACCGACGCTGTTCAGGGCAATAATGATTGCAATACTGTATAAGGCAACTGTTGCAAACTTGCTTAAGCCTACTTGCATGCTGGAACTGATAACCGTTGACTTCATTGCGCGTTGTTCAATAAGCATCGCTAACCAACGTGCAACAACAATATAAATGCCCGCAATAATAATAAATTTAGTAACCGACAGAATAGAAACGCGATTATCACCAAAGGTAATCGCCGCGCTGTCCAGTGCATTGAGTATGTCTGGCAACCAGCCAAGTAAGTGCAGCGCAACCAGCCCCCAGATACTGATACTGATAAAGCCTTCCCATGCCCGTAAATTTCGGGTTTTGGTAAAGGCGCGCCTTAAGCTGTATACAGACACACGAATAGCGGCAAGTGACAGCAGCAATGGAATAACGACATCAAGAAGTGGGGTTGATATATTATAGAACCGTAAACCGATAACACCGATATAAATAAACAACAGAGTAATAACAGGAAAGACAAGGTAACCGGAGCCACGCAATAAAAAGCGGGAAATGCCATGTTGTTCTTCTTCACCGAGGTGTGCAGTTAAGCGTTTGTTCCAGTGATGGTTTAGTTTCCATGCGATAATAAACGCAATAAACAAAACACCCAGTTGCCATGCACTATCAACAACCAGAATAGTTTGTAATTTATCGGACAAAAATTTTTGTAATAAGTCTAAGTTGTTCATTGTTGTGATGTCTTGAAATATTTGTTGATTGTAAGCGGTATGGCTAAAAATAGTTAGTGTATTTCACAATATAAGGAACGATTTTAGGAAATTGATAGCGGAAATGCGAAGGCTTTGTTTGGAAATGCGCAAGGGGATGAAGGTTATATTAGCAACATTTACTTTTAGCGTTGAAAATTAAGGATAGGTTGGGTTGGGTAAGCGCGCGCACATTCCTCTTCTGATGTTTTTACCAGTGCACGTTGGAAGGTGGCATCCGCAGCTAACCATTCGTCTCTTAATTCATCGCTGATACCGGCTTCGGTGATGGATTCAGAAAGCATTTGTGCTCGCAGTTCAAAAAGCTCGCCGGTTATGAGGATATGCTGGTGAGCTGATTTTGGGGATTTGCCTGAATAGCATTTTGGGCCGCCCATTAACTGAATCATAAAATCTGTTTGCTGGTTTTCCAGCAGTTCCTGGGGTTTGTCTGTAAAGTAGCGACTTAACCAGGAGTGGGCGTAGGCTTTGTCATAAAATATTTTGTGTACTTTTACGTAGGTTGGTTTGCCGCCGAGGCGGTCATAAAGTGTTTTATCGATGGCCATACTTCTGCACCTGTTTTTACGTCATACTTCTATTTCAGTATATCGGCACCCCCAAAGTAAACTTAAGGGTAATATGCTTAAATACGCTAACTGCAGGTAGTTAAGTTGTTGAATATGAGAAAGTAATGATATGAACGTGAAATATATGCTTTTTTCGATAAAGTCTAATCTCTATACAGCGGGTGTTTATAGTCTGCTTATTACTGTGTCATTATTTTCTGGAATTCATAGTAGTTTTGCTACAGACAGTGTCGACACAGAAAATCTCTGGTCAGCCTCATTTTTTGTTGCAACAAAGACAGCAGATACAACCGCTGACACTATACTTTTTAATGCCGATTTTCCCAGCAATCAGAATTTTGTTTCTCTGGCAGTGGCAAGAAAAATTAATTCTTTTAAACAGTTTGATATTGAATTTGAAGGACAATTTGCAAAACATCAGGGAGTAGAAAAATATAAAGAGTATACAGCCGCTATTTTTATACGTTTGGCTGACCTGTCCTGGGACAATGTTATTGATATGAGCTTTGCACTTGGAGAAGGACTTTCATACACGACCGTTGCCCCTCAGTTTGAAGCCGATAATCATGAGCGTGCAACGAGGCTATTAAATTTTCTTGCCTTTGAAACAACCTTTGCTCACCCTGGAGATAAAAATTGGCAAGTGGTGTTGCGGATTCATCATCGTTCAGGTGTGTTTGGGTTATTTGATGGTGTGCATGGTGCATCAAATGCCTGGGCATTGGGTTTGCGTTATAAGTTTTAAGCCTAATTTATGTGGGTAATTTAGAAACACTAAATTACTTATTGGCTCGTTCTTTCCATAAATAAAAATACATTATAGGCATTCTTTCTGTTGGCAGCATCAAAGGCGGGCAGGAACATGTAATCACCCCAGTCGATTTTTGCATAGGCTTCGGCAAACGGTGTCCAGTTTTCAACGGCGGTCTGCATGGTATTTTTAAGGAGTGACAGGTAGTTATAGGTCATGTTGATTAAAGCATTGGGATCTTTTGCTAACGGGCCATGGCCAGGTAAAACAGCCGAAACGTTAACATTGCGCATTGTTTCTAATGCTTTTAACCAGTTAAAAATATTCGCCTGACCAACAAACGGAATACGGCCTTCAAATATTAAGTCGCCTGAAAATAAAACGTTATCCGGTTCAACCAGCAAGGTTAAGTCGCCTTCTGAATGGGCATTACCCAAGGGGGTTATTTTAAAGTTAATGCCGCCCAGGCTGAATTTATACTCTGTATCGATATATTGATCAAGCGTAACAAGGTAGG
>QIKU01000178.1 GCA_003232015.1 Gammaproteobacteria bacterium
GCTTGTTGTATTTCGATGCGGGTGAGGTAAGCAAAGCCCAGCACGGTGTTGGTTCGGTCTAAGTCTGGGTTAAGTTTGTTGGCTTTCTTCGCGGCGCTGAGTGCTTTGTCCAGTTCGTCGTGCATTAAATACACTTCGGCCAGGCGTGACCAGACGAGCGCATTGCCTGGTTCATCTTTTACGGCTTGTTGCAGGGTCGCTAAGGCTTTACCCACTTTAAAGTGAGCCTGGTGTGCATAGCTGAGTGCCAGTTTCGCAGCAGCACTTTTACTATTTGCGGCAACGGCTTGTTGCGCCAGCTTTAGCCCCTGCTCTTTATTGTTTTGTACGATATTGATAACGGCTTGCATGGCCAGGGCGGTACTGTTATTAGGGTTCTGTTTAAGTGCCTGCTGTAACAATGTTTTGGCTTGCTCAATCTGGCCGGTGCTTAATTTAAGCGATGCTTTGAATTCTAGTGATTGTTTGCCGGGTTCAATAATCATCGGGTAATACAACGACCAGTTCACCGCATCTCTGGGTGTTGCTTTTAAAATTAAAACAGGTGCCTGGCCTTGTTTGGCCTGGGCGGTCTGGTTTGCGGTTAAACGCACTTCGCCATGCTTATTATAGGCGCGCACGGTGCCTTCAAAAACCGTTACTTCGGCTCTGTCTTTATTCACACTAACAACAAACTCGGTACCTTCGATGGCCGCGTTGATAAACGGGGTAATGACTTCGAAGGCGGCTTTTACCCGGCTGATAAAATGGCCGATGCCTTCGTCAATGGATACAACCGACGGCTTGTCGGGTGTAAGGTTGGTAAAGGTAATGGTTGTATTCTGGTTTAAACGAAGGATAGTATCGTTTTTAAGTAGTAAAGCGGCGCGACTTTTTTCCTGCACGCGTAACACATCGCCTTTGCAAAAAGTAGCATTGCGCTTAACGTCCATCCATTGTTTACTTTTGAGCCTGACTTGTACGCTGCCCTGAGAGGACTGTAGCCTGGCTACCCAGTTTTCGCAGCCCGATGCGTATGTCAGGTTATTATTTAAACCCACATAAACAAAGCTCAATATTAAAAAGTATTTTGCTAATTTAACATTTTTTATTGGTCGCATTATTATTCCATTGCGTTAAACGCTGCGCTATAAAACGCACATGCTTCCCTGTCGTTTTTGACGTCCTGTCGGTCCTGCTTACTACATTAAAAAAGGGGTGTTTTATTGTTCTACCCGGTTCTTGCTGCCAGGTTAATGCTTTCAATTTGCCGATGGTTTTATTTCTTGTCGATTGTTATCGTGCCGTCCCAATCTTTATTGGTTAAATTTTCACCAGTTAAATTTCCATCAGTTATTATTGTACGCTGTTGTTTACATTGTTGTAAATAAAATCGTGCAACACCATCGGTAGGGAGCGTCTTACAAATACCCACGAGTGCGATTTCGGCTTCTTTAAATAGGCCTCGTCTAAAAAAGGACAAGGCCTGATGGAATTGTTCAACCTTTTGTTGATCTACATCACTTGCATTTGCTTTGAGCTGAATTATTTCATAAAGGGTAATGGCATTATGCTTGCCGGGCAGGATAAAACTGCCAATATTTCGGGCGAGGAACTGGTCGGTTTTTATCATTACTTCTGCAGAAGCAAGTAAGTAGGTATTGAAATATTTGTTTAAACCTTCAATTCGGTTTGTCGTGTTAACGACATCACCGACCGCACGATATTCATAATGGTCGACCGCACCCACATTGCCCACCATCATTTCACCGGCATGCAAACCGATGCGGGTGGGGAGGATTAAGGTCTGGTTGTTGATAGTATATTTTTTATTTTGTGCCTTGATTATTTCGAGGGCGGTTAGGCAGGCTTGTATTCTGATTTCAATATTTCCCTGAGTTGCTTGAGCTGTGATGGGTAACCACAGCGCCAGCATGGCATCGCCAATAATGTCAGATACAATACCGCTGTGTTTTCTAACCGTTGAGAATAAGGTTTCGTAGTATTGGTTCATTAGCTCGGCCAGATCTTTCGGGCTGAGATTTTCTGCCAGTTGGGTGTATTGCTCGGCATCGGTTGCCATGCAAATGCCGTACTGTAGTTTTTGTGAATGTTGAATTGGCTGCTTCTGTTCGGTTAGCAAGTCCACCATGGTTTCGGGCACATAATAGCTAAAGGCGCGGTGTAATTTTTTGCGTGCGCGGTAGCTGTCGAGAGCATACCAGCTGATACCAAAAACCAGAGCAAGCGGGGCTTGCACAAGCAACGGCACAAATAAGGGTAACCAGAGTGCATGCTCACTGAACTGATAAAAAGCAATATATAAGTAACCTGCGGACAAAATAAACCACAGGCCAAGTGCAACTGTTTCACGATATGTGCGGGACACAAAGGCGATAATAAAGCCAAAACCGATAATAATCAGTAAAGATGACAGTGTTGATACGGGTTTAATTGTATTGTTGTGTAGTAAATTTGAAAAAGCCGTTGCGGCTATTTCTATGCCGCTCAGATCCAGCCCATTGGCCTGTGAAAATACCGTGTGAAAATTATCTTTTTGCTCCGGTTCCAGTTTTTCTGAAAAACCAACAAAAACGGCTTTGTCTTTAAAACTAAAATTATCGGGCAGGCGGTCTTCCAGAACTTGATCATAGGTGAGCGTTGTTATTGTTCGTGGCGGGCCATAAAAATTTAAGTAAGGTTGAGGAGTATCAACATAAGCAGAAAGTAAATTTGCCAGCGCCGTTTTATTTTGTGAAAAAATCTGGTTTTTAAGTTGCATGTACATCTTGTTATTATTGTTTAAGCCTTCACGTAGCTGTTTTGCCTGCGCAGTGAGAGTAATATTACTCGCAAGTGCTGGCAGTGTTTTTTGAAGATAAGCATTTAAGTCTTGCTGAAGGTAATAATGTAATGCAACCAGTGGGATGGTAGGGACATCGCCTGATGTTGACCGAAAGGTCCAGAAGCGGGTTACTTTTGCCGGGAATTTGGGCAGGGTGAAGGGGGCTGTGGCCAACGCGGACTCTTCAAACAGTGCCAATGGCGAGTGAATGGTTTCGATGCTGAAAATATTTTCGGCAGTGAGAGTTTGCGGTGTTTGCCCGGCTGTATTGAGCAGTTCGCGGCGCAGTTTGGCAAACAGCACCACATTGCCGGCTTGTTTTATGGCTGCGGCCATAACCAAATCATGGTTTTTGTCTCTGGCCTGTTTAAAAAAAATATCAAAAGCAATAACTCGCGCACCGGCTTCTTGTAACTTTTGTATTATGCGTGCGTGGTAATCGCGGCTCCAGGAGAGAGGTTCATTGTTAAAGCCATAGTGAGACGATGCGACCTTATCAATCGCAACGATGGCAACCTCGTTAGGTGGAGCAAGGGTGCCACGCAGTTTGAATAAAGTATCGAGGCCAACTTTTTCTTCGATCGAGACAGAGGTAAATAATTGAATGCTTATACCGATAAAAATAACCAAAATGCTTAATATTATACTTTTATAAATAGTTATTTTTGGTATGGTAGGCATAGCAGTCAATTCTTAAGTGTTGCTCAACATTTGCTGTAGAAGGACTTACGTTGTTATAGGTTAACTATTTCTTTTAAGAATGCTAACGTATAACTTGAAAAATATCATATTTAAAAGATAATGTTATGGAAGCAATAAAATTTAAACAAAAACCGAATGCGACCGAGGCCAAAATGGTAGAAATGCTAAGAAATGTGCCTATCTTTGATAATTTATCAGACGATGAGCTAGAAGCGGTTAAAAAATGCGCAGTTACGCGCAACTTCCCCAAGAACAGCGTTATTATCAACGAAGGTGACAGCTCGGACAGCCTCTATATTATATTAAAAGGTCGGGTGACGGTTTTCCTGAGTGATGAAAATGGCAAAGAAGTTATTTTAAATTCACAAGGTGAGGGCAGCTATTTTGGTGAGCTGGCACTGGTGGATAATGATAAACGTTCGGCCTCGGTTGTTACCGCCGAAAAGTCGACTTTTATTGTTATTAGCAAGGCCGATTTCAAAAAGGTTTTATCCTCTAACCCCGAACTGGCGTTTAATCTTATTCGCGGTTTAACGCATCGGGTGCGTGATTTAACCGACAATGTTCGCAGCCTGGCCTTACTGGACGTATACGGGCGTGTTGCGAAAACACTCCTGTCCTTAGCAGAAGAAAAAGAGGATGAGCTGGTCATTGATATGAAGCTGACCCAGCAGGACATTGCGAACCGAGTAGGCGCATCGCGTGAGATGGTAGCAAAAATTCTTAAAGACTTAACCATTGGTGGTTATATTAGTAGTGACCATAAACGGATTACGATTCACGAGCGGTTGCCGTCACATTATTAAGTTTCTGTTTGAATGGATAAAAGAAAAAGCCAACGCAAATTCAGTTTGGCTTTTTTATGGTTGATAATAAGCGGGGTGTACTAGTCAGCTACTAGGCCAGCATATAAGCTGCTTCTTCACTAACCATGCGGAATAAATCCACATTGCGGTCAATCTCCAGCTTATTAAAGATACGGTAGCGATAGGTGTTTACTGTTTTAGGGCTAATGGATAATTCAGACGAAACACTTTTAATGTTCATGCCATTGGCTAGCATATAGGTTATTTCGAGCTCACGCTTTGACAGGCTATTAAAGCTGGAAGGGTATTCAGTGTTAATGATCATTTTACTTAAGTCAACGCTAAGGTACTGCTGCCCGCGCATTGCAAAGTGTATGGAACGAACCAGCTCTTCGAGTGGTGACTTGTAACTGACAATAGAATCTACACCTGCATTTAGCAGCTTTAATAAAAACTGCTTGTGTGCCATCGGCATAATTAAAATCTTTTTCACCGAAGGTGTTTGCTGGTGGAGATTTTTTATTTGATTAAACAGGGTATTTGAATAGCTAATGGCGCAGTAAATAATCATGTCTGTTTTGTTGTGTGGTGGAGACAAGGGTTCGTATTGTGTGACTGTATATACTTTAAAAATGGCTTCATCCTGCAATAAGCGAGCAATGGCTTTAACAGATAAAACATGTTCACCATAAATAGAAATGTTAAGCATTTGTCAGTCCTGAGTTACTTTAGGTACGCAACGTACTTTTAATAAATTGGGTACAAGAATAATGCCTGTGATGGCGTTGGCGTTCTGTGGGAAGTTACTGCTTAAATATGTGCATAATTCACATTTTTTTTAGTAAAAGAGGTTTAAGGTAATGGTGAAATCAATCGTAAATTAGCCAAAAATTCAGTTATGGGAATGTTGGCTAAGCAGAAAAAATAGATATCACATCATGTAGATATCAGGTTATTACAATAAATTTCTGGCATGGACAGGGTTGGATCTGAATCAGGATAAGGGGGATAAAAAAATGGAATTAAAATCAGTACATCAAATGTTGCTTATAGGAAGCCTTGTTTTAATTAACGTGATCTCGCTTGTTATTTTATACACGCTTTAGTTTACGCTAGTTTCCATTGAACCATTTCACCGGCTTTAAGCGGGGTGAGTGTTTCGCTTCCGAATGGGTAGTGTTTCGGGATTTCCCAGGGTTCTTTTACTAGAGTAATTTTGTCGGGATTTAGTGGGAGTTGATAATATTCAGCACCATAAACGCTGGCAAAGCCTTCCAGCTTATCCAAAGCATTATTTTTTTCAAAAGCTTCTGCATACAATTCAATAGCAGCGTGTGCGCTATAGATGCCGGCACAGCCACAGGCACTTTCTTTGGCTGTTTGTGAATGGGGCGCACTGTCTGTGCCTAAAAAGAATTTCGGGTTTCCACTGGTTGCTGCTTTTACCAGTGCTTCACGGTGCTGTTCACGTTTTAGTACGGGCAGACAGTAATAGTGAGGTCGGATGCCGCCCTTAAAAATATCATTACGATTAAATAATAAATGTTGTGGGGTAATGGTTGCTGCAATATTTTTTGAGGTGGATTGAATAAAGTCAACTGCCTGTGCGGTTGTAATATGTTCCAGTACTACTTTTAATTCAGGGAAGTCTTTTAACAGTGGTTGTAAAACAGAGTCGATAAAAACAGCTTCGCGATCAAAAATATCTATTTCAGGGGTGGTTACTTCGCCGTGTACCAGTAGCGGCATCCCTTGTTGTTGTAAACTTTCAAGCACAGACCAGGTTTTTTTTAAGTCGGTGACAGCGGCATCGGAATTGGTGGTTGCACCTGCGGGGTAATATTTAACGGCATGCACAATACCACTTTGTTTGGCGGTTATAATTTCATCTGCACGCATATTATCGGTTAAATACAATGTCATTAACGGAGTAAAATTAACACCATTGGGAATGGCTGCCTGAATGCGTTGTTGGTAAGCTTGAGCCTGTTGCGTTGTGGTTATCGGTGGCTTTAAATTCGGCATAATGATTGCGCGGCCAAAGCGTGCTGCGGTATGCGGAATAATATCTTTTAGTGCGTCACCATCACGCACATGCAAATGCCAGTCATCGGGGCGAATGAGAGTAATTGATTTCATTTATTCATTATCTCAGCGAATGCTTTCAATCGCTAGTGCTTTAACGTGTTTTTGATTTTCAATATGGCTAAAAAGGTTACACAGGGTATGCCCACCCATATTAATTCGCTTAATATTACGCGTAGGCCATAAGAACTAAAAAAGGCACTGATACCAATGGGCGAAACTTGAATGGGTTGCCAGGGTAAAAAATAACGTGTGGTATCAAAGGGTGAAAAAAAGGCAACACCGAGGCCACCATTGGTCATTGCATCCAGCACGCCATGTGAAGCGGTGCTTAGAAAAAGAATAAGCATGGCCATAAAGCTTGTTTTTGACAGAAACAGACATTGTTTGTACTCGGATGAACGTAATAGAAGTGACCACAAAGCAATGGCCCAGATAAAGGCAAAAAACAGTGAGTGGGTTAGCCCACGGTGCCCCCATAAATCGCCATAGGCAATACCAAACCGGAATGCTAGCACATCTATATCCGGCATGATTGAAGATACGATAACAAGAAATAAAAATTTATTAGTGAGTAAAGGATTTTTGGTGGTTTTGGTAATGGCGTATGCGACCAGTATATGGGTAAATATGGATGCCATCGAAAAGTTTGCCCGGTAGAAAAAACTGCCGAGCATATTTAATCTTTATTTAAAGCCGAGTTTTTTGAATAACATAATACTTGGGCAGGTTCCGGTAATACCGGCAAATGCCAGACCAATTGCTGGTATGTATAGAAGCCAGTGAACAGAACTATAGCCGGACAGGTAAATACCACTGGCTACCAGAGCAGACATTACTAATAAAAACATTCTTATTGCGGTCATCATTTTCTTCCTGTTGTTTGTTTGCGAATGCTAAAACTGTAACGTAGGCAGAGTCGGCTTGGCAATCAAAAAATGAAATTCTTTTATATGTTTTTGATATTAGTTAACTTGAGTTTGGGGTAAAAGCATTGATGTCATTCCGGCGTGATTTTGACGGGAAAGTTGAGGGCTGCATCCCGGATTGCATTTTATTCCATCCGGGCTACTTGCTGGATTGCTAAACGATAAGGTGGCAGGGATTAGGATGACTTATTTAGGTTCCCTCCAAATTTATGCGGAAATAATGCGTTATTCGTTAATCCCACCCTGCGTTAACATAGCAGGGTTTAACAGGCGTTCGAGTTCTTCTTCACCTAAATCGGTTTCTTCCATGGCTACTTCAAAAATAGCGCGTTTTTCTTTATAGGCTTTTTTCGCAATCGCGGCGCCTTTTTCATAGCCGATAGCGCGGTTGAGCGCGGTGACTAGAATCGGGTTTTTGTCCAGCGCACTTTCTATGTTTTCAATATTAACCGTAAAGTCGTTAATGGCTTTATCGGCCAATACACTTGCGGCATTGCTGAGCAAAGCAATGCTCTGCAATAAGTTGTAAGCAATGACCGGCAACATCACGTTAAGCTGGAAAGTACCGGACTGGCCAGCAATAGTGATGCTGGTATGGTTGCCCATCACTTGTGCACAGACCATTGCAACGGCTTCAGGAATAACCGGGTTGACCTTGCCGGGCATAATGGAGCTGCCGGGCTGCAATGCAGGTAAGGCTATTTCGCCGATACCGGCGAGTGGGCCGGAGTTCATCCAACGCAGGTCGTTGGAAATTTTCATCAGCGCAACGGCTAAGGTATTTAACTGGCCACTCATTTCAACCGCGCTGTCCTGTGTTGCGAGGCCGACAAATTTATTTGCCATCGAAGTGAAGGTAATACCGGTTTCAGAATACAGAACTTCGGCGACGCGTTCGCCAAAGTCTTCATGGCAGTTAATCCCAGTGCCAACAGCGGTGCCACCTTGTGGTAGTGCATGCAAGCGTTCCAGAGAGTCGTCAATGCGCTCGATACAGGTGCGTATTTGGTCTGCCCATGCGGTTATTTCCTGCCCCATAGTAACGGGCATGGCATCCATTAAATGGGTGCGCCCTGTTTTTACAATGTGTTCGACTTTTTGTGCTTTGTTATCTAATGTTTCTGTTAGCTTTTTAAGCGCCGGTAATAGTTGTTCGGCAATTTCAATGGTGGCACTGACGTGAATGGTGGTTGGAATAACATCGTTGGAACTTTGGCTCATATTAACATGATCGTTGGGGTGAATTTCTAAACCGGAGTCACGAGTGGCTGCGGTTGCAATGACTTCGTTGGCATTCATATTGGTGCTGGTACCAGAGCCGGTCTGGAATACGTCGATAGGAAACTGGTCGTCATAAATACCATCGGCCACATCATCGGCGGTGTGTTTAATAGCATGGTAAATTTCTTTATCCATTAAGCCTAGTTTAAAATTTGCACTGGCGCAGGCATGTTTCACCAGACCTAAAGCATGAATAAAAGTGGCTGGCATTGGTATGCCACTGATAGGAAAATTATTAACGGCACGTTGGGTTTGTGCCCCATAAAGTGCATCGGCGGGCACTTCTAATTCTCCCATACTGTCGCTTACATTCTTTTTTGAATTTTGCTTTTGCTTAGCCATTTGCCTGTTGTCCTATTTCCATTTTCTGCCAACTGTGGATTTTTTCTTCTACGACTCGCCAGTTATCGTCTTCTTCGCGTTCCAGTAAAATATCTTTGCGGATGATAACGACTTTACCATCGGTTGCCATCATTTGTTCTTCTGCTTTAAAACCAAGTCGGCGCTGCTGGTCATTTTTAATACGAATAATTTTGTACTGCAAGCTGAATAAGCGGTTGTGCAAAAATTCATTATGGCGGCGGTATAACCATTGCTGGTAATTGAGGGTGTCGATCCCCGGAATGCCGTAAACCTGTACGTGCCTGGAAATCAGTCGCATATGGTCATTAATGTCCTGGTTTTTCACTGAGTTGCTGATAGCTTTCAGCCAGTCTTCTGCAATATGTTGTGCCATACTCTTATAATCGTTCATTTTACTTTTTTCTTGATTTTAATTTTGACTAATGTGACGTCGTATCTCGTTACGCTATTATATATACTTATTTGACAGGCGTTGCTTAATATCCGGGGTGCACCCAAGCTGTTGATTTTAATGGCTTTACCAATATTTACTGCCATTTGTTATAGCAACATGACTTGACCTGGGGCTAAAAAGCCCTCGATATACGCCTTTTACGGCTTAAATTTTACTCGTAAAGTATACGATAAGTCATTCATTTTTTAGACATTTTTACGGTAAATATGCAAGCAAAGCGGAGGGCGGAAAATGCCTGTTAATGGAGATGGATTTCTATTGCTATTGCGCAGAATGTACCCTAATAATACACCAGCCTGTCTGCAGTTTGTCTGGCTGAATCAGTTGTTTATTTTTGTATATTTTGGGGTTTTGGGCTATATTTAGTATTCATAAAATTATTTCATGCTTGTAACATATTGAAATATAAATATATATTTTCCACTGTGTAAAAAATACTTACTTTTGTGTG
>QIKU01000007.1 GCA_003232015.1 Gammaproteobacteria bacterium
CACAAGTGACTTTATAAAAAGGTTCTTTGCGTAATATCAACTGTGTATAGCTGGATGTGGAACATGTCTATTTTATCAAAAAAGTTTGGTTTAATGTCTCGTAAGGTCATGTTTGGGACGACGCTTGGCGCTGCATTATTTTTTATGATTGTCGGTGTTATTTTCTGGGGTGGTTTTAATACCTCGATGGAAGTTACCAACACACTAAAATTCTGTATTTCCTGTCATGAAATGGAAGAAAATGTTTATCAGGAATACAAAAAAACCACTCACTATACTAATCGTAGCGGTGTACGTGCTACCTGTTCCGATTGCCATGTACCTCGTCCATGGATACACAAGGTTATACGCAAGATTCAGGCAACCAATGAAGTTTTCCATATGGTGCTGGGTTCGATCGATACCCCCGAAAAATTTGATGCCAAGCGTCTGAAAATGGCAAAAAATGTATGGCATGCAATGAAAGATACGGATTCGCGTGAATGTAGAAACTGTCACAACTTTGATTCGATGGCACCGGAAAGCCAGAAAAAACGTTCACGTAAACAGCATGCAAAAGCAATGGTTGATGGCAATACCTGCATCGATTGTCATAAAGGCATTGCTCATACCAAGGTGCATGACCAACTCAGTGAGTCTGAGCTGGATGAATTGAATAAACCGCTTGCAGAGAATAAGCGTGAGATTGCTCCACAGTGGCAGGCTTTTATTGATAATGGCTATAAACTCAGTAAGAAAAAAGATACAGTTATAACCAAAGTTGTTAGTGCTACTGAAAAGGTGGTAGCAGCTCAACCTGTTGAAGCCTCTACGCCTGTGGCTAAACCAACGGCTTTATCACCTGCTTCGAGTATTAACTGGAGTAGTATTGAAGCTGTCGATATTCCTCTGTTTTTCCCTGGGCAGGCTTCGATGGAATGGGTACTAAAGGGCAGCGACCATGGTGGCAAACGGGCCATCATGACAGGTGATCGCTGTTTTGATTGTCATGAAGATGAAGAAGTTGATATTGGTGAAAAAATTGTGTCTGGTGAAATACTTGAACCGACCCCAATACCTGGCAAGCGTGGCAGTATAATTATGAAAGTGCAGGCAGCACACGACGCTAATAATCTTTACATGCGTTTTCAATGGAAAGATGACACGCATGCACCCGCGCCCTTTATTACGGGTGGTAAGATGGATCCGGAGAACCAGATTAAATTCGCAATCATGCTGGCAACCGATAGCGAAGATGATCCAAAGGTTGAATTTGCTGAACGTTCGGGCTGTTGGCAATCGTGCCATCATGATGTGAATGGCATGCCACATGAACCGGATAAATCATTATTAAATACCAGCCCATTGGCCAGACAACTCGATCTAAGTGGAGGTTTCACCAAGTATCTTAAGGAAAGTCGTACTACGATTGAAATAGAAGGCAAGAATAATAAAAAACGGGGTGGCTGGGACAAGCTGAAAAGTGAAGTTGAAATAGAGGCTTTATTGAAGAAAGGTGCTTTTATGGACTTGCTACGTTATAAGTCGGGTACGGGTGAATCTGAAGATGGTTACATCCTTGCTGAACGTGTGATGACCGGTGGACAGGGCGTAAGCTTTGCGGGTGAATTGAAAGACGGTGTATGGACGGTGGTGATGAAACGTAAATTGACGTCTGACAAACTGGGTGATATCAGTATGGCGACAGCTCAATTATATAATATTGGTTTTGCTATCCATGATGACTACAGTGATAGCCGTTTCCACCATGTTTCTCTTGGTTTTAAACTTGGTTTTGATAATGAAGATGCGGAAATAAATGCTATAAAACAATAGAGGCTAAAAAAATAACTGTAAATCAATTTTTATTGATGAGGAGTAAAAAATGAAATACAGATTACTATTGCTGTTATTTACTTTGGCCGTTTTTAATCAGAGTGTATTTTCTGCTGCAAACAATAACAATGATGTACAGCCACAGGTCATTATTAAAGGGTATAAATTTATACCCCAGAAAATTACGATTAAACGAGGACAAAAAATACGTTGGCAGAATCAGGAAAAGCGTCAATACCATAGTGTCTGGTTTGAAGCATCCGCTGAAGAAGAACCAGAAGATTATTTATTTTCAGGCGATAGCTATCAACGCCAGTTTAATCAAACCGGCTCTTTTTCTTATCGTTGCGGGCCTCACCCTGAAATGACCGGTATCGTTTATGTGCTTGATTAAGCATGCTTTGTTCAGCATTGTTTTTTTTATTTTATTTTTTTCGGTAACGACAGTGTCACTGGCCGATGTGCCAGATATGCCGAGGGTTAATGATCTTTATAGCGTTAACTGTGCAGCATGCCATCATAAACAGCGTCTGGGTGGAACTGGCCCGGCTCTATTGCCAGAGAATCTTAAACGCCTGCGTAAAGCCAGTGCTGAAAATGTTATCCGCAACGGACGCGACAGGACACTGATGCCGGCATTTAAAAGTAAACTGAATGATAACGAAATTCGGTCGCTGGTTGACTTTATCTATACCCCGTTAGAAAAAATACCTGCCTGGGGTATGCAGCAAATCAAAGCCAGCCATATTATTCATAATACGGAAAACAGTCTGGCTAAAAAGCCGGTCTTTACTATAAAGGATTATTTTAATTTATTTCTGGTGGTCGAGAAGGGGGATAACCATATCACCTTGCTTGATGGAGATACATTTGAACCGCTACATCGTTTTAAATCAAGACATGCATTGTATGGTGGGCTTAAATTTTCACCTTCCGGGCGCTATGTTTATTCTTCCTCTGTTGATGGCTGGATCAGTCAGTATGATATTTACAGTCTGAAACTGGTTGCTGAAATTCGTGTTGCTATCAATACCCGTAACCTGGTCATATCAGCCGATGGTCGCTATATTCTGGTAGCAAACTATTTACCGCATACTCTGGTACTGCTTGATGCGCAAGGTTTAAGCCCACTAAAACTGTATACAGTTAAAAATAATGAAGGCAAAACATCACGTGTTAGTGCTGTTTATACTGCAGCCGCTCGTAGTAGTTTTTTTGCTGCACTCAAAGATATACCGGAGCTATGGGAAATATCGTATGAAGATGAACCGCCAGTCGGGTTTGGTATGTGGGTGCATGACTACCGTGTAGACTCGGGTGAAAATACCGCCCCTGAAGCTTTCCCATTAAGGCGTATTAGCGTTGATGATTATCTGGATGATTTCTATCTGGACAAAGAGGCTATTGTTATTGCAGGTGTGACCGGTAAGGGAAAAGGCCAGGTGGTTGATCTGGATACTCGAAAAGTTGTTGTGCCTGATATCGATTTGCCGGGTAAGCCACATTTTGGCTCAGGGGTTAGTCTGGACTATAAAGGCCGTAAGGTTCTGGCTGTTCCAAACATTCGTAAAGGTATTGTGACTGTGCTCGATATGGAAACATGGAAAGTGCTTAAACAAATTAAAACACTGGGCCCCGGTTTCTTTATGAAAACACATAAAAATTCACCTTACATATGGCTTGATGTGTTTATTGGGCCGGATAAAGATGTTATGCACGTGATTGATAAGCAGCGCCTGGAAATTATAAAGACCTTTCGACCTGTACCGGGAAAGCGATCCGCTCATGTTGAATTTACACGTGATGGTAAATACGTATTACTCAGTATCTGGGATCGGCAAGGTGCTGTGATTGTATTTGATGCGATAACATTAAAAGAAATAAAACGCATCCCGATGAATAAACCTTCGGGGAAATACAATGTGTATAACAGGACACGGTACGTCGAGCCATAAGAAATAACGGTTTATTGTTGCTAATGAGGTACTAATGTATTACGTAAGTCGTGAACAATACGGTGAATATTATGACAGCGCGCACATACCGTAACACCAATTTTCCCCAGTAGTTTCTGGCTCGCTTTTACTCGCCCCTTCTTTATTCTTGCTTCGAGTCGTTGCATATTTTTAAGCAAGCTTTTACCCAGTATGCGCTCTTCAGGGTAGTTGTCTTTTTTATGACAGCTTGCACAGCTAGTGCCAAGTTCCTGTAATTGTAGATAAAGATTTTTATGGGCTTGTAGAGCAGCGGATTTTTTTCCGTCATCCAGCGCAATAAGTATTCGATTCACTGACCTGGATAAGGCTTTCATATTGTCCTTGAAACTATGAGGCCGTCCATTAATATTTTTGAGTTTAATATCATCGTAGTCGGGTGTGCGGTAGATAGCTGTTACAAGCGGCTGATAATTTTTATGGCAGTCGTCACAGGTTTGCTTGATCATTGCCAGTGTTTTGGCCACGCGTAAAGAGTCGCCTTTGTCGGCAAATATTTTTAGTTCGGATAATAGCCGGGGCTTAATTTCCTTTTCCCATTCGGGTACCATCTTAGCAATGCTGTTGTAGTCTTTATCCAGACGCGTTATCCACTTTTTCATTGCTGTTGTGTTATTTTCTTTGGCGTACTCATTGATGGCCTGCATTTCACGTCGTAGTCGAAACATCGTGTGTAACCATACCTGACGTTTATTGCTGGGTTTGTACCATTTTTCCAGTGAGGCAGGAGGGAGGGTGAATTTAATTGTATTTTCTGCATGTGCAGGGTTGAGCATAAGGGGAAAAAGGACAGCAACAAGGAATAAAACAGGGGTAAAATTCATGTTATTACTGAACCTGGAATTTAAGTTGTATTTAATGGCCAAGTATATATACAAAGAGTTTATTTCACGCCTTTATCAATCAGAAAGCGGCTGTACATTTTATCTGTGCCATTGATATGGGTAATCAACCAGTCCTTGAGGTAGTTCACGGCATTACGCATTGCCGTATCGCGATTTTTTTCATATTCAGCAAGTACTTCCTCAACATGCTTAATCATGTTGTTATGTTGTTCCTTATGAGAGGCAAAGTCAGGGTAGTTATTTTTTTGCAGCAGATCTTCTTCGTAATGAAAATGGGTTTTAGTGTAATCGACGAGTTCTTTTAGTGCCTCGCGTTCGAACTCTTCACCGGTTGAATAGTCTACCGCTGTCTGTAACTGGTTAATCAGATTAACCAGTTTCCTGTGTTGCCGATCGATAGAATCAATGCCAACGCTGTACTCATTTTTCCATGTAACATAGTGTTTGGCCGACAGCTTTCTGTGCACATAGGGAATAACGAGCAGAGCTGCAATAAGTAGCCATGTTATGGGGCTACCGGGGCCTGCCATCAGTCCTAATATGACCGCTATTATCAGACACATAATAAGGACGGATACGCCGAACATACACCCTTGCTTACTCAGACATGCATTTAGTTTCATAAGATACGCTCTCTTTTAATTACTTCTTATAAGATTTTCTAATGATCCGGGTTAAAGTTATTGATTGTCGTCAGCAGCAGCTTAGTATTACGTGTGGTTAAATTACCACTGGTTTGTCATAGACAAATTTGTATCCTAATTTAACTCTATGTTTTAACAGAATATCCTTTTAATGGGGTTGATCTAAATCAAGGCACAATTTGTGTATAAGTCATAATTTCATATTAACGGGAAAAAGGAGCCATTATTTTTTATCACTGAGCTGGGCAAGTTAATGGGTGGCAGTTATCAAGCTGCCTATTTTAATACAATCAATCAGAGTTACAGTCTTGAGGTAATAAAATGAATCAGCCAAAAAAAGTTTATCTGGTTGGAACTGGTTCCGGTGATCCTGACTTGTTAACCGTAAAAGCATTACGCCTGATACAGAATGCCGATGTGATTATTTATGATCGACTGGTGTCTGAAGCTATTTTGAAGTTGATCCCCGCGGGGGTGAGTTTGATTTATGTGGGAAAAATATCAGGCAATCATAGCTTACCTCAGGATGAAATTAATCCATTGCTGGTCAAGCTGGCAGAAAGCCAGCGTACTATTGTACGGCTCAAAGGAGGCGATCCGTTTATCTTTGGCCGGGGCAGTGAAGAGGCCTTATTCCTTGCTCAACACAATATAAAATTTGAAATTGTGCCCGGTATAACGGCCGCTTCTGCATGCACAACTTATGCGGGTATCCCGTTAACCCATCGCGGACTGGCTCAAGGTGTGCAAATTATTACCGGGCATACACAGGCCAACCAACCGCTTGAGCTGGACTGGAATACCTTAGCTGATAAAAACAAAACCCTTGTTGTCTATATGGGGCTTGCCAATATCGATTTTATTTGCAGAAAGATAATGCTGGCTGGCCTTGATGGCGATACACCGGCCGCTGCTATACAGGATGGAACAACCGCCCACCAGCAAAGAGTTCTATCTACTTTGTCCTGTTTAGCAACGGATACTAAAAATGCCATGCTGCAGCCCCCGGTTATTTTTGTTATTGGTAAAGTGGTGTCACTTGCGGAATCACTGGACTGGTTTGTAACGGAAGACCTCAGCAGTCGTTATTTTTCCAGATCAGGAAAAACATCACATGGCTAGTTTCCAGTACAACAATCTGCTTGTGAAGTTATTATTTACGGTTATGGTGTTGACCGCTTTTTCCGCCACTGCGGCTGCCGGGAATATATCCGGGCAACGTCAGGCAGAACTGCATAACCTGTTAGTACAGGACTGTGGCTCATGCCATGGTATGACAATGAAAGGCGGGCTAGGACCGGCACTCACCGTTGATGCTCTAAAAAACAAACCACGAAAAATGATTGAAGTCACTATTTCGCATGGGCGCCCAGGAACCCCCATGCCACCCTGGAACAAAATACTTAGCAAAGAAGAAATTCGCTGGATCGTTGATATATTGTATAGCGGTGTAAGCTTATGATGGATTTTATTAAAGTGGGTTTATTAACGACGTTTGCTGCGATTATGGCAGGCTGTAGTAGCACTAATTTACGTGGTACGGGTGACCTTGGCGTGGTGATTGAACGTGCCAGTGGCAGTGTGCAAATTGTAGAAACAACAAATAGAACGGTGCTGTCTCGCGTTACTGGACTAGGTGATTTATCTCATGCTTCAATTGTTTATTCGCGTGATGAGCGTTATGCCTACGTATTTGGTCGTGATGGCGGCCTCACAAAAATTGATATTCTTACTTCAAAAATTACAAAACGAATTATTCAGTCGGGTAACAGTATCGGCGGTGCCATATCACAGGACGGCAAGCAGGTTGCTGTTTCAAATTACAAACCGGGTGGAGTTAAAATTTTTGACTCCAGCACACTTGAACTGGTTGCAGATATTCCCGCAACCTATGGTAGTGGTAACCAGCGGTCAAAAGTAGTGGGGCTGGTTGATGCGTCTGGGCAACGTTTTATTTTCTCATTGTATGATGCAGATGAAATCTGGTTAGTTGATACTGCTAGTAGCAAGCCTGTAATAACAAAATACAAAGACATAGGCCGCCAGCCTTACGATGCTTTAATTACCCCTGATGGTCGTTATTATATTGCCGGCCTGTTTGGTGAAGATGGTCTGGTTGTGCTGGATTTATGGCATCCAGAAAAAGGTGTTAAACGTATTCTTGATAATTATGGCCGTGGCAGTAAAAAAATGCCGGTTTATAAAATGCCACATCTGGAAGGCTGGGCAATGACAGAAGACTATGCCTTTTTGCCTGCTGTTGGTCGCAATACGGTGCTTGTTGTTAATCGACATAACTGGAAACAGCTAATGTCGATTCCTGTTCATGGCCAGCCGGTGTTTGTCATGGCCCGCCCGGATGGCAGACAGGTCTGGGTTAATTTTGCCTATCCGCGAAATGATACAGTGCAGGTTATTGATACGCAAAAGATGGAAATTATAAAAGTCCTCAAGCCGGGTAAAGCTGTTCTGCATATGGAGTTTACGCCTCGTGGTGAGCAGGTTTGGGTGTCAGCACGCGATGCTGGAAAAATAACAGTCTATGATACGGAAAATTTCAATTCCATAACCACTTTACCGATGAATAAACCCAGTGGTATTTTTTTTACTCATCGTGCACATCGTATCGGTTTATAAATAAGTCGAGGTCATTTGATGCATAGAGTAAATACGATTACTGAAGTTAATGGCCCGTTAAACACACAGCAACATGGCTTAAAAAAATTGACTGAGCTTGAAAAACATTTATTAAATGACTTTCAGCATAACCTGCCTTTTGTCTCTCGCCCGTTTAAACAAATTGCAAAGCAACTGGGTAGCAGTGAAGATGTTGTTATTAATGCATTGAATAAACTCAAAGAACAGGGGTTTATTAGTCGTGTGGGTGTCGTGTTTCGTGCCAATAGTATTGGTGCAAGCACTCTGGCTGCAATGACAGTGCCGGTAAGTGAAATTGAAAATGTTGCAGCGATGATAAGTAGCTATAGCGAAGTTAATCACAACTATCAGCGTGAACATCATTTTAACTTATGGTTTGTTGTTACCGCCAGTGATGAAGAAATGCTAAATAGTGTTTTATATGATATTGAATCCCGTAGCGGTCACCCTGTTATGTCTTTACCTATGCTGGAAGATTATCATATTGATCTGGGGTTTGATCTAGGTGTGGGTTTTGAACATGGGCAGGAGGTCGGGGTTTAATGGATATGAATGTTAATCATTTGCCATGTTTGTCCGAGTCAATTTTATCCAGAGAAGATAAATTTGATGAGCAGGATCAGGCTTTAATCGTACTTATCCAGACAGGGCTCCCAATTAGCGCAACACCCTATACTGATTTAGGTAAAGAACTTGGTATGGCTGAAAGTGAGGTGCTTGAACGTCTGAAACGGTTAAACCAGTCTAATATTATTAAACGTTCTGGTGTGATAGTACGCCATCATGAGTTGGGGTATCGGGCTAATGCAATGGTTGTCTGGGATGTTTCTGATGAAATTATTGGCAAGCTGGGTTTATGCCTGGGGCAGTTTGACTTTATAACATTATGTTATCGTCGACCGCGCCGTCTTCCTGATTGGCCGTATAATTTATTTACAATGATTCATGGCAAAAACAGAGGTAACGTGCTGGAAAATATTCAGTATTTAATTAACCGCTATGACCTTAATGAGATTGAATACGAAATATTGTTCAGTACACGGCGCTTTAAACAGCGTGGCGCTATTTACCATAAACTAAGTAGTGAATTAAATACTCGAGTCGATAAGACTGATGGATAAACTGGATCGTGACATTATTAATATTTTGCAGACAGGGTTCCCCTTAACTGAAACACCTTATGCAGATGTTGCGACTCAACTGGGTATTAATGAAGAGGAGTTGTTAGAAAGGTTAGCATGTTTGCTCGAAGATAAAACGCTAACACGGTTTGGGCCAATGTATGATGTGCAAAAATTGGGTGGGGCATTTAGTCTGGTTGCAATACAGGTTCCAGAGGAGCAATTTGACAAGGTTGCCAATGTGGTTAACAGCTATCCTGAAGTTGCACATAATTACCAGCGCGATCATGATTTTAACATGTGGTACGTGCTGGCAACAGAAACACCACAGCAAATTGAGCAAATTAACAACGATATTGAACAACGTACTGGCCTGAAAGTATTTAATATGCCCAGGCTGGAAGAGTATTTTGTTGGTTTGCAACTACAAGTTTAATAAAAGATAGTATGGGTGTTGCAGTGAAGTATAAATTATTACCTGATGAAGTTGGTCTCGATGAAATAGAGCGGAAAATTATTTATGCAACGCAAGCAGGTTTGCCACTTGTAACGCGTCCCTATGATGCTATTGCCGAACAACTAGGAATAAGGACAAGTGAAGTTATCTCCAGGCTGTCTGCAATGCAACAGAGGGGGATTATTCGTCGTATAGCAGCAGTTCCGAATCATTATGCGCTGGGATATAAAGGGAATGGCATGACAGTATGGGATGTGCCTGATGACAAAATTAGCGAGCTGGGTCAACAGGTGGGTGAGCTGGATTTT
>QIKU01000006.1 GCA_003232015.1 Gammaproteobacteria bacterium
AGCATGAAATGATTCGTGTATTACCCGCACAGCAACGTATCGTAACAACAATCAATGAAATGTTTATTTTGCACACCGAGTTAATTCAAGAAGTTTATTCCCAAATCACTGCCGAGCTAGCCCAGGCTTTACGTACTTTATTGCTCTTAATGGGTTTAGCGCTATTTCTCGGAGGCGTTTTTGCCTTTATGATATACCAGCATACACAAAAAATGCTGTTTTCGATGATGCGCTCGGAACATGCACTTGCACAAATCAATGAAGAACTTGAACATCGGGTTAAAGATCGTACTCGTCGATTAGAAGTTGCCAATAAACGATTAGAGTCAATGGCTAATTTTGATGTTCTGACAGGGCTGGCAAATCGCCTGATGTTACATAATCAAATGGAATTAATTCTATCTTACGCAAAGCGTGAGAATAATTTATTTGCTGTATTATTTCTTGATCTAGATGGTTTTAAAGCCATTAATGATACCTATGGGCATGATGTTGGCGACTCCGTTTTAATCGTAATTGCAGATCGTATACGCGCTATAACCCGCGATTCAGATCTGGCCGCAAGGCTTGGTGGTGACGAATTTGTTATTGTGTTATCAAAAATTGCTAATCGCGACGATGCTGAAATATACTCAAAAAAATTGAAAGATTGCATTCGTCTCCCTATTCCTCATCTTCATCATTCACTTCAGGTCAGTGCCAGTGTTGGTGTTAGTATTTACCCTGATGATGGTGACTCAACAGAATTACTTCTAAAAAATGCAGATAATGCAATGTATATTGCGAAACGTTCAACTGAAAAATAAATGCAATTTTAGTATTATTTACGCCAGGTAAAGTGCTCATAAACCCCTGCCCAGTAAATACCAAACATAATAGCAAACAACAATTCTTCGATTGGCGCAAAACCAATCGAAATACCTGAAAGCGCATCCAGATTCCAGACTCGCTCAATGTAACCCGGCGCACTCCACTCAAGACCCACTAAATAGATAACATAAATACCAAGAAAAAGAGCCCCACCAACCAGTGATTTACGCTTTAGATCCGGCCGGCATAATGCATTAGCAATGGCTCCCACTAGCATGGCTAAAATTGCTGGGTAAATAGGGTTCCAGGGGAAAAAATACAATAATGGGAATGCAATAAAAGGCGCCGCCAAGGCCTTGTAGTGATGCTGATGCAGTGGTGACTGGCGCTCTTGTTCGCTTACTTCCGAAAGTTTATGTCCTGTCAGGCTGTTGTATAACACGGCACCTATTCCACCGATGGCAAAACAAAAGATCAAACTTTCAATATCAAAGCCGGTTGTTAACGCCAGATCAAACAAGCTTGGTGGCGACCAGTATTCTGGAACAAATATGGGTTCGGTTAAACCAAAGGGCATTGTGAACCAACTGGCCCATAGCATTGGTTTGCGATTTATTGGTGAGAAAATGTAAATGATAACCCAGGGGATTAGAAATGCGGAAGCCCATATAAGCCAGACATATTGATCGGACATCTTTTGTGATCCTTTTTCTATTTGTTTGAGTTATTATTTGGGGGGATTATGGCATGAATGACTGTCACTTTGCTCAAGATTATCAAGCTCGGTTTCTTCCCTGTAATGAATAAACGCACGTTTTAAGCGTTCAACCCAGCTATCAGACAAATGCTGCCCCATTTGGTCAATATGTTCTTCAATTTGCTGGCTTGTAGCCTCCAACAAGTTATAGGTTATATCAATCTTATTACCTTTTATCTGTACCTCGTTTATCCCCATCATTGTCATCAATGACTGGCTCATTGTGTTTGCGATATCATCAGGAATTGTTTTTTCAAACTCTAACGTGCGCCGCTTTATAATATTTTTAATATAATGCTTAACCGCTGTTTTACCTGCCTGACTTACATACAGATTCGGGTTTGCTACAAACCTTTCTTTGCATTGCTCTGAACAAAATGTGAGTTTTAAATCAGCGTAAGTATCAGAAATACTTGCTTCATCGGTCTCCATCATACAAACGGGGCAATGCGTTATATTTTCTTTTGAGCTAGTCATACTTAATTTTAGTTTAATTTAGTTAACCGGGCAACAGGTACTACCATCACCAAAATCATTTTCGGGTATGGCTCCTTTTTTCCATAAAGTAAGTGTTGTCTGTAATACATCAAGCAGTTCTTTTTCCTTTACAAAACCGTAGAATCGCAAAAGTTTTTTTCTGTCAGGCGTGAGTAAAATATTACCAGGAACAAGTTTAATTCCCAGCTGCCGAGCCAACTCAGGCTGAGCAAGCTGGTCAATCGCAACAGGAATAAAATTGGCTTTAAGTAATTTTCGTACGGCTTGTTTTTCGAGTGTTTCTATTTCAAATTTTCGACACCAGGAGCATTCATCTGAGTAAACAAAAATATACAGAGGTTTATTTTTTTGTACTGACTCAGAAAAAGCAGCAGCATTATATTGCCGCCAGTTAATTTGAGTATTTTCACGGTAGACCCATGCATCAGAAAAAACAGAAAAACTTATAATGGCAAGGAGGCTGCCTATCCAAAACTGATTTAGACTAGCAACTGTTTTTATTATCATCAAAGGTTACCTCTAAATATCCCTGATTTTTATTGAATAATTGCCATTTGATGACCTTCTCCTGCGGGGAGTTTAATTTCTCCTGTTATCTTCATTGTTTTCTGATTTACAACCCATATCAATGGCTTCTTCCTGCTGGAAACATAAATTTTTCCAGTCCCTGTTATTGTATTTAAGTGATACGGTGCAGGCGATAAAGTTAATTCACGTTTTTCACCCGTTTCTGTATTCACTGCAACCAGTTTATTTTCTTTCTTACTACTGGCAAAGAATGTTTTCCCATCATCCCCCATATCCAGTCCGTGTGTTGCCTTACCAATTTTGTATGTTTTAATAATTTTTCCATTTTCAACCGAAATAGCAGAAACTCTACCGACTCTTGGATTGCTAACGTATATAATTTTTTGGTCCCTGGAAAAAACCATATGCTCGGGCGCTGGCCCTGACTCAAGTGTTCGAGTCACTTTCCAGTTTGCAAGATCGATTTCAGAAATAGTATTGCTGCCGGAATTACTCACATAAGCTGTTTTACCATCACGTGTAATGATCGTGTAATTTGGTACCATACCGGTTTTAACTGTTTTAATGACTTTGTTTTCTTCAATATCAACAACGCTAATATTATTTCTTAAGCCATGCGTTGATAGTACATACTTTCCATTAGGTGTAATGGCCTGGTGATGAGACCAGCCTGAAACAGCGATAGTTGACATGACATGACCGTGGACGGGATGAATGAAAAATAATTTACTGTTTTTGGTATCTTTGGGCTGCCCTTTTTTTAATAAGTCTTCGGTTAAGCTACCCGCAATCAGGTATTCACCATCTGGGGTTGCCACCAGTCCATGGGCATTGATGACTTCAGGATACGATGCGACGATTGTATCGGTTGCCGCATCCACTTTTATAACCTGGTTCCCTGTACCTAACGGGATATACACCGTTGGGCTAGCATACGTGAAACTAGCATAAAGCAGACCGACCATCGAAAGTAATAAACCACTTAAACCAAATGCTGTTATTGTTCGCTTCATTTTAAATCCTCCATAATAAACCACTACAAACTTTCATTAAGTATAAACCTCTGTGTTGCACATAGGTCAAACACAATACTGAAAATATAGCGTATTAATGTCCTCTTGAGTGCTGATATTTTTTAATTAACCCAATAACAATGGGTATTAAGGTAATAAAACCCAGTAAAAAGACAGTAATAAACATTTGTCGAATATCATTATTAACCAGCTCGCCGCCAAAATGTGCCAATAAAAAGCTGGCCGGCAGAATTCCTGCAAGGGTTGCCAGTGCAAACTGTAAATAGCTAATTTTTGTTAACCCCGCCGCATAGCTCACAATATCGAATGATATAAAAGGAATAAGCCGTGAAACAAAAACGGCAAACATCAGATGTTTTTCTGAATGGAGAAATTTATATTTAATAATCGTAGTGCCAAACTTTTTCTGCACATAGCTATAGCCAAGCAAACGTGAAACAGTAAAAGCGATAAGAGCTCCGATCTCCGCACCTATTAATATATAAACTGTTCCCCAGTCATGCCCATAAACTAAACCCGCTGCGACGGCAATCGGGGCACTGGGTATTGGACTCATAACAATGGCGCCAGCCATTAATACAATAATAAGCAACGGCCCCCAGTAACCCATCTGTTGCAATTTAATTTGCAGTGTTTTTATTTGAACAAATAAATCTAAATCACCTGACTGCCATAAGTAAAAGTAAAGCGTACTGAATAACAGCACTATCATAAAACCAGCGATATATTTCTTCACTGAAATAACCTTACTTGTTACTCACGCTTAATTAGTGATTAGCGTACACCGTTGCTTTGTTTTGCTTGTTGATTAAGAGCACTGAATAATCATCTTTGCGGTGCCCTTCCATGCCGGGTGAGCCCATTGGCATACCTGGAACAGCCAGCCCTTTAGCGTAGGGTTTTTCTTTTAATAACTTTTTAATATCACTGGCAGGCACATGCCCTTCTATAAAGTATCGCCCCACTATTCCAGTATGGCAGGATTGATATTCACGCTTAATACCAAATTTTGCTTTAATTTTATGCATTTCACGTTTGTTAACAGAAGTCACTGTAAAACCTTCTTTTTCAAGATAGTTTACCCATTTAGTGCAGCAGCCACAGGTTGGACTTTTATAAACCGTTATTTCAATATCTTTCGCTACGACATTAGTTGCAGCATAAAATGTGTAAATGGTTAGAAATCCAAAAATGGCCATAAAACCCGTCAGCTTTAAGTTAAAGCCATTCATCGTGTTTTTCTTGTTCAAAATATTCTCCTTGTGGTTATTCAATGTAACATTGGCCGGGCTTGAGTGAAAGCCAGACCAGCTAGCACTCATGTAAGTATCAGCTTAGATTTAGACTGGCGACAACAAATTCGGCATCACTGACATTTTCAACTGCCTGCACCGTCATAATCCACTGTTTGATTGTCTTTGTCGGGTACAGTTTATACCAATATATAGTGCACACCCACGTACAATTTCATAACGCAATCTTAAACTAAATTGTGTATTGGATAAACCCAGATCCGTTTCTGTTGCCGAGCAGCCCTTAAAAACTACAAAAAATACAATGATTTGCCCTCGTTGGCTAAATAAAAGCATGCAAACCACAGCATAAACCGTTACACTACGTTTCCCTGCGGCATCCCGTCTGAAAATTGAGTCAGATTCTTGCCTATTCGGGCAGACTTGAGTCTCAAACACTCCCTATTATTCCTACTTAATTTTCAGGTAAACCATAATGACAACCGACACGGTGACTGCGTTTAATCAATTAGCGCTGCAAAAACCCCTATTAGAAGCATTAGACGAAATCGGCTATGAAGCGCCGTCTCCCATTCAGGCCGAAACCATCCCTTTACTACTGGATCGTAAAGATATTATTGGGCAAGCACAAACCGGCACTGGTAAAACGGCGGCATTCGCCCTACCGCTGCTCTCTAATCTCGACTTAAAACAAAAAGATCCACAGGTTTTAGTGCTCGCTCCCACACGTGAATTAGCCATTCAGGTTGCTGAAGCTTTCCAGAAATATGCCTCTAAGATGAAAGGCTTCCACGTACTGCCTGTATATGGCGGTGCAGATTACAGTGGCCAAATCCGCGCTTTAAAGCGGGGGGTGCATGTTGTTGTTGGCACACCAGGGCGTGTTATGGATCATATGCGTAAAGGCACATTAAAGCTGGATACCTTGAAAGCATTAGTTTTAGATGAAGCCGATGAAATGCTTCGTATGGGATTTATTGATGATGTTGAGTGGGTACTAGAAAAAACACCAGACGACCGGCAAATTGCGCTGTTCTCAGCAACCATGCCATCGCAGATCCGCCGCATCGCAACAAAATATCTGACTAACCCTGAACAAGTTACCATTAAAGTTAAAACCACAACAGCAGATACTATTCGGCAGCGCTTCTGGCCGGTAAGTGGTTTGCATAAACTCGATGCGTTAACCCGAATTCTGGAAGCCGAAGAATTCGATGCGATGATTATTTTTGTTCGTACTAAAACAGCGACAGTAGAACTTACCGAAAAATTAGAAGCACGGGGTTATTCAACCGGTGCTATTAATGGTGACATACAACAAAATCAACGTGAACGCACCATTCAAAATTTAAAAAATGGAAAAATTGATATTCTTGTTGCGACCGATGTTGCAGCACGTGGTCTGGATGTGCCGCGTATCAGTCATGTTGTGAATTACGATATTCCTTATGACACCGAAGCCTATGTACACCGAATAGGGCGAACAGGTCGTGCAGGCAAAAAAGGCGATGCCATTTTGTTTGTCGCACCTCGCGAAAAAGGCATGTTAAAAGCAATAGAACGTGCAACTAATCAGTCCATTGATATAATGGAACTGCCGTCAACAGAGTTGATTAATGACAATCGAGTTGCTCGTTTTAAACAGCGCATTACTGATACGCTTGCAACTGAAGGTCTGGAGTTTTATTCAAACTTAATCACACAATATCAGCAAGAACATAATATTCCTGCAGAAGAAATTGCAACCGCGCTTGCCAAACTGGTACAAGGCGATACGCCCTTCTTACTACAGAATAAACCCATAAAAAAATCTAAAGAACGCTGGGATAATAATGACCGCCCACAACGTGGCCGAGAGCGTGGCCGCGATCATGATCGGGGGCCTCGTGATGGTGGCAAACGCCCTGAACGTTCATATCGAGATCGAGATGAATCATCAAAACCTGAAGACGGCATGCAGCGTTTTCGTATTGAAGTGGGTCATGACCATCAGGTAAAACCCGGAAACATTGTTGGCGCCATTGCAAATGAAGCCGGTATCGACAGCAAGTTTATAGGCCGAATTAATATAAGTGATAACTATAGCCTGGTTGATTTACCCAGTGACATTCCAAAAGAAGTTTTCAATGATCTAAAAAAAGTACGTGTAGCCGGCCAGAAATTAAATATTTCAGCATTAGCTGGTGGAGGAAACTCAGGGAGTAAAAGAGCCCCCACTATCCGAACTAAAGATAAAAAACCCAAGGATAAAAGACCTAAAAGTAAAGACAAGAAGCCAAAGAATAAAAAACATAAGGACTCTGACGCACAGCCTAAAAGTAAAATCCAAAATAAAGACGGTGCAAAAAAGAAAAAGTTTGGTGATGACAAGCCACGAAAAAAATTAACCCTGTAGACGGCATTAATTCATCAGTATTGTAAGGTGGGCCAAGTGCCCACTTTATCTCCACATAAAAATCAAAAAATATTGCTAATGCAAAACTGTTCTTAACTACAAATTAATATTTATCCAGCAAAACTTGATATAGATCATTGTTCAATTCATTATTTCCCCTCATACTAATTTAAAGCTGTTGTATGGGGGTGAAGCTTATGAAGCTATTCGAAAAACGCCTGGTAGAAATAAAAAATAAATGGTTTATTGAAACACGCACGGGGTATGACGGACCTTTTGATAACAAGGATGAAGCAAAAGAATACCTACAGTTGCTAAAAGGCTGTGATGCGGCACGCTCTGAATTTGCAGGCTTAGAGTTCAGTCCTTTTTAAGCGTTAAATTCATCTATAAAAAAGTTATTCCGCTCTTAAAGATTCGACAGGATCAAGACGTGCTGCACGTCGGGCAGGTAATACACCCGCCGCCAGGCCAATAATAATCGCCAAGCCTTCTGCAAGCATAACAAAAGTCCATGGTGTGTGTACCGGCAATGCAGGTAGCATGGCGTGAAGTATCTGAGCCAAACCGACACCTAAAAGCAAACCGACTGCACCACCAATAGCAGAAAGCACCATCGCTTCCCACAGAAAAAGTGACAATATCTGTGATTGCTTTGCCCCCAGCGCACGTAACAAGCCAATTTCTGCTGTGCGTTCATTGACGCTAATTGTCATAATCGTAATAATGCCAATACCCCCCACTAATAACGAAATACTGCCAATGGCACCCACAGCAAAGGTGAGTACGTTTAAAATAGAACCCAGTACTTCCAGCATTTGTTCCTGAGTCGTAATGGTGACATCATCACGGCCATGCCTTGATTTCATGACACGTTTAATACCTGCTACTACATGATCAACATTCGTCCCTTCCTTATATAAAATATCAATTTCCATTAAACTATCACGATTAAATAAGTCCAGCCCACGTGCAGCTGGAATGTAGACAGTGTCATCCAGATCAAAACCAAGCACCTGCCCTTTTGCTTCCATGGTACCGATTACCCGATAGCGATCACCTCCAATACGGACGCGCTGCCCCAGTGGGTTCTTGTTAGCAAACAGTTCCTGCTTTACTTTATAACCCAGCACCACAAATGCACGCGGTGCGATTGGATCATCATCTGGTAAAAATCGTCCCGCACTAACGTTCATACTAAATGTTTCAGGAAAGGCAGAGCCCACACCATAAACTGTAGTGCGACGCGTTCGACCATTGCCTTCGACTTCTGCATTACCCTGAACAAGGGGCACAACTGATTTTGCAAATGAAAGTTGCTTTAATGCTTCCGCATCACCAATGGTTAACGGTCGAACACTACCAAATACACCCATCGACATGCCATAAGTTGTGACCTTTCCAGGATTAATACCAACCAACGTGGTTCCAAATTGGGTAAATTCAGACAGAACAAATTTGTATAAGCCTTCTCCAATAGATGTCAGTAAAACAACCGCAGTAATGCCAATGGAAATACCCAGCATGGTTAAAAAACTGCGTAATTTATGCGCCAATAGTGAGGTGCCTGTGAGTCGAATAAAATCTTTAGTTAACACAGCTAATGCCTCATTAGCGCATCGACTGGCTTAAGTCGAGCGGCTTTCCGTGCAGGTAACAAACTAAACAGCACACCAGTGACAAGCGCAACCAGTAATGATGCCACTGTTGCCCATATTGGTGGGTAAGCAGGTAAAACCGGAAAAGCATAGCGTATTACCCAGCTCCCCGCCTGACCTAGTGCAAAACCCAAAACAGCGCCTAGTGAAGACAATAAAATCGCTTCAATTAAAATAAGCTTAAGAATAGCCTTGCCAGAAGCCCCTAATGATTTTAATAAACCGATTTCACTGGTGCGTTGCGACACGGTTACCAGCATTACATTCATAATTAAAATACCAGCAACCGCAAGACTAATAGCGGCTATACCACCGACTGCATAGGTTAGTGCTGTTAAAATTCGGTCAAAGGTTGCAAGTACTGCGTCCTGTGTTATCACGGTAACGTCTTCTTCCCCCTGATGGCGATCACGTAGGGTATTTTTAATAAACGTCATCACTTTAGGAATAGCTTCACGTGTTTTAACTTCAACAAAAACCCGAAATAATGATGGCAAATTAAAAAGCGATTGCGCAGAAGCCACTGGAATGATAACGCTGTCACTCACATCAATACCAAGCGACTGTCCTTCGGATGCCAGAATGCCTATCACACGAAAACGCCGGTCACCAATACGTAGCCATTTACCCAATGCAGCATGTGCCCCGAATATTTCATTACGAATGTTACTACCAATAACACAAACAGATTGAGGGCGTTGTAGATCCGTATCGGGTAAAAATTTCCCTTGTGCCATTTTCCACTGGCGTAATTTCAGAAACTGGTGGCTTGTTCCCTGTATGCTAACTTCACGTTTACGCCCCTGCCAGGAAATTTCAGCCCCACCGATATTAAGCGGTGCGATACGTCGTACTTGTGGGTGTCGCGTTAACGCTAGTGCATCGTCTAAGGTTAAATCACGTTCAGT
>QIKU01000287.1 GCA_003232015.1 Gammaproteobacteria bacterium
CTTAAATCCATTAACTCTGTTATTAACGTTGTGGAAGGTGGAGAGCTTATCGCATCCTTAAGCAAGGTTCTCAAGGCCGAAAAAGAAGATAACGACTTTCGGCTCACCACACCACCGGTTTCTATCGCAACACCCTATATCGAAAAACTGATTGCAAAACATGAATTCCAGCAGGCTTATTTAAACTTACGCGATTTGCTTTTCTTTCAAAAAGTACTCGAACGCTGGACTAACCAGTTCCCCGCTTACGAACTGATGCTCGAAGAACGCCAGTTACGTTACCAGAACAAATTACCTGAAATAAAAAATGACAGCCGAATCAACCAGATTGTTACCTTAACATCAGAAAAAGATAAATTTCGGAAAGAGTTAACACGTATCAAGGCACAACACGATATTTTTGCACTTGCCACAGTAAAAGAAAAAAAGGCCCTAAAAAAACTTGTTCGCATTGAAGCTGCTCTGAAAAAATTAAATAACAACAAAGAGTTCGAACAACAACAGCATAAATTTTATATATTAAAAGGCATGATGGTCTGGAAATTGTCGCGTGAATATGTGCCGCGCTTATGGAAAGCAGAAAAACAACTCAAATTAACTGAAACAGCACTGAACGAAACAAAAAATGCAACCCAATCCATCAAACAGGTATGGAATTCAGCCCCCACGCGTTTTGCGGGGTTCAATGAAAAAATTATAGAGAAAAAAACGCGCATTATCCGTTTAAAAACAAAACTTGAACATTTACTAGGCCAACAGCAACGCTTTTTAGTTCTCATGGCAATGCGTGAATTAAACAACAAGCAGCGTGCATTGAAAAATTACCATGCTCGAGCACGTTTTTCAGTGGCACGTTTATACGATAAAATTGCCCTGTCATCATCAAAGCAACAAGGTGATGAGCAATGAAACGGAATATTCAGTCACACGCCATCAGGAATATTTTAATTGGACTTTCTGTATCAGCTATTCTTTCAGGCTGCGCAACAGGGAGAAACGCACCTACCATTGCCAGCATTGAAACCAAAGAGCTGGTTATTGAAAATATTAAAGTTCAGCCTATCGAACGAAAAAGTGTTATCGCAAAATATAAAGAGTTCCTTCGTAGCGTACCGGTAGAAGATATTTACAGTGATGCACAACGGCGTCTGGCTGATCTGGAATTAATGTCTGGCGAAGATCGCAGCGCATCAGATGATGACCCAATGTCACCCGCAGGCAGGCAACAACTTCGTTCAGCGATTAAACAATATACCCGTTACTTACGCACACATAAAAATTCCAGAGAAAATGAACTGGTGCTGTATCAACTGGCAAAAGCCTATTCATTGCTGGCAGAACCTGAAAAAGAACAAAACACTTTAAACCGCCTCAAACGGGAATTCCCGCAATCAAAATACAGTGATGAAGTAAACTTCAGAATTGGAGAAACATACTTTGTATTAAACCAATATCGACTGGCAGGGAATGCCTACAACAATATTGTTATTAATCATAAACAGTCCCTTTTCTATGAAAAAGCAATATATAAATATGGCTGGACACTCTTTAAACGTAATAAATACCCGCAAGCACTTAAACAGTTTGTTACTTTGCTGGATATAAAAAATTCACAGGGCAAACTAGGCAGAGTAATCTTGTCGCCCGGTATTAGCCGCAGTGAAAAAGAATTACTCACCGACACCTTGCGCGTAACCAGCCTGACCTTGTCCTACCAGCAAGGTGCACGCACCCTCACCCGCTACCTTAAAGCCTCGGGTAAAAAACCGTATGAGCCACTCCTTTATCGTGCATTGGGCAAGCAATACCAGAATAAAGACCGCATTATTGACGCGGCGGACACATATATGGCCTATGTTAAACGTGCGCCTAATGACCCAGACGCGCCGGTATTCCATCAGGACGCCATTAGCGCTTATAAAAAAGGTGGGCTGGCAACGTTAGTTATTAAGTCAAAAGCTGATTTTATAAACAGGTACAATACAAAAAGTTATTACTGGCGAACACAGAGTAATGAAAAGCGAAATTTTATTAAACCATTACTCGCAATACATATTAAAGATCTGGCAACCCACTTTCATGCAACAGGAAGAAAATCACGCAAGCGAAGTGATTACCGCCAGGCTGCAAAATGGTATGGTGAATTCATTACCATGTTTCCAAATGACAAGACCAGTGCTGATATGAATTTCCTGCTGGCTGAATCGCTGAATGAATCAGGCCAATACCAAAAAGCGATTCTGGAGTTTGAAAAAACAGCCTATGGCTATGCAACACATAAGAAAAGTGCAGAGGCAGCTTATGCCGCAATATTAATTTACCCAAAACTGCAGCGACTGGTACAAAAGAAGCGCAGCAAAGACAGTAAAAAACTTGCCATTGTATGGCAGCAAAAAGCCATTGCCAGCGCATTATTATTTAGCGAAAAATTCCCGCAAGATAAACGTGTTCCGTCTGTGTTAGCCAAAACCAGTGAAACACTTTATGCACACAAGAGTTATCAGCGAGCCAGTCAGACGGCACGTTTACTGCTTGCCAAAAAATCAAAATACGCCACACCTCGTGACAAGCGTACCGCATGGATCATCATCGGGCATTCTGAATTTGCACTTACAAATTACACCGAATCTGAAAAAGCCTATACGCAGGTGCTCCGACGAACAGCGAAAAAAAGCAAGCTCTACAAGCCCATGCAAACACGACTGGCCGCCAGTATTTACAAGCAAGGGGAATTAGCCAAAGCCAGTAACAACAACCAACTGGCAATATCCCATTTTTTACGCTTAAAGAAAGTCACACCTAACTCACCACTGTTAGCAACTGCCGAATACGATGCAGCCACCCTGCTAATAAAAGAAAATAAGCTAAAACGTGCTTCACGTATTCTTGAGAAATTCAGAAGAACTTATCCCAAAAAGAAAAAGTTACAACTCGGTGTCACAGAAAAACTTGCATTTATCTATACAGAGACAAAACAATATACAAAAGCTGCACATGAAATTGAAAAACTGCTACAAACCAAAGGTAGCGCCAACTTTAAGCGTGGCATGACTTTGCAGGCAGCAAATCTCTACCTCAAAGGTGGTAACAAGAAAAATGGTATACGACTTTACAAAAAATATATTAAAAAATACCCCCTGCCACTGGCAGAAGCAATGGAAGCCCGAAATACACTCGCCGAACATTACAAAAAGACACGCCAGCTTAAAAAATGGGGCTACTGGTTAAAAGACATCATTAGAGCTGATGCAAAAGGTGGCCGGCAGCGTACAGACAGAACAAAATATCTTGCCGGGAATGCGACACTGGTATTGGCGAAACCACTGCGTACTCAATATAATAAAACACGTTTGAGAATTCCGTTAAAGAAAAGCCTGAAAAAGAAAAAACGTCTAATGCAAAAAACCATTAAAGCTTACCAGCAAGCACTCAATTATAAAATTGCCGACGTGTCAACATCGGCCACTTATCAAATTGCAGAAATTTATAATGACTTTGCACGTGCATTAATGAAGTCACAACGTCCCAAAGGCTTATCGGCGGACGAAAAAGAACAATATGATATTTTATTAGAAGAACAGGCCTTTCCTTTTGAAGAAAAAGCAATTGATATTCATGTGGCCAATGTTAAAAATGTTAACGCCGGTATTTATAATAACTGGGTTAAGAAAAGCCTCCGACAACTTTCCAGACTGCAACCCGTGCGTTATGCTAAAACCGAGAAGGTAGAACGGTATGTTAATGCTATCCATTAATAGAACAACACCACTACGTAACATTCTACTTGCACTGACAAGCTCAGTATTGCTTACCGCTTGTCTTGCGACCACGCCAGAAAAAAAGAATAATACGCCTGTCACGCCACAGGCGCAAGCCACTTACCAGCAAGCCGTTATTGCAATGAAAGCAGGTAAAACCAAACGCGCATTTCGCTTATTTAACTCTCTTAGCAAAAAATATCCCGGCTTTGCCGGGCCACAGCTTAATATTGGCTTAATGCATCTGCGAAAGAACCGTTTGAAAAAAGCAGAAGCGGCTTTTAAACGTGCCATACACATCAATAGAGATAATGCTGTTGGGCATAACTTGCTCGGTGTCGTTTATCGACGTAGTGGCAAATTCATTGAAGCGAAAGACGCCTATGAGAAAGCACTGTCAAAAAATTCAAAATATGCAAATGCACACCTTAATCTAGGCATTCTCTATGATTTATATATGGATGATCTAAAACGTGCTCTGCATCACTATAAGCAGTATCAAAAATTCTCAGCTCGAGCCGATACAAAGGTGGCTAACTGGATACTGGATCTGCAACGACGTGCAAAAAAAATACAAACAACAGGCCAGCAGACTCAACGAGGTAACCGCGGATGAAAATACTCGGCAGCAGTTTATTTATTATACTTTTCCTTTATACCACAGCCAGCCATACTGAAGATCGGTTGAATTTAGATGGCACAGCCATTATCGGTAACCAGGAATTGCCAAAGGTGCTTTATATTGTGCCATGGAAAAAATCGGAAGTGCCCGATATGAATCAACCACCATTGGAAAGTTTAATTGATGAAGCACTACAGCCGATTGATCGTGAAGTATTTCGGCGCCAGGTGAATTATTACCATGCATTGCATGACAAACCAGAATCAAATAAAAAATAAGTTTAGGTTTTATCAGGAGAAAAATTATGTATACCAGTATTGTTACATTCTTTCAGGAAGGCGGTTCCTTCATGATACCGATTGCCATTGTACTTGCCATTGGCACAGCCATTGCACTTGAGCGATACATCTATCTAACGCACTCAAGAGCGCGTAACCGCATGTTACTTAAGAAAATTATGCCGCTAATGCAAAGCGGTGATTTTAAACAAGCCTACAGTACCTCGAATAAATCCAAGCAACCTATCGCAAAGATTTTAAATTCTGGTTTATCCAAATATAAATCGGCTCAAGATCGAGATGATATTGAAGCGGCGATGGAAGAAAGCATGCTGGAAATTATCCCTCGCCTGGAAAAACGAACTCACTATCTTGCTATGTACGCAAACATTGCAACACTGCTTGGATTGCTCGGCACCATTATTGGTTTGATTAAGGCTTTTACAGCAGTAGCACAAGTTGATCCCGCATTAAAAGGTGAAATTCTTTCAACCAGTATTTCAGTAGCAATGAACACCACCGCATTCGGTTTAATGGTTGCCATTCCGCTGCTGCTTATTTATACCGTACTTCAAACTAAAACAACCGAGATTGTTGATAGTCTGGAAATGGCAACGGTTAAATTTGTCAATCTTATTATGCAACGCAAAAACAAGGCATAGTATTTATCATGAGTAGAATACGTCGCAGACAACTTCGACATAAAGAAGCACCGGATCTTAATATTACAGCCTTTATGAATTTAATGGTTATCCTTGTGCCATTTCTGCTAATTACCGCTGTTTTTAGTCACCTGACTGTTCTCGAGCTCAATTTACCCAGTTCCGGTGCAGCAAGCAAAAATAAAAAACCTGACTTTGAGTTGCAGGTTATTATCCGTGAAAATTTAATTGTACTAGCTGACAGTCGTGGTGGTTTGATTAAGCGTATACGGAACAATAAAAAAGGTTATAACTACGCTTATCTTGCTAAAACACTTAAGCAAATCAAGTCACGTTTCCCAAATAAAACAAATGCGTCTATTTTGTCTGCACCTAATATCAGCTATGAAACTCTGGTCAATGTGATGGATGCTGTTCGAAGCTACCGTGCTGTTGATGATGGTGAAATAATTAATGCTGAGCTTTTTCCTGACATTTCTATCGGGGACGCTCCTTAACAAAGATTATAATTATGTCTGAATCTCGTCGTACAAAAAGAATGACTCGCCACCATAAGCGGAAAAAAACCATTGCCTCGTTAAATATGGTTTCGTTGATGGATATTTTTACTATTCTGGTTTTCTTTTTACTGGTAACTTCATCCGAGTCTGAAGTATTACCAACACCGAAGGCAATCAAGCTACCCGAATCCACTGCAGAAAAAATGCCCAAGCAAACCATTGTTATAATGGTTAATAATAAGGATATCCGTGTTAATGGCGAGCTTGTTATCAGCGTAAAACAGGCATTACGTGATCGCTCTGCAACTATTCGGCCTTTATCTATCATGCTTGCAAAATATATAAAACGTGATAATACAAAGAACAAGGGCAGAGACAAAAAGAAAAAACGCCCGGTAACCATTATGGGTGATCAGAAAATCCCTTATAAATTACTTAAAAAAATCATGTTAACCAGCGCCCAAAGTGATTTTAACAATATATCGTTAGCCGTCCTCAAAAAGTCAGCCATGACAAATAAAAATCAGGGAGGGAAATAAAGTGGGATACGCTTCCTTTTATAATGAACCTGTCTTGCCCTGGTCTAAAACAGAAAATGATGTACGTTTTAACAAAATACTTAAGCGGAGCTTATTGTTTTTCCTGTTACTGACGATTATTTTTCCTTTTCTACCTGTACCGGAAGTCGAACAAAAAGAACTCACGCAGGTTGCGCCACGCCTGGCCAAACTGTTAATTCAGAAGAAACAACAAAAAGTAGCAGCACCCAAACCTGCCGCAAAAAAGAAAGCCGTTGAAAAAAAGAAAAAGGCAAAAAAGAAATCTAAAAAGCCGGCAGCAAAGAAAAAAGCGATAAAAAAAGCCTCATCCAGTGGCCTGATGGCTTTAACGGATGAACTAGCTGATCTACGTGACAGTTTTAATGTTGCATCGGTTCGTACAACTAACCTGTCAAAATCAGGTAAAACAAAAAGCAACCGTACTACCAGTAATCTGCTAACCGCCAAAGCCGGGCGTGGTAGTGGCGGTATTAGCACCCAAGGTTTAAGCAACAAAACGGGAGGTGGCTCGTTATCAGGCCGTAATCTTAGCGGTGTAGCAAGTAACATTGGTGGCGGCGCCGGAACACGTCGAACCGCTGGTGGCAAAGCCGGTCGTAGCCAGGAAGAAATCGAGCGCGTATTTCAGCGCAACAAAGGTGGCATATTTGCACTATACAATCGTGCTTTACGTAAAGATCCTTCCTTACAGGGAAAAGTTGTCCTTGAACTTACTATTTTACCCAGTGGTAAAGTTTCAAAATGCCGGATTATTTCAAGTGAATTAAATGCAAAGCGTTTTGAAAGAAGGCTGGTTCTCAAAGTAAAAACTTTCCGCTTTGAGAAGAAAAATGTTGCGACCGTTACGGTAACCTATCCTATCGATTTCCTGCCTTCGTAACAGTATAGTCAGCTTATGCTATCCACGACTGTTCTTCGTATTAAAAATATTAAAAAACCAGAGCTGTTTCGATCTTATAAAGTGCATCCGTTCTTCTTTATTTCGCTTATTTTTAGCCTGTATTTTATTTTTACAACGGCGGTTTACGCCTCCAGCGATCAAAATGAGCAAGCCCTACCCTTCACACTGGTTGGCACCATTACCGGTAACCCACCTCTGGCACTGCTTGCATTGGATGATAAAAAGTTACATTTTTATACACTCAAGGATAAAATTGGAAACTTCACTATCACGGCTATTGAGAAAAATAAAATTAATCTATCCTACAATAAGCGGATTTATACACTCCATTTGCAGCAAAAAACCGCTCTAGTCGCGTTGCCAGTACCAGCAGCTGATTTGTCTTCAAAACAAGCAGCCAATTTACCTATCAATATCCACGTTAAGCGGCAACTGTTAAACCATATTAGCCACAATATTCAGCAATGGTTAGCTGCCATACCACTTAAGCTGGAAATTACCGATGGCCGTGTCAGCGGCTATGCTGTCGGAACGGTACAAAACATTCCCCTGAACAGTGCGATAGGCTTACAACGAGGCGATATTATAAAGTCAATTAACGGGGTAGCGGTTAGTCAATCCAGGCTTTTTGCTGAAACCACAAATAACCTTATTGATAGAAGTGATATTTATATAAAGATTGAGCGTGATCACAAATTAAGCACCTTGCACTTTAGCATCACAGACTAATTTACAATTAGTTGATAAATAAGCTATTTATATTGTATATAAAGCACGCCAAATTTGACAAATCCACTAAATTGAGCCAAATTTATATTCGGAATACAGCAGCGGCATTCGTAGCGATACCGTTTAACTGCTGAGCCACTAGAGAATAGAAATGCATCACAAATTCAGTCAAATATAGCGTACACACCCTATTTTTATAGCTAAATGAGAAGCAAATCACACCAAAATCAGCAAAAGTAGTGTAAAGTTTACTCAAGGCGCTGTCTCTGCCGGGATGCAAGCGTTATATATAGTATAAAATGGTTAAAATAAAGCCATAATTTAGGGGGAAGGCACCGTCGGGGCTAGAGCAACGGGTGACAACCGTCCAGAAGTAGTGATTTGGCAAAATAATCCTTAGCTTGCTCACGAGGTTAATTTTTAACACACAGAAATTTTTAACATCATGGCTACATTAAATAAATACTTAAATAACAAATTCTTAAAGACGTTAGAGCCGCTTAGTAAATTAAGCGTTGATAAGTTATCTGAGCTCGCCAATAAATCCAGTATTGAAGTCATCCCGGCAGGCCGGATACTTTTTCGCCAAAGTGAAAAAGATAAACGTAGTTATTACCTTATCTCAGGCCAGATTGAACTACATACGCACGGTGCTAAAAAAGCCCAGACCATAAAAGCAAAAACGCCTGAAGCTAAATACCCTATTGCCCAGCAAATCCCCCGCCCATGCACCGCAAAAACAAAAGTTAATTCTGAAATCATTTCAATTGACACCGACTTGCTTGAAATGCTGATTGAATCAGACGATAACCCATCGGGTAACTATGAAGTAACTGAAATTAGTAGTGATGATGAAAACGGCTGGATGCTAAAATTTTTACAGTCACGCGCTTTCCTGCAAATCCCTACTGAAAATATTCAAAAAATTCTGATGTCAATGGAAGAAATTGTCGCTCCAAAAGGTCAAACCATTGTCAACCAGGGCGAAAGCAATGATTACTACTACATCGTTAAAACCGGCAAATGCAGCGTAAGCCGCCGCCCAAGCCCAAAGACAGAAGACGTACAAATTGCCATTCTTGCAGCAGGCGATGGTTTCGGTGAAGAAGCCCTTATTACCGATGGCGTTAGAAATGCAACTGTTCGTATGATGTCGGCCGGCTCATTAATGCGGCTGAAAAAAGATGACTTTATTTCTCTTCTGGTAAGCCCGCTTTTAGACTACATCCATCTCGATGAACTAAAATCACGAGCCACTGCTGGTGACCTGCTTATTGACGTCCGCCCACACAAGAGCTTTATGGACGGACATTTAGATGGTGCCGTTAATACCCCGTTGTCGATGATTCGACTTAAGCTCAACAATTTTAATGCCGAGCGAAATACCATTGTTTATTGTGATGATGCCAGTCGCAGTACCGCGGCTGCATTTTTACTTATCCAGCATGGGTTAAGTTGTAGTATTCTTAAAAATGGCCTCAGCGATGTCGCAACAACCAAAGAAAAAGTAGCGACATCAAGTACCAGCATGTCCAATATTATTGCCAATCTGGATGCAGTAACAAATAAAGAAAGAGCAAAAATAACCCGCCATCCAAAAGCTAATTTATCCAGGCAACCCCTAAACAAAATACCTGCCCAGCCTGCTCCCGCGCATAAAAAAGCGATTGCAGAAAAGCAGCAGCTCGAACAAGAAAAACAACACCTGCAACAAGAAGCTAAAATATTACGCGAAAAAGCAGCAGCCGAAAAACTTACTGTAGAACGAGCATTGCAGGAACAGGCCGCTGAAGCGAAGAAACATCAACTTGCGCTTA
>QIKU01000124.1 GCA_003232015.1 Gammaproteobacteria bacterium
GGCGACCAGCCTGGTGGACAATTTAAAATTCCACGCGCTGTTATTAAAGCAGCCTGTAACAACTATGTTGATATGCCTTCCGATACTATCGGTGAAGCAACTTTCTGCTGTGGTGGTGGTGGTGGTTTATTAACAGATGAATTAATGGAAGTACGCGTAAAAGGTGCCTTGCCTCGTGCAACGGCACTTAAAAGCGTTACTGAAAATTATGGCGTAACACACCTGGTAGCAATATGTGCCATTTGTAAAAGCCAATTTACCAAAGTGCTTCCATATTACGGATTCACAATGGATCAGATTATAAGTCTGCATCAACTCGTCGGTGATGCCATTATCTTAAGCGATGCGCCTAAAGATGATGAAGACGCTGACGAAACAGATGCCGCTTAAACTTAATAAATAACTTTTAACATAAATACTCGATAATACGTATTGGAGAACATAGATATGGCAACCTCAAGCGAAGATATCAACACAAAGCTTACGTTCCGCTTATACAAAGATGGTGACCATGAAGTCACTAACTTCTCGAAAGAAATATTTGTAGAAGACACTTCTTACAAATGCCCTACTTATGTACACCGTACACCACCTTGTCAAGGTAGCTGTCCTTCTGGTGAAGACATTCGTGGCTGGTTAGACATTGTTCGTGGTATCGAAAAACCTTCTGCAGATATGTCAATGCAGCAATATGCATTCCGTCGCTTAACAGAAGCCAACCCTTTCCCTTCTATTATGGGTCGCGTATGTCCAGCACCTTGCCAGGATGGTTGTAACCGTAATCAGGTTGAAGACTTTGTTGGTATTAATGCCGTTGAACAATACATTGGTGATACTGCTTTAGACAAAGCTTTTACCTTTGCATCTGCAGCAAAAGACACGGGTAAGAAAATTGCGATTATCGGTGGTGGTCCTGCTGGCCTTGCTGCTGCATACCAACTACGTTTAAAAGGTCATGCCTGCACCATTTTTGATGACCATGAAGATCTAGGCGGCATGATGCGCTACGGTATTCCTGGCTATCGTACGCCACGTGAAGTACTTGATGGAGAAATCAAACGTATTATCGATATGGGTGTTGAAGTTAAATTAAATACCCGTGTTGGTAAAGATGTCAGCATGGCTGATGTTGAAAAAGAATTCGATGCCATTTTATGGGCATTGGGCGCCAAAAAAGGCCGCCCTCTTCCAATCCCTGGTGCAGAAGCGACTAACTGCTTAACCGGAGTTGATTTCCTCGAAGCTTTCAACATGGGTAAATTACAACTTGTTTCAGAGCGCGTTGTTGTTATTGGTGGTGGTGATACATCCATCGATGTTGTATCGGTTGCCCGTCGTTTAGGCCACATCACAGAAATACATGAAAAAGATCGCCCAGAAAACGTTATCCTTGGACACACTGCACATGACGTTGCCTCCAGTGCCACGCGCCAGGGCGCAACCGTTACTTTATGTTCACGTTCTGCTATTGAAAATATGCCAGCAGCACAACATGAAATTGATGATGCAACACGTGAAGGTGTAAGTATTATTGGTTGCATCCAGCCTATTGAAGTTGTTCGCGATGCCGATGGCCGTGCAACCGCACTTAAAGTTGTTAAACTGGAAGGTGACGGCAAAACACCTGTTGAAGGTTCAGAATACGATATCGAATGTGACTTAATTGTTGCAGCGATTGGCCAGGGTGCAGACTTAACCGGCATCGAAGGCATTGGTAATGATAAAGGCTTTATTGATGCCGATGCGCATTTCCAGGTTGCAGGAAAAGACGGTCATTTTGTTGCAGGTGACGTGGTACGCCCTCACTTGTTAACAACAGCCATTGGCCAGGCATCTATCGCCGTTGAAAGTATCGAGCACTTCTTATCTTCGGAAGAAATGAGTCGCCGCCCTAAAGTTGATAAACACCATTTCAGCCTAATGCAAAAACTACGTGAAACAGGTCTTGAACCCACTGAATATGATCACTCAAGTACATTGGCAACAAACTCAAGTGACTTTGCCATCCACAACTACGAAGATCGTTCAGCGCATGAAATCATTGCATCTGATCAATTATTTTTGGGTCACTTTGAATACACTCCACGCCACAAGCGTAAAGAAGATGTGCCAAATTCAGACGAAGTTTTAGGCCACTTTAAAGAACGTATGTTCGGTCTTACCGAAGAACAAGCGGTTGAAGAGTCTGATCGTTGCATGAGCTGCGGCATGTGCTTCGAGTGCGACAACTGCGTAATTTACTGTCCTCAAGATGCGGTTTACCGTGTTAAGAAAGACCAGGCAACAATGGGTCGTTATGTTGCAACAGACTATGACCGTTGTATCGGTTGCCATATCTGTGCAGATGTTTGCCCAACAGGTTACATCGACATGGCAATGGGCGACTAATAAACTCGAGGTATGACTGTGTTAAGCCATAAAACTATAATAAGCACTTTGCTCAGCGTATTATTGCTCCTGCCTGTGTTCGCACAGGCAGGCGATTTACTGCCGACTATTCCTAAAGCAAAAGCTAAAGCAAATCCTGAAACACTCTGTGTGCGTGATACTAAAATTATGCGTACCGATCACATGACATTCATCATGCACCAGCGTGATGAAACCATGCGTAAAGGTATACGAACTAAAAAAGACAGCCTTGCTGAATGCATTAGTTGCCATGTCTCAAAAGACGATGAAGGGAAATTTGCCAGCTACGGTGATGACGAACACTTTTGCAGCTCATGCCATAACTACGCTGCGGTGAAAATTGACTGCTTTGACTGTCATAACGACAAGCCAACCGCCGCAAGTAAAACTGGGAGTACCGTAAAATGACACAACCAGTTAATACTAACGAAACAAAAACAGATTTATATCGCCGACAATTTTTAGGCAAAACAGCCGCCGCTGCGGGCTTGGCGCTGGCACCCGGTATGATTCTAACGCAAGTTGCACATGCCAAACCTGCTGGTGAAGCCGTTAGCGATAAGAATCGCTGGGGGCTTTTAATTAACACCAACAAATGCGGCTCAGGTTGCACTGCTTGTGTTACCGCATGCAAAACTGAAAATGGTTGGGGCGATATAAACCAGTCCGAAGAACTTTCACGCGCGTCACAAAAAGCTGTCTGGATACGCAAGGTAAAACTAAAAGACAAGCAAACAGGTCATATACAGTCACTGCCACTACTGTGCCAGCACTGCGAAAAACCACCTTGTGTTGATGTTTGCCCAACAGGTGCATCGTTTAAACGTGAAGATGGTATTGTATTGGTCGACAAACATATTTGTATCGGTTGCCGTTACTGCATGATGGCTTGTCCGTATAAAGCCCGTTCATTTATACATGAAACCATCAAGAACCAGAAAGTACATGCGCCACGCGGTAAAGGTACAGTTGAATCATGCACCATGTGTGTACATCGTGTTGACAATGATGGCACACCGGCCTGCGTTGAAGCCTGTAATGCTGATGGCCACCAGGCGATGTATTTTGGCGACCTAAAAGATAGCAACAGTGTTATTTCGCAAGAACTTGCTAAAAACGGTGGCCAGCAATTACGTGCTGATCTCGACTTAAATACCGGCGTACGTTATCAGGGTATAAAATAACCACTAAGGTAAAACCGGTTACTAAAATAATATTAACTTTTAATTAATTTAAAGTTGTTTATAACGATGAAAAAAAATATACCATTTATTGCAATTGAAGGCCGTAGCAGTGGCTATTACTCGCTACTTGCACTGCTCGGCGCTTTTATCCTCGCGTCATTAGGTGCTTTTTATTATATGGAACACCATGGCCATTATGTAACGGGAATGGACAATCAAATCGTATGGGGAATGCCACATGTATTTGCCGTATTCCTGATTGTAGCGGCGTCAGGCGCACTCAATGTTGCTTCTATTTCATCCGCCTTTAACAAAAAAGCCTATAAACCCCTTGCTCGATTGTCCGGGCTTTTAGCATTGGCCTTACTTGCTGGTGGCTTAATGGTACTTGTACTGGACTTAGGTCGCCCGGAACGCCTGGTTATCGCAATGACCTACTACAATCTAAAGTCTATCTTTGCCTGGAACATGCTTTTATATAATGGCTTCTTTGTCATTGTTTTTGTCTATATCTGGACAATGATGCAACGTAACCTGGGGCAGTACACTCGAGCAGCCGGTATTGCCGCTTTTATCTGGCGTTTAGCATTAACAACCGGTACCGGCTCCATCTTTGGTTTTCTGGTTGCTCGTCAAGGCTATGATGCGGCCATTATGGCACCCATGTTTATTCTTATGTCTTTTTCGTTTGGCTTAGCTATCTTCCTGTTAGTTTTAATGGCTTCTTATAACTGGACTGAACGCCCTCTTGGTGATGCCATTTTCAACCGATTAAAAAATCTACTCGGTATTTTTGTCGCTTCTGTTTTATTTATTGTTGCGATTTATCATCTAACAAATCTCTATGAAGCGCAGCATCAGGGATTTGAATATTTCATTCTGGTTAATGGTGGCATCTATACCCAGCTATTCTGGATTGGTCAGGTGATTATTGGCGGTATTATTCCTCTTGTTATCTTTTATACACCTTCTTTAGCAAAATCACGTGGACTGGTTGGCTTTGGTGCACTGCTAGTTATTATCGGTGGTCTTGCTCAAATGTACGGTATCATTATTGCCGGTCAAGCTTACCCAATGGAGCTTTTCCCGGGCAAGGAAGTCATTGAAACAACCTTTGCTGATGGTGCCATTGCAAGTTACACGCCGACACTCGCAGAAACATTATTAGGTTTAGGTGGCGTTGCTGTTGCACTGTTCCTTGTGGCCTTCTGCATTAAAATTATGGACTTTTTGCCAGCAAGCCTTGCTGATAAAGATGTCGACCCCCACTACAAAGCTTCTTAATATATAACGGTAGAACATCCAAACAATGTTCTACCGTTTAAATGACGGCAAGGTTTAACAATGAGTCGATTATTTATCTCTGCGGCTCACAAGTCATCAGGCAAAACAACACTTTCTATCGGCCTGTGTGCTGCATTACATGCAAAAGGACTCAATGTTACCCCTTTTAAAAAAGGACCCGATTACATTGATCCGATGTGGCTGTCCCGTGCCGCACATAACCCCTGCACCAACCTCGACTTTTACACCATGCAACATGCTGAAATTCTGCAAAGTATTACAGCCGCAGAACAAAACTCCGACATTACCCTGATTGAGGGGAATAAGGGTTTATACGATGGACTGGATCTCGATGGCAGCAATAGCAATGCCGCGCTGGCCATACTCAGCAAAACCCCGGTTGTGCTGGTTATTAACGTGCAAGGCATGACCCGAGGTATTGCACCGCTTATTCTCGGCTATCAGGCCTTTGAAAAAGACATCAATATTGCCGGCGTTATCCTCAACCAATACCGGGGGCTGCGCCACGAAGAAAAATTAAAAGCAGTCATTGAACACTACACCAATGTCCCGGTTATTGGTGCTGTGCAACACAATCCTGAACTTGAAATAACCGAACGCCATTTAGGCCTGATTCCAGGCAATGAAAGCCAACTTGCTGAGCATAAAATTGAACAAATACGCCAACACATTAGTGAACAGGTCGATATTGACACCATTATTACTATTGCGAATAAAGCGCAAAAACTCGTCACAAAAGACGTACCAGCCCTCAATATCGGTTCAACTAAAACACCAGAGGTTAAAATCGGCATTATTCGCGATGCGGCTTTTGGCTTTTATTACCCGGATGACTTAACATCTCTGCAGAACAATGGCGCCGAACTTGTTACTATTAACGCATTAACCGACAGCACATTACCTGATATTGATGGCCTTTTCGTTGGCGGTGGATTCCAGGAGTCCCACTTGCAGCAACTCAACCAGAACCAGTCGCTGCGCAAAGCCATTAAAAACGCCATTGAAAAGGGTTTACCCACTTATGCAGAATGCGGTGGTCTGATGTACTTATCACGTTCAATACAGTGGAATGAAATACAAACTGAAATGGTCGGCGTTATTCCGGCCGACTGTAAAATGCACAAACGTCCGCAAGGCCGGGGTTATGTACAGTTACAGGAGACCGAAAATGCCTTATGGCCCGGTAAAATGGCTGATAAGCTTATACCCGCACATGAATTTCATTACTCAGCACTTTATAATATTGACCCGGGTTTAAAATATGCCTATAACGTTAAACGCGGCACCGGTATTGATGGCAAGAATGACGGGCTTATTTACAAGAATTTACTCGCAAATTACACCCATTTACGTGATACATCTCAACACCACTGGACGCGCCGTTTTGTTGAATTTGTATTGCAAACAAAGCAAAAGACTTAAAGAGGTTAATTATGTTTACAGTTACAGACGCAGCCGCAGCACAAATTAAAGAATCAGCCAAACAAAGTCAGAGCGAAGGCTTACCTTTGCGCATCGCGGCGAAAAAAAATGTCGATGGCAGCTTTCATTATGGTGTTGGCTTTGAAGAAAAAACCAAAGAAGAAGATTTAGCCTTTAAATCACATGACATTACTATACTTATCGCACCACAAAGTATCGAGTTACTGAATGGCACCGAAATGGACTTTGTAAAACTGGATAACGGTGAACAGCATTTTATTTTTAAAAATCCAAATGATCCAAGTTACACATCTGAAGATAATAATTCAGAGCATAACCTCTAATACTCAGTCGTTTAAAATATGGGCTCAACAATAAACAATTCTAACGATAGTATCCGTTGCCAACAGGATGCATCAATCAAGAATATCCGTTTCTGGAAGAGCCCGCTATGTCTGCCAATGGTGATTTTAGCTTTTACTATTATTATACTGGGCGCAACCACTATCTGGGCGCTTAACCCGATTAGCCTGGGTAAGTTAATCACTATCCTTGTCCTTGTCATAGTGGCATTAACAACCCTCATTATTCTCCACCAGAAAATACAGGGACGCCTGCTATTACCCTTGTCGCAATTAAAGTCCTGGGCCATTGAAATTAATAATGGGAACTTATCAAGCCGACTGCCTGAATATTTGCCTGGCGACTTTAACACCTTAGCAAAAAATATTAACGAGTTGGGTGACCAGATTGAGAACCTGACGTTAGACATGCAAAGCCAGGTCAAAAAACAAACTGAACATATCGAACGCAAATCACGCTCGCTTGAAATTGTTTACGATGTCGCCGCGAGCATTAACATATCCCGCAACCTGGACGACTTACTCACCCGTTTTTTACACAGCTTAAAAGAAGTAGTCAAAGCCCGCGCTGCTGTTGTTCGACTCGTTACCGACGACAATCAAATGCGACTGGTAGCCAGCTTAGGCTTTGATGATGACTTAATGGAACGCGAACGACTTATTCCATCTGAGCACTGCCTCTGTGGCACGGCTTACCGCGACGGTAATGTATTATTCCAAAAAAATATTAGCCAATGCGACAAAATTATTGGCCGGCAGTTTTTTGATGTGGATAATGTCCATATGATCGCCGTGCCTCTGCAATACCGGGATAAAACCCTCGGCGTTTATAATTTATTTGTCGACTCCGAAGACTTCGCCGAACCCGAAGACATTGAAGACTTGCTCACCAGTATTGGTCGCCATTTAGGTATGGCCATTGATAAAGCCCGTACCGACGATGAAGCCAATCGCTTTGCCATTATGGAAGAACGTAACCGGTTAGCACACGAACTACATGACTCCCTTGCGCAAACATTGGCAAGCTTACGCTTTCAGGTGCGGGTACTGGACGAAAAGATACGCTTAGGCGAAGAGCCTTCTATATGGCATGAACTTGAAAAAATTGAAAATAACCTGGACGAAGCCTATCTGGAACTGCGCGAGCTTATCACCCACTTCCGTGCACCGATTGATAAACGCGGCTTAGTCCCGGCCGTAGAACACCTTATTGAGCGATTTAAATACCAAAATGAAATCACCATTTTTTTGCAGAAAGAATGGAATGTACTTAGCCTGTCACCTAACATCGAAGTACAAGCACTACGTATTATTCAGGAATCACTCAACAATATCAGTAAACACAGCCAGGCACATGCTGTACGGGTTATTATGCGCAGCAACGTACAGGGTGAATGCAATATTCTGATTGAAGACGATGGTGTAGGCATGGATATTCCGCCGGAATCTGACCGCGTGTCCGGCGACCACCTTGGCCTAAGCATTATGGACGAACGTGCCAAACGAATGGGTGGCACCTTTACAATTGAAAGCGAGCTGGGCGAAGGCACACGAACAACGCTCACATTTAAACACCAGAACCTAAATGAAGGAACGGAAGGTGACACTAATAAAATATTAGTCAGCCCACCTTCTCTATCCACAGCAGATAAGGATAAAGAATGAGTTTAAAAGTCTTACTGATTGATGATCACACTTTATTCCGGGTTGGTCTGGAGGGTTTGCTCACAACACGTGGCATTGAAATACTTGCTTCCGTTAACACCGGCATTGATGGTGTTGAACTTGTTAAAAAGCTCAACCCGGATATTGTGCTGCTGGATATGCGCATGCCCGGTATTGATGGCTTAGGCGTATTAAAATTATTGCGCGATGCTTACGATACCTTACCGGTTGTTATGCTAACAACCAGCACCGATGAAACCGATTTAGTTGAGTCATTAAAAAATGGTGCTCAAGGTTATTTATTAAAAGATATGGAACCTGACGAACTGGTTATTGCATTACGCGATATTGTTAACGGCAAAACAGTCGTTGCACCGGATCTTGCACCTATTCTTGCCCGCGCGGTTCAGGGCAAAACAGAACCCAAAGAAGAACCAAAAGACAGCCCGTTTACCGGCCTTACACCACGCGAAACTGAAATTTTAGGTTTGCTTGCCGAAGGGCTCAGCAACAAAGGCATTGCCAGAAACTTAGGGATTTCTGACGGCACGGTTAAGTTACATGTAAAAGCTATCTTAAGAAAACTGGAAGTGCATTCAAGAGTTGAAGCCGCCGTTATGGCCGTACAATATGGCCTGAACAAAAAAAATGAAGAAGCAAAATAAACGACCCCCTACCCCGCCACAAGCAAACGGGGTATTAACACCTTAAATATTGTAGCCTGGATGCAAAGCAATGGAATCCGGGAAATGTGTAACACAAGTCTCCCCGGATTACGCTACGCTATATCCAGGCTACGCATTTCGTTTTTTATATCTACATAGCAAGCTGCGGGAAATTAAACCCAAAACAATTAAAAGAAAGAACACAGATGAAAAAATTTAGCCAGTTAATACAAGAATGTTTAGAACGTGTCGATGAAATATTCCCCTGGGATCTCGAAGACATGCTAAAACAAGAAAACAAACCCTTACTGATAGATGTACGTGAACCAAAAGAATTTGAAGCCATGCATATATACAATTCCATCAACGTACCACGCGGCATACTAGAAACATCCTGCGAATATGACTTTGACGACACCATCCCCGAACTGGTCGAAGCCCGCCAGAAAAACGTGGTTGTGATTTGCCGCTCAGGCAACCGCAGTATTTTTGCCGCCGATGTGATGCAACAAATGGGCTATGAAAAAGTCGTTTCTCTTAAAACCGGCCTCCGCGGCTGGAACGATTCTGAATTACCATTACATAATGGCAAAAACAAAGATGTTGATATTGACCATGCTGAAGAATTTTTTGCGCCGAAATTACAGCCTGAACAGTTGTCGCCAAAGTAAATAAACGGTGCAGCCGGCCATAACGGATACTCAACGCTTCTACTAAATAACCTGAACTCGGGATAAGGAAATCTACATTGATAAACGGTCAATCCCATCTTTTTATTTGTAGCCTGGATGTAGCGCAGCGAAAT
>QIKU01000123.1 GCA_003232015.1 Gammaproteobacteria bacterium
ACATCATAAGTGCCAGTAAGAAAAAGAAACTGGCACTACGAATACATCATAAGTGCCAGTAAGAAAAAGAAACTGGCACTACGAATACATCATAAGTGCCAGTAAGAAAAAGAAACTGGCACTAAAAAAGGCCACGGTGATTAAACGGTGGCCTTTGGTATCGGGATTATTACTAAAATCTAAACTAAATCGAATACCTCCAGCCTCATTGCATGACGGGCTCGCACCCATGCCACCGGTTTTGAACCGAGGCAGTTACTCATGAGGAAGGCTGAAATAAAATTTGTCATATCTCGAGTGTGGGTTAGAATTTATTGTCTGTCAAGCAACTTTGTTTTTATATTTGACTTGGTATAAAAATACTGCCAGGACGAAGACGAAATCATTTCTAACTGTTGCAAAAAGGCATCGGTTGGCACTGCTTCTTGCAAATACACGTTAACAACATCAATAAACAAATTACCACTGCCCGATGCTTTACGCCAGTCAAGATCATCCTGAGTTAAACCATCACCACAAGACGGGCAATTGAGTTGCCAGTGATTTGCTGTGTTCAGAGCAATGGCTTGCTCAGCCCAGCCACCAATAACTTTGCGGCAGTACTTACAACGCGGAATGGTTTTTAGACTATCCAGTTGTTCTGCATGGTATAAAGTGCTGCTCTCTTTTGCGGCTAAAATACGAATAAAACAAAAGTCGGCTACACCATCCGGTTTTAACTGTGCAGGTGGTTCAAATTCAACATAAGGGGAACAGCCCATAAACGTCAACGACTGTAAAAAAGAATCGCCGGCACAGTAGTCCTGCTCGGCATTTGAGCCGAAAACGGTCTTACCAATAAACCCAATGTTATTCAAACCGTTAAGCAAGGTAGTTAATTGAATATCTGAGTTAGTACAAAAAACTAACCGATATTGAGATTCCGTATTCAGCATTAAGACTTGTTCCTGCTATTATTCTGGCAATCGAATCATTTTATCATCAAAGTCCTTAATATTCGCCAAAATGTTACATCGACAGGCAGGAAAGAAATTGAGTCTATCCCTATTAAGTGAAAGCAAACTCATTTAAAATAGACCTTTCGTAAAATATCTAGATGAAGGTTCAATTCAATGTCAGATCAACAAGTTACCGAGCAGGAAATTTTAACCGCGATGAAACGCATTTTGACCGATATTGCAAAAGAAACATTTACCCGACCTGGGCTACGCCACCCGCTCTGTGATACCACCATCAATAATATGCGCGAATGCTTAAAAATCATTAGTGTGCGTGAAGCTGAATTGTCCGGCCATTCAAAAGATGTAAGTGCAAGCCGCCCACGATATATTGATGAAGCACCTAAAAGCGTAGTGGTATCAATAACCGATATTAAATCTGCCAAAACAAAACCGGTTGACGAACCCGAAAAATAATTACCCTCGCTATTTTATTCTTCAAGCCAATTTCGGGGAATATTTTAGAAGATGTATTATACTTACACCTACTATTCTTAATGACATACCCAATAAACTTATGCAAATAGACCCGCAAGATCAGGCCAAAATACAGCATCAAATTTCTGAGCTTATTAATGAACACCGTGATCTTGATGAAATCATTATAAAATTAACCGAGGCGCAAATGGTCGATCAAATGAAAATTACCCGACTAAAAAAACGTAAATTAAGATTAAAAGAAAAAATTCATTACTTTGAAAATTTACTAATACCGGATATTGAAGCCTAATATCTAATCGCCCAATTCAGAACATCATGTCTACAAAAAAACTAACCATTGAGTTATATATCTCAAGCCACTGCCCGCACTGCGCACAAGCAATTGGGCTATTAACAGCGGCTGTTAAACATGAAGATATTAGCGAATTAAAAATAATTAACTTAAGCGCACCTGGTAACACAAATGCCCACCCTCATATTCGTAGTGTGCCATTTATTCAGGTTGGAGATTTTGAATTTCCGGGTGAATTAAAAAAAGCAGAATTAGATGACTGGCTATTAGCCCAACAAGAGGGAGACTTTGCCAGCCATTATTTTACAAGTTTGTTTATGGCCGGACAGATAAGTCAAGTCGAGCGTTTTATTAAGCGCAAACCCGGTTACTGGTTAAATATTATTAAACTTGCTCAAGACCCGACAACAAAAATGCAGGTTAGAATTGGAATTACCGCTCTTTTTGAATCACTGAGCAATGATTTTATAAAAACCATCCAGGCTGATAAAATGATATCGTCTCTAATCAAAGCCACGAATACGAATAACCATGCTATTCGCGTTGATCTTGTTTATTTGTTATCGCTTATTTACAGTGCATTTAAGTCGGGCAACAATACACACTCAGTTTTAAATGACTTTATTACAGCCACCAGCACCGACTCGTCTGATGAAATAAAAGAAATTATTAAAGACGTACTTAATTAACTTCAGTTTTACATGCGCATTCTTTTTTAATTATCAACGCAGCGTTGCACCATTTCAGATAAAGCAGACTCGTCAATCGGGAAAGACAGGGTAAAAGATTTAATCAGCAAGACAGCGTTCCACCATTTCAGATAAAGCAGACTCGTCAATCGGGAAAGACAGAGTAAAAGGTAGATCAAAGCGACTCGTTACTCGCTCAAACTGGTGAGCAAATTCTTTTTCATAAAAAATAATCAGTTTAACTTGCGGTTTCTTCTGTAGTACGGCCAGTAATGTTTCAAGATTACTGGTTCTATCACGAAAATCGGACTGGTAATTAAACTCTGCAACTATAATATCCGGTGATGTTTTTTTAAGAAATTTGACGGCTTTACGCATAGAATTGGCCATTTCTGTTTCCAGCCCATACTGTTTGTAAACCTTACTGAAGTCAGGGTAACCACCCAACTCAACAATTGATAGCAAATGTTTGTTTTTAATAGCCTTATCACTCATATCTTATTGTAAACTACTCTATCACCTTGAGGATACTTCAATAATTCATCAAAACCATCTAAAATAAGTATTATTACTGCAATCTACCGTAATCCATTAACCGAGGTTCTGTTGCCATGCCCTATTTCCTTTATAAAATATTACCCAGTGTTTCAAACCTTGTAAAAAATATTGAACAAGTTGGTGAGTATAAAATATATAAAGAAGCTAAACAAAAAGCAAAAGAACTACGGGTAGAAACTGAAGCAGAGCCCGATATTACATACCGAATTATTTTCGCCGACAATGTCATTGAAGCCGAAGAACGTTTACATGAAAAACGACCAGATACTGTTGTAAAAGAGTGGGAAAAATAAACAGATTACTATCACATGAACGAAGATCAGTACCGTAACACCTATCGAAATATCATCACACGCCAATGTGTTTATGAAAAAGCCATTAACAGCCGCCAGACAAGTTGCCATCAGGCAAATAAAATCCGCTTAGCCGATCGAGAGGCGGTTGCATGCCGCTTACAAAATGCCTGCAATCTGTGCACTTCCTTTTTGCAAACCTTACGATCTAAATCTTTATTTGCACTGAAGTTACAAAACAACAATGGCCCACTACCGCATGCCAGGGAAATTAAGGTTCAGATGGGGAGCATTATTGGCTTAGCCTTAGATAATAATATTGAGATAATCACCAATAAAAAAATAGATGATATTTATGCCTTACTCACTCGTAGCTTAAATAAATACCATACTATACAAAGCCTTCCCTATGAAAACCTGGTGCGTTCGATTGTAAACTATGAAGGTCGACCTAAACGTAAAAGCCGAAAAAAATAAAACGATGATATTGCTGTGGCATTATGGGTTTACCTGCCAATCATAAGCACAATCCAGATGCGACCGAACTCGCTCAACACCCTTTGTCCCTTCTTCGAGCATCAATTTAATCGGTGACTGATTGTTAAAACGTTTATTACTTGTTTTAATCCATAATGCACCCATCGCCGGGTTATGTGGATAGGTTGTATGCAAGGCATGATGGATACCCACAATATGCTCTACCCGGCTATTCAGTTCAGCTTCATCGGGAAAGGCACTACCGTCCTGAAATCGGCGCATGCCGCGAATCGGAACCTTCTTCGAAAAAGCTAACAAGGTGTGTTGCTGGCGAGTATTCAAACCCCAGCTTTCAAGAATGCCGATTATCATTTTAGTTAATGACAAGTTGTCTTCTTTACTTAATTCTTCCATCCTAAACCTCATACCACTGCAAGTTAAGCTAGCTATTTTATCAATATTTTACAAAAAGTGCTGAATGCACGTAACAGATTGATAATAAAAGAAGAATTTAATGACGTACAATAAGAAAGGTTTAAAATTTAATAAGCGGCGTTGAATAGTCAAAATGTAACATTTGCTGCTCATTTAAAGCTTCATACACAACCTGCAAAAAAGGCAGGTTATGATCAACCGCGCGAGCAAACTGGTAAATCACTTCAACAGATATTTCTTTAATTTGCTCCACCGTCATTCCGGGTAAAATACGGCTATAAATAATAAAGCGAATAATAGCAACCCGCACCAGCAACATCTGAATATAAATAAATGCGCTAGGCATCGTAATAAACCATTCACGGTAAAAACAGTTTAACAAATACTTAGTTAAATAATCTTCAATCTGATGGTGAACATTATTGGAAAACATCTGGTATCGTTTTTGAAATACAGTGGCATAATCCGCTGCATTTTCAATATCCTTATAACTTGAAAAACCTAACTGCTGCGCATACTCATTAAAAATCTCCGTAACCATTGTGGATAATTTTTCGTCCGGTGCCTGTTGCTGCTTTAACAACAATACCGAATAAATTACAATACAGGCAAGAGGCTGATCATTTTCATACTGTCCCATAAAGTGATTAACGGATTGCTTATAGTCCGGGTCGAATACATGCAGACGATAATTTTCAAGCGCGTCCGAATCCAGTGAAAGACAATGATCAAAGTAGATGGTTGAAATTGAATGTGAGTAACTCGCTAAAATATATAATCGAGTAAAATAATCACAATCAACCATACGAATAATATCAATAAATGTTTGTTGTACTTTTTCAAAATGGATTTCATAAACCGAACTATTATCATCTGTAATTAATGTACGATGAACAGGTACATCTTCTCTCGGTGGAAGAATGGCATTATCCGCGCTTAACATAACATGGCTGTTAATGTCGGCTGACAGGCACAAACGAACCACTTCCGGGCAGGATAAAGCGCCACTCAGTTCCAACACTGAATTTTTTTCGGTAATAATTCTTGGATAAAAGGCGCAAATATCAGAAAGAATATCAATTCCTTTCTTTATATGAAGGGTGCATTGCTGTTGTGGGTTTAAATAAGGACAGTAGCCACTATCATCCATTTGGATATAAGCATAACTTTTATCCGATGCAATATTTGACTCATTTAACAACACAGCTGTAGAAAAAAGTTTTTTCTTTGACGGGGTATCACCTACCCATTCCTGCATGCGCTGATAGTGCACTTTATCTATTCTAACTTGCCAATGCTGACAACAAGTATCTTCACACTTATCCGCTATACATTTAAACTGTTGCATATAAGGCAAAGAAAGTAATTCGGACATCAATGTAACCCTGTTATTATTTTTCGGTTCTTATTTCTTTATACTATTTTATGGCTTTCGTTATCTATTCAGGTCATTTATTTTAGGCATTAAAGCGTACTAAAATCATACCACAGTATCTCTTTCCCTGATAAATCTCAACCCGAAATATTTTTGATTGCTTATCTACAGAAAAACGACTTCGTATATTTTTTAATTTAATCGTCTGGTTACTTTCATCTCTCACCCCTTTACGGGTAAAACCAATAACATTAACACGATAACCTACTATTGAGTGAATGTTAAAATCCTGCTGAACATCAACCGTACTACCCAAACTAATACTTTTGATATTTCCATCGACAGATATTTTAATGTCTTCCAAAGAATCATCATACTCAAAATATGACGGTTTAAGCGAAGTTAAGTTTCGATTACCATAACGCACATTAAAACGGTTATTTTTACTCACAACCGCAACCAATGGATTACCAGAAATATAGGCAATATCTGCATTCTTTTTTAGTGGCACATAATTTAATCTTTTACGCGCATTGGCAACATCCAGAACTATTTTCTTATTATAAAAGGCGAGTTGTAACTTATCGTACATCGCTTTTTTAATATCGGCCTCAGCCAAACTAAATTTACGCTCAAATTTAATGCCTATATTGCTCATAAAAGCTTCTAATACCAGCAAATGGTAATAGGCACGTTTATGCGTTAAAAAATGTTTACTTGCTTCGACACCAAAAGCTGGTTTTGCGTGGTTAATGGCAAAATAGGTGAGCGTTTTTTCCATTTCTTTGTTGCCAAGTGCGGTATGTGTGTTTTTCAAACGATATTGGTGAAGCGTTTGTGGAATAGAAGCATTAACATGAGCAACAACCTGCCGACCTAATTGTTCTAAATGATTGAACTGGACTGATCCTGCTTCTGTATTTTCAGTACCTGATATACCAATACCAGGCATTTCAATTTTGGCCTGATCAATAATAAGACTTTGCCCCCAGCGTCGCGGGTTATGCAAGGCATCAATATATCGTTCATTATAAAATCCACTGCCATCGTGCAGATTTAAGATAATATCGACATCAGGTGAAGTGATAATTTGTTTTATTTTTTGGACAGTTTCAAATTCAGGATCGGTTTGCTTTAATTTTGAAAATTTACGGTTCATGTCACCGTGCACACCACGGGATCTTTTTATAATACTTTTAAAATTAAGATTAGGAACAATCCAGACCTGTCCTACTGTAATCTTGTAGTGTGTCACCAGTAATGAAGCCGCAGTAAAGCCACCCGGCTCATCCCCCTGTATACCTCCAATAACAAGCAGGGTTGGGCCACTGTTGGCACGCTCAATATTTGCAGGCCCGTTCTTATGCAAACTAAATTCAAGATCGGGCAGCGCCGCATTTGCCATATTCCCCATAACGGCTGCGACAAAAAGTAAAGTAATGATCCCGAACCTTTCCATGTAGATACCCATATTAATACCAGCGCTTATACCAGTGTAGCTTCTTTTCTTAAAGAAAGGACGATTTGACAATTGATATATATGTACCAATATATAAGAACTCACGCAAAAAAACACTTTAATCTTGCATATTATAAGGAATTTATGGCCAGACTACTTTCAGCGTCACGAGCCGCTTCCATTGTGGGTGTACCCCGCGGTATTATCCAGAAGCATATTCAAAATGGTGAACTCACCAGTTTTGAAGGCAAGATCAAACTCTCACAACTTGTAAAGCTATACCCGGATTCCAGGATTGAAAAAGATGAGATGTTTGAACGAATCGAAGAATTTATCGCCAATGCACTTAAGCGTGCCCGTTATGCAAAATTTCAAAAGCTGATTACACCCGATACAGCCACACTGGCGTCACGCCTTGCTAACTTAAGTAAAGAATTAGCCGAAACTAAAATAGCGCTATACCACAACGAACAATTGCTTGGTAAATTACAGGACCATATTACAGAACAGTCCAATAAAAATAATGATGCTGCTACTGTTTATAAATCACTGACAGAATGGCTAAACAAGACGGATAAAAACATCACAACCAATACCCCGCAAATAGCACCGTTAATACAAAAAGATGACTTGTTACGCATTATGGCCGCCCAGGTACATATTATTCCCAGCGGGCTTGAGTATTTTGTCGAAGGAAAAAATTCTATCCTTGAAGCCGGATTAACAACAGGGAGTGCACTCAATTATGGTTGTAGCAATGGTAATTGCGGCAAGTGCAAAGCAAAACTCATATCTGGAAAAATTGAAAAAATAAAGCAGCATGAATATGTTTTTCCTGAGGCAGAAAAATCTCAAAACTATTTTTTAATGTGTTCGAACACCGCCGTCACCGATATTGAAATTGAAGCTGAAATTGCCGGTAGCGAAGAAGACATTCCACAACAGTCATTATCTACAAAAGTAAAAAAAATAGAACCACTAAACAAGTATGTCTCTGTGCTTACATTAAAAACGCAACGAACAAAACGACTGCGTTTTTTAGCTGGTCAGGAAGTTGAACTCACGCTAAAAAATAAAATTATAGCAACATTACCTATAGCAAGCTGCCCGTGTGATGAATCTTTTATCCAGTTCCACATTGAAAATAATAGCTCACCCTTTAGCTACTGCCTTAATAATGAATTAAAAACCGGTGACACCGTAAAAGTAGACGGCCCAAGCGGCCACTTTGTATTAGATAGAAATTCAACGAAACCGATTATTTTTATCGCCGTGGATACTGGATTTGCTCCAGTTAAAAGTTTAATTGAAAACGCACTTAGCCTGGAAGTGGCCGAATATATTCATTTTTACTGGATTAACACTCAGGCCGAAAAACCTTACCTGCATAATATTTGCCGGGCATGGAATGATGCACTGGATAATTTTAAATATACCGCAATCAATGTTGCCCACCTTAGCCACAACGAAATACCGAGTCAGGATATATTTTCAGCCTGTCTTTCAAGTCTGATAAAAGACCATGTCGATCTGGCCAACGTAGATATTTATTCCGCTATTCCTGAATCACTAACAGAATTTGCCCATTCTTTTTTTATGGCGCAAAGCCTTGATACAGAACAGGTACATTTTACACACAGCTAGCGTTACTTACTATCCTGTTTTTTTTCAGGTTTACTTTTCGGCTTTGTCATCAGGCTCTTCTGCTAACCAGGTATTTAAAGCATTTACCACCTTAGTGGCCTGATCACGGCTTGAGATATTAAATTTCGATTTATACTGATACTCACCATTGCGCTTCTGATAACGGCGAATGCTGAATTTATCCGGACCAAACTCATCCGTTTTGCGATCTAAATCCTGATAACGGAAAATAATAGTCGACCAGGCACCTTTCGTCAGGATAACCTTGTCTAATTCTTTTGAAACAATGCGACCATCTTCTTCATAATTTACAGTTAGCTCATCAACCGTTGTTGCCATCACAAATCCCCTAAAATAATAAATTTAAGCCTGGTAAGTTTAAAACATAAGGTGATTATACCGCGAAAAACCGAACAATAACTATATCTAAAGCCATTTCGTGTAGCGCAACCTTACTGTTTTGGAAAATCTGCCGCATATTGTGCAATCCATTCTCTTGCAGCTTCACCACTGTCTAATTCCCGACCTTCGGTTGCAAGAATATGCTTTCGATAATGCATAATATGACAAATCTGCTCGACCATACGTATTTTAAATTCACTGTCTTTATCCGTAAATTCCAGCCCGACTAAATAGTATTTGCCGGACTTACGACACCAGCTTACCGTTGCATATGCATCAAACTCAGGGTTCACACTGCTTATTTTTACCCGCATCACTTTATTTTGAGTGTATGGAATAGCAGACTGAAACATGAGTCCACCAAAACTGACATTTTCCATTTTTTCAACTTTTACCGCATCGTCAACGCTATGAGACAAGGCCAACGGACTATTTTCCGGAATCACTTCGATAGGAATATCGACGGGGTGCCTGATATAGTGACGCATAATTTTCTCGCTCTGCTGAGGGCTATGCCCATTGATCCATTGCATGCTATATTCCATTGTTTAATTACCATTACTTACAATACTATTACTTAAAATAGTAACAGCAAAAATCACGCCAATTAAAGCAATAGAAATTATATGCTATCCACTATTCACACATTATTGATAAAAAATAAGCGTAACTTGTCCATTATTCTTGTTTTTGTTTGTGTGTTGTACATTGCAATGGTCTTATTTGCCGACCCTGAAAAAGTATTTGCGGCCTTTACAAAAATGAACCTGTTCAGTTGGCTACTCATTCTGGGCTGCTCCTTTAGTAATTATCTGCTTCGCTTTATCCGCTGGCACTATTATTTACACTACCTGACGCACTCCATCCCGTTAACACTGCACTTTTTATATTATATGGCCGGCTTTGCGCTCACCCTTACCCCCGCAAAAGTTGGTGAAACTATTCGCTCCACTTACCTTGCACAACATGCCGTTCCCTATACCCGCTCACTGGCTATGTTTTTTACCGAGCGTTTTCTGGATGTGGTTGTAATTGCCTTGTTGAGCCTGTTGATATTTCAGTTTGAAAATGACACACACAATTACCATTATTTTGTCGTTGTCAGCGTTGCTGTTGTCGTCAGTTTTATACCGCTACTGCGACAAACTTTTGTCACTCGTGCTTTCAGTGCCGCCGCAGACACGATGTTCTGGCAACCCGCACGTGTATTACTACAACATTTAAGCCGCCTGTTCACCACCGCCAGAACACTGTTTGCTTATAAACCCATCTACCTCGGATTACTGCTTGGCAGTACTGCATGGCTTATTCAGGGGCTGGCGTTTTACTTTATCGTAACAACACTTAATATCGATATTACCTTACAACAAAGTATCGGTATTTACGCTCTTAGCTTACTGGCCGGTGCTGCCAGTTTTATTCCCGGTGGCATTGGTACGACCGAAGCGGTCATGACACTACTACTCACATTATTGGGTGCCGATACTGCAACCGCCATTGCCGCAGCGCTTATCAGCCGTTTGTCCACCCTCTGGTTTGCCGTGGCTTTAGGCTTTGGTGCAGCACTTGCACTAAGTTTCGAAAAAAAGTTAAAGTTAGAACAGGAAATAAATTAAAAGGCCATAAACTATGCGACTACTTCACACCATGATCCGCGTTGGTCATCTGGAAAAATCAATTCAGTTTTATACTGAAATACTCGGTATGCAATTATTGCGGCAAAAAGACTACCCCGATGGCAAGTTCACCCTCGCCTTTGTCGGCTATGGTAATGAAAAAGATAACAGCGTAATTGAACTTACCCACAACTGGGACACCGACAAATACGAACTCGGTAATGGCTTTGGCCATTTAGCGATTGAAGTGGATGATGTCTATGCGGCCTGTGACAAGATCAAACAACAGGGTGGCAATATTATTCGTGAGGCCGGGCCAATGAATGCAGGCACAACCATTATTGCCTTTGTAAAAGATCCTGATGGCTATGAAATTGAATTGTTAAACAAAAAAGAATAAAGCGAATTACTCATACTCCGTATACTTCGCAGCACTTCCCTTACACTTGTCTGCCGGGTACTTTGCTGCGTTACGTTTTATTTTTTCTTCTACCACTGCATCCAAATCTACACCAAGCCGGTCAGCCAGGCGGACTAAATAAATAAACACATCGGCCACTTCGTATTGCACATCATCAAAGGTTTTTGCATCGAGCTTTTCACTTTGCTCTTCGCTGAGCCATTGAAAATGCTCCATCAGTTCAGCCACTTCGACATTCATTGCCATCACCAGATTTTTAGGCGCATGAAAATCTTGCCAGTCCCGCTCTTCGGCAAAATCACGGAGTTGTTTTTTTAGTGCGTTTAGATCCATATCATTTTTATCCTTAAAATAAACTATCGCTCACAATGACTAACCTATATTTAGGTGTAGCCCGGATGTAGCGCAGCGAAATCAGGGAGATTCACACTATTATGTCCCGGATTACATTTCATTTCATCCGGGCTACTCATAATAAATATTGATCTTTTGAACGCTAGAATTAGAAGAAGCCCGCATGCGGGCTTCTTTACAACGCTGACATGAAGCACTAGAAATCAGGCTTCAGGCTTAACGTAAAACAATACTGCGACTCACATCACTAATGCGTTTGTTAAGATCAAGGGTTAACCAGTCGTTAAACGCCAACATCTGTGTCGTTCCATCGAGATATTCAATGACAATGCGTTCAACCTTTTTTTCAAAATATGACAGCATTTTCACTTTAATGAGTTTGCCTGTACTTTTTACATACCATTCGCCAACAACCGGTGTGTACGAAGTAAACATAAAAATTCTCCCCTGCACTGCATGAAATTTTAATTTTCTTAATTTCTTGTATCAGTAACAGGTTACTAGTTTACCAAATACTTTTTACACATGGCATATTGACAAGCTAAAACTTTACAAGATACACCCATATAATCATTTAATTAAATATTGTAGATACAAAGGCTTAGATGTAAGGAAATACTTACATCTAAAAATTAATTTTGTGCTCTGCGACTCGTTGTGGTTTAAATGTTGACGAACTATTCGTCCGTTACGCAACCTTCGGAGGCATTTTTTACCAGTTTGATAAATTTAAACAGCGTACCGCGCGTT
>QIKU01000232.1 GCA_003232015.1 Gammaproteobacteria bacterium
TCATTGTCATGCTGCGGCCACGGCTTTCCATTTGTTGCCCCATGCTGCGTGCATTTTGCATTTGTAAACGCGCCTGTTCGCGAGCCTGTGTTTCACGGCCATTGGCTTCTGAAGCCCGTTGGCTTTGTGCCTGTTGTGTGCGTTCACGAGCCTGCATTTCATGCGTGCTGCCTGACATTGCAGTTTGCTCAGCGTTTACTGAGCGTTGCTGAGCTTGTTCGTGAGACATGCCGTTACTGCTGTTTTCTGTTGTATCAGCGATTGCAGTGCCTGAACCAGTTAATAAGATAGTTGAAAAGAGGATGGATTTTAGTGTGGTGTTCATTTTGTTTCTCCGTTTATTTATGGTTTTGTTACATTAAGTGGGAATATTTCCCACGTTTTGATAATAATATGTGGTAATTATTCCCACGTCAAGCTAAAATTAATATCATGTTAAAAAAAACGGGTAAATGTGAGCAGCTTCTCAATGTTTTGGGATAACGAGTAAAGATAAAGTCATGGCAATAGAAAAATACAATCAGGCTGCCAATAAGCTACTACAGGCTGTGAAGCAGCTGTGCCGGCCATTGGTTAAGCTGTTAATCGCTAACGGCATCAGCTATCCGCAGTTGCGTGAAATGCTTAAATCCCTTTATGTTGAAGTTGCGGCGCAGGAATTTATGCTCAATGATAAAACACCCACGGATAGCCGTTTATATGTGCTTACCGGAGTGCACCGCAAAGATATCAAGCGTTTGCGGCAGGCAGGAGAGCAGGCAGAACACCCGGTTGAACAGACTACGCCAACATTGGGAGGGGCTATCATTGGTCGCTGGCTGGGAATGGTTGAATATCAGGATGCCCAGGGTGAGCCACGCTGTTTACCGCGTAATAATGAAGACGGCCCGCCCGGCTTTGATCAGCTGGTTATTAAAGTCAGTAAAGATGTGCGGCCACGTGCCATTCTGGATGAATGGCTGCGTCTGGGGGTCGTGTCACTTAATGATAAAGGCGAGGTGTGCTTAAATAAAGATGCCTTTGTGCCACAAAATTTAATACAGCAGGCTTATTATCTTGGTCATAATGTCCACGATCACCTTGCGGCTTGTGAACATAATATGCAGCAACACGGTGAGCCAATGCTGGAGCGCAGTGTTTATTATGCGAGGCTTACGTCAGGCTCTATTGAGCAATTAAATGAAATGGTACAAACAGAAGCAATGGCATTGCTGCATCGAGTGAATGAACAGGCGTTAAAACTCCAGCAACAGGATAATGGCGATAAGGATGCCACTCGCCGGATGCGCTTTGGTTGTTACTGGTTTGATGAAAATACCAAAGCGAGTAAAGAGGCCACGCCATGAGACGCTTAATGGTTATTACTTTAACGCTGTTGCTGGTTACGTTAGCCACTTCCTGTGGTACATCGCAGCCGTATGGCAGTGCAAACCAGCAAGCCTATATAGAACCCAACGATGACAGTGGCATAGGCGGTACCGGTAAAGTGGCGGCAGGGTCTGATTCGGGCATTGGTGGTACCGGAATCATTGGCGAGATAACCGGCTTTGGTAGTATTTTTGTCAACGGTGTTGAAGTGGAAATGGATCTAAACAGTCAATTATTCCTTGACGGGAAAAAGGTTCAAACGTATTCCTTTGCACGAGGTGATGTTGTCGCTTTACGAGCTGAACGTCGTGGGCAACAATATTTTGCAACCGAAGTGTATATTTTACATGAAGTGATTGGGCCGGTTCAGCAAGTGATGAGGAGGCAAAATCAATTACGAGTACTGGGGCAGACGATTGATGTGGGTGTGCAGGCCTTACCTGAATTGGGACAAGTCGTTGCAATCAGTGGTTTCAGGGATCCACAAGGTGTTATCCATGCTCGGCGCATACAGCCAGCCATGAAGACTGATTTTATGCTGCGCGGTGTATTAAAACAGGGTACTCAGGGCTGGCTAATCGGTGGGCAAAGGGTGAACTTGCCCGCATCCGGGCAATGGTATTCAGGTCAAAGGTTACAGCTACAAGGCAGCTTGCAAAATAACACACTACAGGTGCAGCAGTTTAAGTCAGTGGCGGGGGCGCCTTTTAAAGCAGCGGTTTCCCGTTTACTGGTGCAGGGTTATGTTAAAAATACTGGTAAGGCTCAGTATCGTATTGCCAATCAGCTGTTTAGTAGTGGTATACAAATGCGGCTGGAAACAAACCAGATTCTACACCTGGAACTGTTAGCAGGGAAAGCGGGCTGGCAGATGTCACATCGTATTAATGAGCGAGTGATGCCACGGGGTCGGCCACTGCCGATGCAAAAGAGACAGGGTATGCAACCGCCGCTCAGGCCGATGCGCCCTGGGCATTCAGTGCCGATGTCCCGGCCTTATATGCACGGTACATTTTAGGGAAAAGTTAAAGGAGGCCGAGCCCTTTAAGGGATTTCCCTGCTATGTTAATCTCCTTCTCCTGCAAGCCACGGAGCACTTTTAATGCCAAGAAAACCCCGATTTTACTTACCGGGTATCCCTGTTCACATCGTTCAGCGTGGCCACAGTCGTCAACCTGTTTTTTTTAAAGATAGCGATTATTTTGCTTATTTAGACTGGTTAAAAGAGGCTGCGGAGCGTTATCAGGTCGAAATACATGCCTATGTATTAATGACAAACCATATCCATTTACTGGCAACACCTGTTAATAGTGATGGCATTACCCGTATGATGCAGTACCTGGGGCGTTATTATGTACCGTACATCAACCGTACTTATGGTTCATCAGGTTCTCTTTGGGAAGGGCGCTATAAAGCAAGCTTGATTCAGGGCGAGCAGCACCTGTTGAATTGCATGCGTTATATTGAGCTCAACCCGGTGCGGGCCGATATCGTGCGCAGTGCTATGCTTTATCGTTGGTCGAGTTATCGCTGCAATGGAGAGGGGAAGCCAGATAGCCTGATTACGCCGCATTTTTTATACTATGCTTTAGGTAATAGTAGCGAGGAACGTCTTCATGCATACAGGGCATTATTTTCAGGGCAAGAAGATCTGGATGAGTTGAAGGAAATCCGGGCAGCCTGGCAAACGGGCACGCCATTAGGTAATGAATTATTCAGGAATGAGGTTGGACAAAAACTAAAATGCAAGGTTGGCTATGCCAGACGAGGGCGGCCAACTTTGTAGCTGCTTTTTAAGGGCTCTGACCCCTTAAAACAGCTTAAAAACACGTTCTCAAATGCAGGGATTTTGGGTATAGTTAGAGACATTCTAAATATCAGTGGATCCCGCCCCCTATGCCCAAGCAATCTGTTATTAATCTCGATGATTTACGCGCAAAATGTAAAAGTTGCAGTTTGTATCAACTTTGTTTACCACTTGGCCTGGAAGAAGGTGATCTTGATAAACTGGAAAGCATTATCAAGCGTCGCCGCGTGGTTGAAAAAGGCAGTTATCTTTATTATTCCGGTGACAGATTAAAGTCGTTGTATGCAGTACGTTCGGGATCATTTAAATCCTATACTCCGGTGGCCGATTCGGCTGAGCAGGTCGTTGGCTTTCATTTGCCAGGTGAATTGATTGGTCTGGATGCCATTTATGGTGAGCAGCATCGCAGTTACTCCAAAGCGCTAGAAACCTCCAGTGTGTGTGAAATTCCATTTGAAAAACTGGAAACTTTAAGTGTTGAAGTGCCGGGTTTAAGTCAGCATTTGATGAAGATAATGAGTAAAGGGATTCAACATGAGCAATGTCATGTTACGCAATTAGCAAAGATGACTGCTGAAGCACGCTTAGCCAATTTTTTAATTGAAATATCGAAACGCCACAGTGATCGCGGCCATTCCGCAGCAGAATTTAACTTGAGTATGTCACGTAATGATATTGCAAACCTGTTGGGTCTGGCGGTTGAGACGGTGAGTCGCTTATTCACGCATTTTCAGGATTTAAATATTTTAAAAGTTGAGCGCAAACATATTCAGATCGTTGATATGAAAAAGCTGAATCTTCAGGCACAAGCTTGTGTTGATCAGGTGAAGATGGGCGCAAAAAAACAAAAAAACAAATAGTAGTAAGTTTAAACTGTTAGTAGATTAATTGTTGAAAATCAAGCTTCTCCATGATCTAGATCAGTTCCTTTTTTTCTCTATTAAAAGTATTATAGCTGCATGATATTTCATGGCGGTATAGTGCGGCCAGATTATTTTGTTAAAATAAGAAAAACGGAAAATAATGATGACAGCTGATTCAAATATAGAAACGTATAATTACAAAGTCGTTCGACAATTTACGGTGATGACGGTGGTATGGGGAATCGTTGGCATGCTGGTCGGCGTTATTATTGCCGCACAACTTGTCTGGCCACAGTTAAACTTTGACATACCTTATTTAACCTATAGTCGTTTACGACCGTTGCATACCAATGCAGTTATCTTTGCCTTTGGTGGTTCAGCCTTAATGGCTACTTCGTTTTACGTAGTGCAACGAACCTGCCAGGTCAGGCTTTTTAGTGACAAGCTGGCCGCCTTTGTATTTTGGGGCTGGATGCTTGTTATCGTACTGGCGGCGATTACCCTGCCACTGGGTATTACTACTTCAAAGGAATACGCTGAACTTGAATGGCCGATTGATATTTTAATTGCGGTGGTCTGGATTGCCTACGCCATTGTTTTTTTTGGTACGTTAAGGAAGCGGCGGGTAAAGCATATTTATGTAGCAAACTGGTTTTTTGGTGCGTTTATTTTAACCGTTGCGGTGCTGCATATCGTTAATAGTGCAGCTATTCCTGTTTCAATGACTAAATCATACTCAGTGTATGCCGGCACGATGGATGCCATGATTCAATGGTGGTATGGCCATAATGCTGTGGGTTTCTTTTTAACGGCGGGTTTTCTGGGGATTATGTATTATTTTATTCCCAAACAGGTTGGCAGGCCTATTTATTCTTACAGATTATCGGTTGTGCATTTCTGGGCTCTGGTTTCAACTTACATGTGGGCAGGCCCGCACCATCTTCATTACACCGCGTTACCTGATTGGGCGCAGTCACTGGGTATGGTATTTTCATTAATATTGTTAGCACCGAGTTGGGGTGGCATGATTAACGGTATTATGACGTTGTCCGGTGCATGGTATAAATTACGTCAGGATCCTATTTTGAAATTTCTTGTGGTGTCATTGTCATTTTATGGTATGTCGACCTTTGAAGGGCCGATGATGGCAATTAAAACCGTTAATGCGCTATCTCATTACACTGACTGGACTATCGGCCATGTACATTCAGGTGCGCTGGGCTGGGTGGCGCTGATTTCGATTGGCGCAATTTATTTTTTACTGCCAAAAGTGTTTGGTCGCAAACAAATGTATTCAATCAAGTTGATAGATTTGCATTTCTGGATTTCAACTATTGGTATTGTTTTATATATCACCGCAATGTGGATTGCGGGTGTTATGCAAGGGTTAATGTGGCGTGCAGTGAATGCCGATGGCACCTTAACGTATAGTTTTGTAGAAAGCCTGGAGGCAACCTACCCTTATTATATGGTGCGATTACTTGGAGGGTTCCTGTTCTTCTGTGGCATGTTGATTATGGCATACAACTGCTGGAAAACTGTTAATGGTTCACCGGTTAGAGACAAGATGCCGGGTGACGAGCCTGTTATTGAAACTAATGAAATCGCGCTAGAAGGAGGTCGGGTATGAGTCATGAGAAAATAGAAACGAATGCTGGCTTGCTCGCTTTGTTTGTGATTTTAGTTATTAGTATCGGTGGTCTGGTTGAAATTGTACCTTTGTTTTTTATGAAAGACACCACTGAGCCAGTAAAAGGTTTAAAACCCTATACGGCACTGCAACTAGAGGGTCGCGATATTTATATTCGCGAAGGTTGTTATACCTGTCACTCACAAATGATCCGCCCTTTTCGGGCAGAGACCGAACGCTACGGACATTATTCAGTTGCGGGTGAATTTGTTTATGACCATCCTTTTCAATGGGGTTCAAAACGTACCGGGCCTGATCTGGCGCGAGTGGGTGGACGTTACAGCGATGAATGGCACCGTGTCCATTTAATTAATCCGCGCGATCTGGTGCCGGAATCAAACATGCCGGGGTTCCCGTGGTTAAGCGAAAACAAAATTGATCACGTCTTAACACCGAAAAAAATAGCAGCAATGAAAACCCTGGGTGTACCTTATTCACAAAAAGAAGTTGACGAGGCGAGTGCAGCAGTAAAAGGGAAAACAGAAATGGAAGCCTTGATTTCTTATCTACAAGTGCTTGGTACAAGCATTAAAACAAGACGATAGTGGGGGCTGTACAATGAATTTTGATGATGTTCGCGCAATTTTTTCTGTGGTTATGTTTGCTCTGCTAATTAGTATTTATATCTGGGCCTGGAGTAAGAATAGAAAGCAGGATTTTAATGAGGCGGCAAATTTACCCTTTAATGAGCCAGACAGACCGGCCCCTGATACAAGTTCAAACACTTCTAAAAATACGAGCGGAGAAAAAGTATGAGCAGTTTTTGGAGTAATTATATAATTATTTTAACCCTGCTCAATATCGTGGGTTGTTTGTGGCTTATTAAATGGGCGAGTAAAAAACGCAAAGGTGAAGCAAAAGAAGGTGCCGTAACGGGGCATGTCTGGGATGGTGATCTGGAAGAGCTTAATAACCCCATGCCGCGCTGGTGGTTGTGGTTATTTTATATTAGCATTATTTACTCGGTGATTTATCTTGTGTTTTACCCGGGGTTAGGTAATGTAAAAGGTGTTTTCGGCTGGTCGCAAGTTGGTCAGTACGAAGAGGAAATTGACCAGGCGAATAAAAAATATGGGCCATTGTTTGCAAAATATTCTGCAACGCCACTTGCTGAACTTGCGAAGGACGAAAAAGCCAATGAGATTGGGCAGCGTTTATTTTTAACCTATTGCTCAACCTGCCATGGTTCCGATGCAAAAGGTGCGCGTGGTTACCCTAACTTAAGCGATAACGACTGGCTCTATGGCGGAACACCTGCCGCAATTAAAACCTCTATACTGGATGGTCGCCAGGGCATGATGCCGGCAATGGGTGCGGCATTAGGTGGTGAGGCTGGGGTTGATGAAGTTGCAAACTACGTGATGAGTTTAAGTGGTCGCAAGGTTGACACGGTAAAAGCGGAAGCAGGCAAGGCAAAATTTGAAATGATGTGTGCGGCCTGTCATCAGGCTTCAGGTGAAGGTAACCTTGCACTGGGTGCAGCAAATTTAACGGACAAAACCTGGCTATACGGTTCTTCGGCTGGTCTTATCAAGAGCGTTATAGCAGAAGGCCGCACCGGGAAGATGCCTGCACATAAAAACTTTTTAGGTGAAGACAAGTCACATTTGCTGGCGGCTTATATTTATAGTTTAAGTCAATAGCCTGATCTTACTCTGTATATGAAGGGACAACCGTTGTTACGAGCTGTAGCTGGTAACAACGGTTGTTGTTTTTATGGGGAATAGTTCTATGTTATGCAAAGAAAGTAACAAATGAAGCCAGATAAAGTAACCGAAGAAGTCGTAGACGAAGCTTTCGCAAAACACAAAAAAGTTTATCCGCGTGAAGTGCATGGCATGTTTGCAACTTTTCGTTTATTAGGTGTTGTTATTTTACTGGGTGGTTATTACCTGGTTCCATGGTTACAGTGGGATGGACACCAGGCAATATTATTCGACTTACCTGCGCGTAAATTCTATATTTTTTCACTTACTTTTTGGCCGCAAGATTTTATATACCTTGCGGTGTTGCTCATTATTGCTGCTTTTACATTATTCTTTTTTACCGCTCTTGCCGGGCGGTTATGGTGTGGTTATGCTTGCCCGCAAACTGTTTGGACCGAAGTATTTTTGTGGATAGAGCGTAAAGTTGAGGGCAGCCGGAACAAGCAGATTAAGTTAGACAAAAGCCCGCTTACAAAATATAAATTTTCACGAAAATTAATTAAACACAGTTTGTGGATATTACTTTCTTTGTGGACTGGCTTTACGTTTGTAGGTTATTTTACACCGATTCTGGAGCTGGGTGAGTTATTTATTCAAATGACGCTTGGTCCGTGGGAATCTTTCTGGATATTTTTCTATGCTTTTGCAACGTACGGTAATGCGGGGTGGATGCGGGAGCAAGTTTGTATTTATATGTGTCCGTATGCACGTTTTCAAAGTGCCATGTTTGATGACGACACTCTGGTTATTTCATACGATGAGAAGCGTGGCGAGCCAAGAGGGTCGCGCAATAAAAAGACCGACCTGCAATCAAAAGGGCTGGGTGAGTGCGTTGATTGTACCTTGTGTGTTCAAGTATGCCCAACAGGCATTGATATCCGGGAAGGCATGCAATACCAGTGTATAGGGTGTGCTTCGTGTGTTGATGTCTGTAATCAGGTTATGGATAAAATGGGTTATGCAAGGAACCTGGTAAGCTATACAACTTTGAATACAATCGAAGGTAAAAAAACCAGGCTATTACGCCCGAGAATTATTATATATTTTCTCCTGCTTGTTGTTATTAGTAGTGCACTATTTTATAAGATGGCCGTTCGTGTTCCATTAGAGCTGGATATTATTCGCGATAGAAATGCGTTGTATCGTGAAACAAATGAGGGTTTAATAGAGAACATATACGTCCTTAAGGTGATTAATATGGACAACATTACACACCAGTACAAACTAAGTGTAACGGGTGTAGATAATATGAAGGTGGTACAGAGAAAGTCCAAAATTATTGTGAGCAGTGGCGAAATGCTTGATTTACCTTTGAGTATTCAGATAGACCCTGCTGATCTTGACTATGCGTCTGTGTCTTTAGTTTTTAAACTGGTATCAATGGAAAATCCGGATGTTAAGGTAGAAGAACCCGGGCGTTTTATTGGGCCACTTGTCAGGTAGTTACAGAATATTTATTCTGGAAGGTTGGGTTTGTGATGGTAAGTAATGTAATAGATATGAATACACCGTGGTATAAACAATTCTGGCCCTGGTTTTTAATATTTCTTCCTGCCAGTGTTGTTGTTGCGTGCATGTTTACTATCTATCTGGCGATTACGACTGCCGATAGCATGGTTGTTGATGATTATTCCAAAAAAGCAATGCAAATAAACCGTGATTTACGAAAACTTGAGTATGCACGAGAGATTGGCTTATCAGGTAGTTTTAGTATAAATAATAATATTGTAAGCCTGGATCTTAGTGTTCAAAAAAATAAAATAACATTAGCGCCTGTACTAAAAATGCTGGTGATACATCCGGCCGATTCAGATAAAGACTTTTCCGTTGTTCTAATTCAGGTACAAGAGTCTATACTGAACAGTGAAAATGATCTGGCTGAGCGGGTACGCTATGTTAGCCAGGGAAATAATCAGCAAGTTAAGTTGATATATGAAGGTGTATGGTATGTGCAGTTGACGACACCGGATAATGTTTGGCAACTTAATGGCAAAGCCAGAGGAAATAAAAAAATAATACCGCTCTATGCGGATTAAGGAGGGGGGGATGCATCAAGATAATGAAAATAGAAATAACAATAATAATAATACCGAAACACCAGTAATCCAGAAAGTCATAGCCGTTTTATGGCCATCGTTTTTAACTTCGGGTGCGGCAAGCATTTTATTTTTTGCGTTTTTTGACCCGCAGTTGTTAATGCAAGTGAGTGGCTATGGAGCCATTTCAAGAATGGGGGGCTATACTACCGGGTTCTTTTTATTCTGGTTACTAACCTCGGCAACCTGTGTGATG
>QIKU01000087.1 GCA_003232015.1 Gammaproteobacteria bacterium
ACGCGGCAATAAATTGTACTCGCCAACAAACTATGCACGTTTTGTTCGCTATGTGACACAAAAATACAGTGGCAAACCCTTCTATTTAATTGGCCATTCAATGGGTGGGGCGATTGCCCTGCGTTATAGCGCAATGTATCCTGCTGATGTGAAACGCCTTGTTCTTGCCGATGTGGGCGGGGTGTTGCATCAATATTCTTATGCAAAGAGTATGGCCTTTAAATGGCTGAAAACTTTGCAAGGTGTGGCTAACTGGGTTGTCCCCGGTTTCGAAGATATGCCCAGCGTGCATGAGCTGGCAAATACCTTTTTTCAGAATCTTGACTGGTTGCCGATTGATGTACGTGATGCATTACGGGTTCCAGAATTACGTGCTATTATTTTAAATGGTAATTCAATCCCGATAGCCAGCGTTGCTGTTTCGACTGAAAATTTCAGTGGAGCCATTCGTCAAAATAAAACGCCCACACTGATTATCTGGGGTGCATACGATCTTGTTACACCGTTAAGAACAGGAAAAATATTACAGGTACGCATGCCTAAAGCGTATTTAAAAGTGTTGTCACGCTCGGCACACTCACCAATGTTAGATCAGCCTGAAGCGTTTAACAGGTTAATGCTTGCACATATTGAACAGACAGATTCCGAGTTAAGCCATCAGCACTGGCAGTTTCCAATATTTAAAAAATCCAGAAGAATAGGCCAATGCAAAAATGAATTTGAAAAAACATTTACAGGTAACTATCTGCGGATTGAACTGGATAATTGTAGAAAAGCGACTATTAAAAATGCAAATATTGGTTCGATTATGGCAAAAGATTCTTCCATCGATATTGAAACCAGCCAGATCATGTCGCAAGATATTGCGATTACCTTATTTGATTCAACATTAAATATAACCGGCAGCAATATTACTGCAAACATTGGCATCCAGACAGTGCGTAGCCATATTGATGTTGCAGGGGTTGACTTTAAAACTGAGACGGCCGCTGTGAATAACTTTGGTCAGAGTGACGCGGTATTTTCTGTTAGTAATGTTAACGGCAGGCCATTGCATACTTATAAGAATTTTACGTTTGAAGGGAAGATTTGATTAACCACAACGGAGAGCCTGCCCCACGAAGTGGTTAATAAATATATTTAAAGCATTTTAAACACGGTTTCTGCCGCGTCCAGTGTTTTATCAATATCTTCATCCGTATGCGCGCTTGAAACAAAACCGGCTTCATAAGCAGACGGCGCAAGATAAACCCCTTGCTCAAGCATGCCATGATAGAAGCGTTTAAAGCGTTCAACATCGCATTGCGATACTTCGGCAAAGTTGCTGACCTGTTCAGCATCGGTAAAGAACACACCAAACATACCCCCCACTTCATTGGTGGTTAAACCAATGCCGTTTGCAGCAGCGCGTTTTTTTAAACCACTGGTGAGCGCAACGACTTTTTTATTCAAACGTTCATAAAAACCCTTGCTGCTGATTATTTCCAGATTTTTAAGGCCGGCGGCCATTGCAACCGGGTTGCCGGATAAAGTACCTGCCTGATAGACAGGCCCACTGGGTGCAATCTGTTGCATAATTTCGCGTTTGCCTCCAAAGGCTCCCACTGGCATACCGCCACCAATTACTTTGCCTAAGGTGGTTAAGTCCGGTGTCACATTGTAATAACTCTGCGCGCCACCCAGGGCAACACGAAAGCCGGTCATTACTTCATCGAAAATTAAAACAGTACCATGTTTTGTACATTCTTCTCTGAGTGTTTCCAGAAAACCGCTAACAGGTGGAATGCAATTCATATTGCCAGCAACCGGTTCAACTATCACCGCTGCGATCTCACTACCCATTTCATCAAAGGTCTGTTTAACCTGTTCAATATCATTATAGTTTAAAGTAAGGGTAAGTTCAGCCAATGCAGCGGGTACGCCGGGGGAAGTGGGTACGCCCATGGTTAATGCGCCGGAGCCTGCTTTAACCAGTAATGAGTCGGAATGACCGTGGTAACAACCTTCAAATTTTATAATTTTTTCACGACCGGTAAATCCACGCGCCAGTCGCAATGCACTCATTGTGGCTTCGGTACCTGAGCTGACCATACGTACCAGTTCGATGGAGTCAACAATCTCACACACTTTACATGCCATGGTTGTTTCAATCTCGGTGGGTGCGCCAAAACTTAAACCTTTTTCCATAACGACTTCAACCGCGGTTAAAACATCTGGGTGAGCATGGCCGACTATCATCGGCCCCCATGAGGCAACATAGTCGATGTATTTATTTTTATCTGCATCGAAAACATAAGCACCCTGCGCCGACTTAAAAAACACTGGCGTGCCACCGACGCCGTTAAATGCACGAACCGGGGAATTGACACCACCGGGAATACATTGTTGTGCTTGAGCGAATAAAGTCGAAGAGTTAGTTAATGAGGTTGACATGAGTTCAGTCCTGTTTAAATAGTTGTGAAAAATTCTGTGCCGATTTTTTTATATTGTCTTGTGCAAAAACAGCATGAATAACCGCAAGCATGTCTGCACCTGCGTTTATGAGCGTGCTGGCATTTTCAATGGTTACTCCACCAATTGCAACTACAGGTAACCGTAATTGCGCTTTGGCCTGATGGAGTATATCAATTTCGGCTGGCGGGGCAGCAGGTTTTGTATGCGAAGGATAAAATCGCCCAAAGGCAACATAGTCTGCTCCCTGTAATTGTGCGGCTTTTGCTGCATCCAGGTCACTATGACAGGTTACGCCTATTATTTTTTGTTTACCAAGCTGTTCTCTGGCTGAGCGAATGTTGCCATCGGTTTGCCCCAGATGTACGCCGTCTGCATTAACGGCCAAGGCTAAGGCGATATCATCGTTAATAATAAAAAGCCGCTGCTGTCGCTGACATAAAACTTGCACGGCCTGTGCTTCGTTAAGCTGTTGTTGCTTATTGGCCGTTTTATTTCGATACTGGATAATGTTTGCACCACCATCAATAGCTTGTTCAATATTTTCGATAATCCGGGAACCGCATAAGATGGGATCGGTAATAACGTATAAGCCCTGTAGTTTGTTTTTATTCACTATTATATTCTTCAATTCGATTAGGATGGTATTGCCCTTGGCCTAATTTAACCGCATGACGAAGCGCTGAGTCGGTATAAGTCTGCGCTTTTTTTGCGGCATCTTGTATGGAATTATTTTTGGCAAGATAAGCTGCGAGTGCCGAGGCCAGTGTGCAGCCTGAACCATGATATTGATGCGGTAGTCGTGTCCAGCGAAAAATCTGTGGCTCAGAGTTTCCAGTTGAATATAACGTATTGATAATTTCATCTGGATTGTTTTCATGTTCACCGCTAATTAATACATGCTTGCAACCGAGTTCGAGCAAGGAAGCAGCGCAGTCGGCTAACGCTTGTTTGCCGGTTAAGAGCCGTGCTTCTAAGCTATTGGGTGTGATAATAGTGCTGTATGGGATAATTTTTTCACGCATGGCGGCTATTATTTTTTCTGTAGGGGTATTGTCTGCGGTGAGTTTGGCTCCTCCGCCAGCACGCAAAATAGGGTCAAAAATAATATCAAGATCAGGGCTGCTTTTTAGGCTATCTTTAAGGGTAGCCGAGACAATATTTATTATCGTAACGCTGGATAGTAAGCCAAGTTTAATGGCTCTGGGCTGAATGTCTTTTAGTAGCGTGTCAATTTGCTGCTGGATGATAAGTGCATCGGTGCTCTGGACTTGTATAACATTGTGCGTGTCCTGTACGGTTAAACAGGTGACGATGGATAAGGCATGTATCTGTAAACGGGACAGGGTTTCAATATCAGCTTGAATACCTGCGCCGCCAGTTGGGTCTAAACCGGCAAACACCAAAACAGTGGAGGCTTTACTGCTCTGACTGGTTTTACCGGATTTATTGGGCTTGCTAGACATAGGCCAAATTGTAACATTGCTTGCCCGGTTGTTTTTATTTATGCTCGGCTCCATATACTATCTTATATGTGATTAATTACTGGTGAGAGTTCTATGAGTTTTAAAAAATACGAATGCGATATTTGCGGCTTTATCTACGATGAAGAACTGGGCTTGCCGGAAGAAGGCATTGCACCGGGAACAAAATGGGATGATGTACCGGATGACTGGCAATGCCCTGATTGCAGTGTGGGTAAATCCGATTTTAATATGGTGGAAATTGCCTAGCATTATTCATATTTAGTATTTTTATCCTTAATGTTTTTTCTGAATTGGCCGATATTTTAATAGAATAACAGTTTTTTTGCATGAAGTGAGTGCTTGTTAACTCGTAAGTACATGTAATTTATAAATTTAAGGTGAATATTAGATAATGTCTGGTACAACGGCAGCAGCGCAAAATATTGAACTAAACTCGTTAGTCGGCGATATTCAGGGGCTTGTTTCGCTGCCTGAAGTGGCGATTAAAATCAGTTCGATGGTGGACGATCCTAACGTGTCGGTGGATGAAATCGGCAAGCTTGTCAGTCAGGATCCGGCTTTAACGGTACGTGTTCTAGCCATTGCTAATAGCCCTTTCTATGGGCTTTCAGCCGAAGTAAGCACTATTGCCCGAGCGGTAACGGTGCTCGGTACCAAGCAACTTACTGATGTGGTGTTATCAACCGCGACCACCAGTGCTTTTGCTGGTATTCCTATCCACGTTATTTCGGTGGATGACTTTTGGTACCACAGCCTGTATTGCGGCCTGTTAGCGCAGGAGCTTGCTGGTCAGCACAATCCACCACTGCGTGACTCCATGTTTGTAGCGGGTCTTTTACATGATATTGGTCACCTGGTTATGTTTAACAAAATTCCCGACCTTATTCACGACGCACTTTTGCGGACGGTGCAAGGGGAATCCTTACCTTTGTACATGGAAGAGCGCGAAGTGATAGGTTTTGACCATGCACAAGTGGGGGCAGCTTTAGCCCGTGAATGGCATTTGCCCGCCTACTTAGTGGAGTGCATTGAATTTCACCATGAACCTGAAAAAGCAAAAGACTTTAAACTCGAAGCCACTTTAATTCACATTGCCAATTCCGTTGCAGCACTGCCTTACAGTGACGACATTGATGAGTCTGATTTAAACTCGATAGATGAAGTATGCTGGAAAATAACCGGTTTAAAACCTGCGGACGTTCAGCGGGCAGCCAGCATTGCTCAGGAAAAAATAAACGAAATGAAAAATGTTTATTTTTCTAAATAAAATATTTGTTAATAGCTACGGCTTCACAACGACAAGAATAACAATTAAAAACAAAAACACCACCGGCACTTCGTTATACCAGCGATAAAACACATGGCTATGAGTATTTCTGTTGTGCTTAAAATCCTTAAGTAATTTCCCGCAATGAATATGATAGCCGATTAAAAAAACCGTACTGGCCAGTTTTATCTGCATCCAGCCGGTATCTGCAAAATTTTGCCATGCATAGTCATACAAAAGCCAGCCACCCAACAGGGCGGTCAAAACTAGCCCCGGTGTCATAATGCCGTAATAAAGTTTTCGTTCCATTACCTTAAAGCGTTCAATGCTGGTAATATCGTTTGCATCACACATGGCATGGTAAACAAATAAACGTGGCAGGTAAAACAGCCCGGCGAACCAGGTCACCATAAAACTAATATGCAGTGCTTTAATCCATAACATGGGTACAAGGCTCTTTAATTTATTTTCTTAACATCGTTGGCTGGTTGCAACTTTTGCGCTGATGCTGTTGTGCGATTACTACTTAGTGCCAGCAACTGTTGTATGTGTTTTTCGACAGCGTACATATCAAATTCACCAATTTTTTGCCGTACAATGGTGCCGTTGGGCGCAATTAAGAAAGTTGTTGGGGTTAAGCTAACATCACCGAAGGCTTTAATCGCCTGTTTGTTAATGTCCATAGCAATTGTGTAGGGCAATGCTTTTTGTTTTGCCATTTTCATTACGTGGTCAGGCCGGTCGTAGGGCATCGAAATACCAATCACTTTTAAACCTTGTGCCGAGTATTTGTTGTGTAGCTCAATTAAGTGTGGCATTTCCTTAATGCAACCGGGGCAGGAGGTTGCCCAGAAAGTAATCAGCAGGGGTTGACCGCGTAATGAGGTAAGCTGGATCTTTTCGCCTTTAATCGTGGTTAATTCAAGATCAGGAATGACTTTTAAGCCCGAGGGTGAAAACCACAAATAAACCAGCAAGCTAACAAAAACAAGTGCAAAGCCTGCAAGTAATTTATCTTTTGTTTTTAAATTTGACATAGTTAATTACGACCGTGTTTTAGATTCTTTTGTGTTGGCTAAATATACTTCAGATAAAGCTTGATAAATAGGGGTAGGGCAAACCAGTTTCGAAAAACCTTTGGCAATTAAAGCCGTTGCCATTAGCGGCAGCAAAAGCGATGAGTTGGTTGTCATTTCCATTACAATCACAAATGCGGTAATGGGCGTTTGTACCACGCCGGTAAAATAGCCCACCATGCCTAATATTATAAGCGATGCAGCAGGTAAAAGTGGAAAGTATTCCGCCAGATTGGCGCCGAAGCCTGCGCCTATTGATAAGGATGGGGCAAAAATCCCACCCGGTATGCCACTTAAATACGAGGCAATGGTGGCGAGCAGTTTCATAAACGGGAAGCCAGTGGTGGCTTCACCACCATCTATTAAGTGTTTGGCTTCATGGTAACCGGTGCCAAAGGTCAAGCCATTGGAACTATAACCCAATATACTAATCAGTAAACCGCAGACAAAGGCCAGATAAACAGGGTGGGCGCAGGCAAAGTGGAGCAGCCGCCTCGAACCGTGGATTAACGTCAAACTAAACAAGCCCCCCAGTATACCGCCGCCAATGCCGCAAATAATAATAGCTACCCAGGCATGCTGGTTTAATGGCAATACCGCGTTGCTATGCCCGAAATAAGTATATTCACCTAGAATGGCAATAGCGGTTAGCCCGGCTAAAATAACCGCCAGTAATAAAATATTATTCAGGCGGCGCTCAAAATTGCGCGACATTTCTTCAATCGCAAAAATAATACCGGCCAATGGAGTATTAAAAGCGGCCGAAATCCCCGCCGCGCCCCCGGCAATAATAAGTGCCTTGGCCATATGCTGGCGTTTAAAACCCCGGTGGGTATGCAAAGAATAAATAATGGACGCGCCAACATGTACCGTGGGGCCTTCACGACCAATCGAAGCGCCACTGAACAGCCCCATAATGGTCAGCAGAATTTTACCAAAGGCAATTTTAAGCGACAGTACTTTTTTGCGCATTGCGTGGGTCGGCATTTCAAGTGCAGCAATCGTTTGAGGTATACCGCTGCCTTCGGTGCCAATAAATACATTTTTCGTTAGCCAGGCAATCAGTGCCAGACTTAAAGGTGGAATGGCTAATGCTACCCACGGGTAGGATTTAAACAAGGCTAGAAACTGGTGATCAGCTTGTTGTGCCGCAATCGCAAAAAAAGCCGCTACAGCGCCTACAATCAGTGCACTGCCCAAAAAAATGAGTCGTTGCTTGTTTTTTTTAGGTGAAAATAGCTGGCGACGGGTTTTTATCAGATGATGGCGCATTATCGTGGCATTTTATCACGATTTTGTGGTTTTTATATACCGCCCTGCCAGAGACCAAAAAATCAGCGCAAGCTGTACTCCAGTTTATAAGCATATGTTAATAAAGGTTTTTTTACTTGACCCTGTTGCCCACTCTCGGTAAGGTAATGCCACTGATGCAAACGGGCATCAAAATACAAAATAAGGGTGAGGGTAGAGGAGCCTTTTTATACTAAACGACACAGATAAAAAAAGAGCGTTAGTATTTATTAGGAATAACTATAATTATAAGTATAAAATGTACTCACAAATTTAAGCGGCTTCGGCCGCTTTTTATTTGCCTGAAAAAAGAGAGCATTCAAAGAACCCCATTTAAAAAGCATGAAGCCAAGGGCTAAAATGTTTATACTTCTTATTTGAATATATTGTAAGAGACTTGAAGGAAACCCCGTTATGTCGGACCAGAAGAAATCAGACCAGAAGAAACCAGAACAGCCACTTAATAAAATTAGTGCCAAAATAACCCAGCAAAAGTCGCAGGGTGCGTCGCAAGCTATGTTGTATGCCACTGGCTTGACCGAAGAGGATATGAATAAAGCCGAGGTGGGCATTTCCAGTGTTTGGTATGAAGGCAATAGCTGCAACATGCACTTAAACGATTTAGCGGCCAAGGTAAAAGAAGGCGTGCAGGCTGCTGGCATGGTGGGGATGCGTTTTAACACTATTGGTGTGAGTGACGGTATTTCGATGGGCACCGATGGCATGAGTTATTCGTTGCAGTCCCGCGACCTGATTGCCGACTCGGTTGAAACGGTGATGAGCGCACAGTGGTATGACGCGAATATTTCAATTCCCGGTTGTGATAAAAATATGCCAGGTGTATTAATTGCGATGGGGCGGCTGAATCGTCCATCGTTAATGGTTTATGGTGGCACCATTCGTGCCGGGCATTACCATGGAAAAACGCTTGATATTGTGTCGGCTTTTCAGAGTTATGGTGAGTATATTGCCGGGCGTATTACCGAAGAAGAACGCCAAAGTATTGTGCGCCATAGCTGCCCTGGCGCAGGTGCCTGTGGCGGCATGTATACCGCTAATACCATGGCAACTACCATCGAAGCGATGGGCATGAGCCTGCCGTACAGTTCGTCAACGCCGGCTGAAGACCCCGGTAAGTTACAGGAATGCTTAAATGCTGGTGCAGCAATTAAAAACCTGTTAGCCAACAATATTTGTCCGCGCGATATTATGACCCGTGACGCATTTGAAAATGCGCTGGTGATGCTTATGGCTCTGGGGGGCTCGACCAATGCAGTCCTGCATTTAATTGCGATGGCTCGAGCAGTGGATATTAATTTAACCATTGATGATATACAGGCGGTCAGTGACCGTATTCCGTTTATTGCTGACTTAAAACCTAGCGGCAAATATGTAATGGAAGATTTACAGGATATTGGCGGTATCCCTGCGGTCATGAAATACCTGTTAGACAAAGGCTTACTGATTGGCGATTGCATGACTGTTACCGGCCGAACCATTGAAGAAAATTTAAAAGATTTACCAGCCTTAAAAGGTGGTCAGAAGATTATTATGCCACTGGAAAAGCCGATTAAGGAATCTGGTCATATTCGTATCTTGCGCGGCAATCTTGCCCCCGGTGGTTCGGTTGCAAAAATTACCGGCAAAGAAGGTTTAACTTTTACCGGGCCAGCGAAAGTGTATGATGCAGAAGAAGAAATGCTCAAAGCCTTAGAAGATGGCCAAATTGTAAAAGGCGATGTGATTGTTATCCGTTACGAAGGCCCCAAAGGTGGCCCCGGTATGCCCGAAATGCTCACGCCAACCTCGGCCATTATGGGCGCAGGCTTAGGCAACGATGTGGCGATGATAACCGATGGCCGTTTTTCCGGTGGTTCGCATGGATTTATTATTGGCCATGTGGTGCCCGAAGCGCAGGAAGGCGGGCCGATAGCCTTAATTAAAAATGGCGATATAATCACGGTTGATGCGGATAAGTTAGTACTGGATATGGATGTGGATGAAGCCGAAATGGAAGCACGTCGTAGCCAATGGACGATGCCACCT
>QIKU01000207.1 GCA_003232015.1 Gammaproteobacteria bacterium
GCGGTTTTATCAGGATAACTGATTGTTAGTTTTATTTTTCGGTATGAGCGTTTTTTAGTATGAATGTGCAGAGTGAGATAGAAACAAAGTTGGCAGCAGGCATTAATGCATTACATTTGGACGTGGTTAATGAAAGCAGTAACCATAATGTTCCAGCCGGATCAGAATCACATTTTAAAGTTGTGCTGGTTTCTGAAGATTTTGCAGGTAAACCACTGTTAGCAAGGCACCGAATGGTGAATAAAATTCTTGAAGAAGAGCTTCAGGGTAAAATTCATGCACTTGCCTTACATACCTATACCGAGCCTGAATGGCAGGATGCTTTTGGTACTGCACCTATGTCACCACCTTGTCTCGGTGGTGGTAAGTCATAACTGGAAACCTTTTCCTTTATGTTATGAATACCTCTGTTTGGAGCCTCTTACAAACAACACGCTATTAATATTTCACTGGCTAGTGTGGCAAACAACCCGTACTTTACGTTGCTATAACATTTGAATGAAAAGTTTTTGCATATTTTTACAGTTGTATTTTTGTTATAAACATAATGCTATGGGTACTCAAGTGTGAATATCCGATTAGATAAGTGGCTTTGGGCTGCCCGTTTTTATAAAACACGCAAGCTGGCGACAGAAGCGGTGCAGGGCGGGCATGTGCATGTTGTTGACCAAAATAAGGGTAATCGAGTAAAACCATCGCGCACATTGAGCGTGGGGAATATGCTGGTTATAACAAAAGGTTTGTATCAATTTACCATTGAGGTTTTACAGCTGTCTGATAAACGTGGTTCGGCTACTATTGCACAAAAGCTTTATAAGGAAACAGCAGAAAGTATAGCGCAACGAGAAACGCTAAGTTTACAGCGTAAGGCGCAGAACATAGCGGCGCCCAGAAAGAGACCGGATAAACGGGAGCGCGCACGCATCATTCGTTTTAAAAACAAGTTTGCAGAGTAACTATTATGGCTAAAGCGAATTTTCGCCCCGTTACACCGTTATTGGCAGCCGATGCAATTATCGAGCTAACCGACGATGATAATCAAATCGGCATTGTACTGATCGAACGAAAAAACCCACCCTATGGCTGGGCTATTCCCGGTGGCTTTGTGGACGTGGGTGAAACAGTTGAACAGGCCGCTATTCGTGAAGCAAAAGAAGAAGTCTGTCTGGATGTTAAGCTGCAATGTTTGCTTGGCCTTTATTCTGATCCTGCGCGTGATACTCGTGGCCACACGGCAACGGCCATTTATATTGCAACAGCAACGGGTACACCGAAAGCCGCCGATGATGCAAAAACGGTGACGGTGTTTAATGTTGATGCATTGCCGACGGAGCTGGCTTTTGATCATGCCAACGTTTTGCAGGATTATCTGCGCTATAAAAAATCAAAAAAAGTTAAAGCATTAATATGAGTTTTGATAAGCCAGCTCCGAACGGCAAACAGTTAGCTAATATAAAAAGACGCAAAAACCTACTGAAACTTTTTCTATTTTTATTTGTTATTGCCGTTGTTTTTATATGGACTGTTTTTTCGGGTTATTCTGATTCATCAACGGTAAAGAAAAAAGATTATTTGCTTCGATTTAATTTGAATGAATTAGTGCCGGGTGAAGTGCGAATTATTCAACATAAAGGTCTTCCTGTTGTTTTAATGCACCGTGAACAGCAAGATTTAAAACAGTTGCTGGCCATTCGTTCGGGTTTAATGGATCCCGATTCAAATAAAAGTACGCAGCCAGCATTCGCAAAAAATTATCACCGCTCATTAAAGCCGGAGTATTTTATAGCTTATGCGATTAACCCACTGTCTGGTGCAGATATAAACTACCGTCTGGAAAGCTATCAGCATAATTTAAAAAAAGAGAGGTTGTGGTACGGAGGATTTTCTGAAAAACGAACGGGCTATCTTTATGATAAAGCGGGTCGTATTTATAAACAGAATGGTTCCGATAATACACCGCGTTATAACCTGTATATTCCTAACTACAAAGTAACCGCAAATAATCAGCTTTATGTGTATACCTTGAAAGAGCTTGATTTTGATTAGGTTTAATTATAAATAGCCTTGAAATAAGCTATTTTGCCACTATTTAGTACGTTCGAATAAATAAATTAACCGGAGCAGCCCGTGGCAACCATTGAGCTAAATAAAGATAACTTTAAAAACACTATTGAAAACAATGACTTTGTGATTGTTGATTTCTGGGCACCCTGGTGTGGCCCTTGTCAGGGTTTTTTACCAGTTTATGAAGAATTGTCTGAAAAGTACCCTGATATTGTTTTTGCCAAAGTTAATACCGAAGACGAGCAGGAACTGGCCGCCGGTTTTCAGATACGCTCTATTCCAACCCTGATGATGTTTCGTGAGCAGGTTATTCTTTATTCAGAAGCCGGTGCCCCGCAAAAAACACAATTAGAAGAATTGATTGAAAAAGCCCGTGGCCTGGATATGGCCGATGTGCATAAGCAAATGGAAGAAGATTCAAAAGAGGCTTGATATAAGTAGGTGAAGGCTTCTGGCCACAACGGGTTCTTAGCTGTTACCCGTTGTGGTTAATTTAAAATTAAATTAGTCCATCAAAAGGCTGTATATCAACAACATCACCTGGATTAACCGTGCCACTCTCAGATGGAATAATGGCAAAGCAATTTGCTAAACTCATTCCGCTTAATATATGTGACGCTTGCATGCCAACACCTTTTACAATGAGTTCCCCCTTTTCATCGTAACTAAAAATAGCGCGTTGAAAATCGAGCCGTCCGGGGCGCTTGTAAAAAGGTTCGGTGACGCGTGCTTTTGCAATGACCGGCATGTAGTTCTGGTTGCCACTTAAGTGCTGAATGGCGGGTAAGCCAAGCTGGTAGTATGTTGCCATTACTGAAACAGGGTTACCCGGTAAGCCAATAAACATCGCCTGATTGACTTTACCGAAGGCCAGTGGTTTGCCGGGTTTGATGGCGAGTTTCCAGAAGTTTATCTGGCCGAGCTTTTCGAGTGTTTCTTTTACATAGTCGGCATCACCAACAGAAACACCGCCGGATGTAATAATAACGTCCGACTGACTGGCCGCAGTTAAAAAGGCGGCTTCAATTTTTTCTCTATCATCAGGAATAACCCCCATGTCAGTAATTTCAACATTTAATTTTTGCAGCATGCCAAAAATAGTGTAGCGGTTACTGTCATAAATTTGCCCATCTTCTAATGTTTCACCCAGCCCTTTTAATTCGTCACCGGTTGAAAAGAAGCTGACTTTTAACGGCCTTAGAACCTTAACGGTTGCTACACCGAGTGAAGCGAGTAAGCCCATCTCGGCTGCATTTATTAATTTCCCTTTTTTTAATACGGTGTCGCCCTGTTTTAAATCTTCGCCAGCACAGCGGACATTTTGTTCTGCTTTATGGCCGTTGGAAATAATAATGCTGTCATCTTCTTTAGTGATGTGTTCCTGCATGATCACGGTATCGGTACCGTCAGGCACTTTCGCGCCGGTCATAATACGAATGCACTGGTTTTCTTTTATCTCTCCAATATAAGGTTTGCCTGCCCATGATGTGCCAATCAGTTTGAATTTTTTGGGTTCTGCTTCAGGTAAATCATGGGCGCTTACTGCATAGCCATCCATGGCCGAGTTTTTATAGTTAGGCACATTGATGGGGGAGGTAATATTTTCAGCAACAATTGAACCAAAAGAATCCATAATGCCGACTTCAATGCTGTCGGTAATTGGGTTGATGCTCTCCAGCATTTTTGTACGAGCCTGTTCCAGTGTTAATAAGCCTTTAAGTAAGCTGGCGCTGTCACAACCGCCTTGCGTGACTTGAATGGGTTTGGATATATTGACTGGAATTTCTTTCATGGTTGAGAGTCTTTGATGGTTGTTGATAAGCTGTCGAGTTTAGCAGCTAGTTATTATCTCATAGCTTAAGGTAGGCAGCATTATTTAAATGTTTTTATGTGTCTTAATATAAAAGCAGTGATTTCATCAGGGTTATTCATGTTTAGCCCCGGCAGTTTTTCAGGCAGTGCTAGTTCGATGTCACTGATGACCGCAATAACATTTGAATCATCTGGATAAATAAAGGGTTGTGGGTGGTCGCTGCGGTTAATCTCTATTTTAGGATAGGCCGCATGTTTAAAACCTTCAACCAGTATTAAATCAAGCTTATCAGTTTGTAATGATTTTAAACACTGATCTAAGTCAGGTTCTTTTTTAATATTCTGGTTTTCAATAATAAGCGCCTGACGGGTGTTGGAAGCAATTAGTACTTGTTGCGCACCGGCTTTGCGGAGCCGGTAACTGTCTTTGCCGGGTATATCAATGTCAAAGTTATGATGTGCATGTTTAATTAAACCGACACGGATATTCTTTTTATTTAGCAGCGGAATAAGTTTTTCAAGCAAGGTGGTTTTGCCTGTGCCGCTGTAGGCAACAAAACCGAGCAGTGGGATTGTTTTATTCATTACATTCTAACTTTTCTATTTGAGTTAAGTCTTCAGGCGTATTGATATTATAAAATGCATGCGGTGATTCATTAAAGTCAACGATAACAGGATTATGTTGCTCAAGCCATATTTGTGCTTTACGTTCACCGCGCGTAATAAATTCATCGAGTGAGTTAAATAAGGTTTTGTGCACCAGCATAAAGACATTTTGCAGACGGTTATTACTTTTTGCAATGACAATGAGTGAGTCAGATTGGGAAAGTGCGGTTGACAACCTTTCTACATAGTCTTTTGGAAAACACGGTGTGTCACAGGCAACGCTTGCCAGCCACTGGTGATCTAGGTTTTTAAGTGCCGCATGAATACCGGCTAATGGCCCAGGGTAATCTGAAAAAACATCCTGAATACAGTTTACATTTAATTTTTGATAATAGTTCAGATGCCGGTTTGCGCTGATTAAAACATTGTTTACTTGAGGAGCAAGACGGGCAATGGCGTGTTCAGCCAACGTTGTTCCCTGAAAAGGAATAAGCCCTTTATCCTGGTTGTTAAATCGTTGCCCGCGGCCACCGGCAAGAATTAACCCACTGGTATTGTCTTTGGTTGGTGTTGATACGTGATCTAAGTGCATGTTTTGTATAGTGTTGTCTGTTATTGGTTAATAGGCATAATTGTTGCAGTTTTATCAATGCGATAGCAAGCTATTAAAAGGTAATACTATGAAAATTGATACATCGTTCGATTCTGCTTTTTTGCAACTGCAAAATGGAGTGAACAAAGCCACTAAAGCCGCCAGTGAGGTATTAAAAGCGGTGGGGTCAGAAAAGGCAAAAGAAACGGATGCAGGCAGTGGTGGTGCAGCGTCGAGTCGGGAGGGGGTTGGTGGGATTAATGTTTCAGCTTAAAGTGTGGCTTTAACAGTCTCTCAGTGCCCACTCAATGTGTTCGCGTACCAGATCGGATGCATTGCTGAGTTTTGAAGTGAGAGCTCGCTTTATTTCCTTGTCATTGGGGTTGACGGTCAGGGCATTGCCTAGTGCAACCGCAATATTTCTTAACCATGCATCGTAGCCGATGCGTCGAATGGCACTGCCCTGTAAATTATCCAGAAATTCTTTTTCACTCCAGTTAAATAAACGCAACAGTTCAATATTATGCAAGTTATGGCGGGGCTTAAAATCCTGTTCACCTGTTTGTTTTGCAAAGCGATTCCAGGGGCAGAATAGCTGGCAGTCGTCACAGCCATAAATGCGATTACCTATTTGTGAGCGAAATTCTTCCGGGATAGGGCCTTTATTTTCGATGGTTAAATAAGAAATGCATTTTCGGGCATCGAGTTTATACGGCGCGATAAAAGCATTTGTTGGGCAAATATCTAAACAGCTTGTGCAAGTGCCACAATGGTTCTTTGCGGGTGCATCAATTGGCAAAGGTAAGTTAATATAAAGTTCGCCAAGAAAAAACCAGGAGCCGGTTTGTTTTTGTAAGAGATTGGTGTGTTTGCCTATCCAGCCCAGTCCGGCTTTTTCGGCAATGGCTTTTTCAAGCACGGGTGCGCTGTCAACAAAAACACGAAAGCCCGGTTTACTTAAATTCAGCTCACCAGTGATCTTTAATATTTTATCTGCAAGTTGCTGTAAACGCTTGCGTAATAGTTTGTGGTAATCGCGGCCTAAGGCATAACGTGAAATATAGGCCTGGGTGGGCTGTGCCAGTAAATCGATACAGTCTTGTGCCGGTTCAGGTAAATAATCCAGGCGCACACTGATAACACGTAAGGTGCCGGGTACCAGCTCTTGTGGACGGCTGCGTTTACTGCCATGCCGAGCCATCCATTCCATATCACCGTGGTAGTCTTGAGCCAGCCAGTCTAATAAGGTGGCTTCTGCTTTTGATAATTCGGTATCGCTAATACCAACATGTTGAAAGCCCAGTTCACTGCCCCAGCGTTTAATATCGGCTGTTAGTGTTTCAAGCTGTTGCGGGTTTAATGTGGGTGTCGGGGATGTTGGCATATTTTACGGGATGTTTTTTTAATCGGACAGCGGCTATGATACAGGGTATGGAACCATTATCTCAAAATATCTATACGGTGGCACAGGTAAAAGAACTGGACCGCTATGCGACGGACACTTTCAATATATCGGGCAATGTATTAATTGAACGGGCGGGCGAAGCGGCTTTTCAGTTTATTGTCTCAAAATGGCCGCAATGTAAGCGCTTACTGGTTTTATGCGGAAGCGGTAATAATGCGGGTGATGGCTTTGTGGTGGCACGCCTGGCGAGTGAACAGGAATTTGATGTCCGGGTATTGCAAGTGGGGGATGAAAACAAGTTGCAAGGCGATGCTCTGGCTGCTCAGCAGCGTTTGCTCGGCAGTGGTGTCACGCCTGTTACATTTGCAGAAACGTTGGGTGAAGAAGATTATGATCTTATCGTTGATGCCATGTTGGGTATCGGTGTGCATGGCGATATTGCTGGCAAATATGCCGTGGCCATTAATGCACTTAATGCCCAGTCAAATAATACCCAGCCAAAACCGGTATTTTCAATTGATATTCCTTCGGGCTTAAATGCCGATACCGGTATACCGCAGGGTATTGCGGTAAAGGCCACCAAAACACTGACTTATGTTGGCCTGAAACAGGGACTGGTCACCGGTGATGGCCCTGAATACAGTGGTGAAGTTTTATTGAGTGACTTAAAGCTGCCAAAAGCACTTTATGATATGTGCAGCCCGGCAGGCTGTCGGCTGGACTATGTGCATTTAAGCCAGTTGTTACCCAAACGCTTACGCAATACACATAAAGGCGATTTTGGCCATGTGGTATTAATTGGCGGTGCACCGGGCATGCCCGGTGCCATTCGTTTAGCCGGTGAAGCGGCTGCGCGAGTGGGTGCAGGGCGCGTCACCATTGTGACTCATCCTGAGCATGCCGTAAGTTTAAACGCAACACGCCCCGAACTAATTTGTTATGGCATTACACATGTTGAAGATATTCAGCCTTTGTTATCTTTAGCTTCGGTCGTGGGGATTGGGCCGGGGTTGGGGCAGTCCAGATGGGCACAGGATTTATTGGTGATGGCAATGGATTCTGGCTTGCCGATGGTCGTTGATGCCGATGCCCTGAATCTGCTGGCCGAATCGAACCAGCATTATGACAACTGGATATTGACCCCGCATCCCGGTGAAGCAGGGCGTTTGTTAGGCTTATCAACCGCTGAAATTCAGCGAAACCGCTTTAAAAGTGTCGATGATATTAGTAAACAATTTGGCGGCATTGCGGTTTTAAAAGGGCTAGGCTCGCTGATTAAATCGCAGCAGGGTCTGCCGAGTGTTTGCCCCTATGGTAATCCGGGCATGGCAAGTGGTGGCATGGGCGATGTACTCACCGGCATTATTAGTGGCTTAATCGCGCAAGGCTTGTCCAATCTGCAGGCAGCCGAGCTGGGTGTGGTGATACACAGCAAAGCCGGTGACGAAGCGGCAAAAGCGGTGGGTGAACGCGGCATGCTCGCATCAGACTTAATGAGCTGGACTCGTCGTCTGGCTAACCCCAAACTTTAATTTTAAATGGTAACTTAACCTTTTTGTTATGCAGCAACTCGATACCGTTTTAAACAGCGCCGAACAAACCGAAGCCTTTGCTGCCAAGCTTGCCGCTGCCGTTACGGCTCCTTGCTTTATTGCCTTGCAAGGTGAACTGGGGGCTGGCAAAACCACCTTTGCACGTGGTTTTTTACAGGCACTGGGGCATACGGGAACGGTAAAAAGCCCAACCTATACTATTTTAGAGCCTTATCAAATTGGCGAGTGGGTAATACACCATTTTGACTTATACCGCTTAGCCGATCCGGAAGAACTGGAGCTGATCGGTGCGCATGAAATGTTCGAAGAAAATTGCATTAACCTGATTGAGTGGCCCGAGCAAGGTGAGGGCTGGTTGCCGGAAATGGACTTGTGGCTAAAAATAGAATATCGGGAACAAGCCCGGCGATTTGTTTTATCTGCAGCAAGCCAACGCGGTGAGCGTGTTCTGGCTGCAATGTCTGTCGATTAGGCTGGGGTTTTGTGCATGTATAGCACCGTAAACCGGTTAAATTAAACAAAAATCCAGCTATGCTTAAAGTGAGTGCGCTATAAAAACATTGCCGTTGCAAAAAGGGGTATTGATGTGGATAACGAAAGCGAAAAAAAACTTTTTGCGGAACCGGGTCATGAACTGGCAGACAAACCTGAAGATCCGTTTATAGATTTTCTTCATAATATAATACGGGTAGCCGTAAAAGTACTGGCGGTATTAATGGTTGCCGTGATTGTCTGGGGCATTGGCGATGTCGTTTATGTTTTGTATCAACGTCTGATGGAACCGCCTTTTTTATTGTTAAGTATCAGTGATATTCTGGCAACCTTTGGTGCTTTCCTTGCAGTATTAATTGCTATCGAAATCTTTATTAATATTACCCTCTATCTGAAAACAGATGTGATCCCGGTGAGGCTAGTTGTTGCCACTGCGCTTATGGCGATTTCACGTAAAGTCATTATTTTTGACTTTGAAAAAATTACACCGCAGTTTGTGCTGGCAACAGCCGCTGTTGTTCTGGCTTTAGGAATAACATATTGGCTTATCAGTAAAAAGATTTAGAGTTATAATAAGGTTGAGGTGTCCAGATGAAAGACCTGCTCACATGGATATTAAATGCTGCCATTACTCAATGGTTGATCATTGCGGCTTTGCTTGTTGTGGCTGCGTTGGCGATACGTTATACAATAGTAAGTTTCAAAATGCGGAGTCGTCAAACCGATAAACCGGTTTCGGCTGTAGAAAACTGGCATACCGAAAGTACAGAAACTGTTTTCGAGCAGCTTAAATCTTCATCTGACGGGTTATCGAAACAGGAAGCAACTCACCGGCTTGGCAAGCATGGGCCGAATCGACTGCCTGAAACAGGCACGCGCAGTTCGTTACTGCGATTTTTATATCAATTCCATAATGTTTTAATCTATGTATTGATTGTTGCGGGTGTGGTGACCGCCATGCTGGGGCATGCAGTGGACGCCAGCGTGATTTTTGCGGTGGTTGAAAACTATCAGCAACTGGCGCTGATGCGATTTTTGCTGGGATTTGTCGGCGCAGGGTTTGTCGTTGGCATCCGTATGATTAGTGA
>QIKU01000231.1 GCA_003232015.1 Gammaproteobacteria bacterium
AGGCAGTCAATGAATCGGATATTACCCGTTCAACGGCAACTGCGCTGGCAGAACTTGCAAACTGGTGGACGCAATTTCAGACAGAGCCTGAAGCGGGTCGGAAGTCAATGCTCAATGCATTACCACAGGCAAAACCAAAGCGTAGAAAAAAAACAAAAAAACACGCTTAGGTATGCGTCATGAAAAAGAAAAAAGAACTTTATTATGCAAATAAGTGCGTACATTGGGCTTGGCAGCAATATCGATAAGCCATTATTACAGGTAAAGTCTGCGATTAAGGAATTGAATGCATACAAAGACATTGGCGTGGATGCTGCATCCAATATTTACAGGAGTAAACCGTTAAAAATAATAACGGCAGAAGAAACGGAACAGCCCGATTATATTAATGCCGTGGTGCGTATACATACCAGCCTGCCTCCCATTGACTTACTCGATATATTACAGGCGATAGAAAAAAAACATAAGCGTGTAAAGGAATACCACTGGGGGCCTCGTAGTCTGGATCTGGATATTTTGTTGTACTCTGATTTAATTTTAACATCCGAACGGCTCACCATTCCGCATAGCGAATTAGTCAAGCGCGACTTTGTTTTATATCCATTGAATGATATTGCCCCAGAGCTGGATATTCCCCTGCATGGCAAGCTCGAAAATATATTGCTCAGCATTTCAAAAGATAATCTGGTTTTTGTCGAGCGGTATGTGGATGTTGGGGGAGTAATACTATGAGGGTAAACCATCTTAAATACGTTGTTATTGATGGCCCGATTGGTGTCGGTAAAACAACACTGGCTAAAAAATTAGCAACCAGTTTTGGTTCGGATTTAATTCTGGAAGGGCCGGAAGACAACCCATTTCTTGAGCGTTTTTACCGTGACCCAAAAGGGGCGGCATTTCAGACACAATTATTTTTTTTGTTCCAGCGTGCAAAACAATTACAGGACATTAATCAAAGCGATATGTTTCAGCCTGTGCGTGTTGCCGATTATTTAATGGAAAAGGACAGGTTGTTTGCCGAGCTCACGCTAGAGCCGGAAGAATATAAATTATATTTACAGGTGTATGAACATGTAACGGTGAATATGCCCGTACCGGATTTAGTTATCTACCTTCAGGCGCCCGTTTCGATTTTAAAAAAACGTATTGCACACCGTGGACGTCATTATGAAAAGACCATGAGCCTGGCATATTTGAGAAAATTAGGTGAAGGTTACGCACGTTTTTTCCATGATTATAATGAGTCACCATTATTAATTGTTAACGCCGAAGATATGAATTTTGCTGAGAATGAGCTGGATTATCAGCAATTACTGGCACAAATATCAAAACCACAACGCGGCAGGCAGTATTTTAACCCTTTGCCAAACAGTCTTTAATTTTCTATGCGCTTAAAAAATGCTAAAATTGCTTGTCAATTTATATAGCGGAGATAGCCATCAGTTACTCAAGCTCTACCCCCTTAGCTCGTATTCGTAGGATGAAATCACAAGGCGAAAAGATTGCGATGCTAACCTCATATGATGCGAGTTTTACAACGCGTATTGAGCAAGCCGGTGCTGACGTGATTTTAGTCGGGGACTCGCTTGGTGCCGTTATTCATGGTCAGGCTACGACATTGTCTGTCACTATGGACGACATGCTGTACCACATGCGCCATGTCGTACATGCGCGACAGCAAACCTTGTTGATTGGGGACATGCCCTATCATAGCTATGAAAATAAACAGATGGCATTAGAAAACGCAAAATATTTTATGGATGCCGGTGCGGATATGGTTAAACTTGAAGGCGCGGGTTTAGGCGCTGGTTCTATTTCAGAATCGATTGACTATATTATTAATAGTGGTCTTCCTGTTTGTGGACATTTAGGTTTATTACCGCAGTCGGTAGAAGAACTGGGTGGTTATAAGGTGCAGGGACGTGAACAGGCTGCCGCAGAACAAATGCTGGCCGATGCAAAACACCTTGAATCAATCGGTGTGGATATGATTGTGCTGGAATGTATACCGGCTGGGTTAGGTAAAGTCATATCAAACGCCATTAACATTCCAACGATTGGTATTGGCGCGGGTATGGACTGTGACGGACAGGTGCTGGTACTTTATGATCTACTTGGGATCACTCCAGGCAAGTTACCGAAGTTTGTAAAAGATTTTCTGGCAACAGCAACGGCAGGCAACAACGAAAATTTAATTGTGAATGCGATTAAAGATTTTGTTGTTGCAGTAAAAGAAAAGCGGTTTCCAACAGGAGAGCAGAGCTATTGATTTTTCTGTTGCTCTGTTAAACAAGAATATTTTTGCGTTATTTATTAAGCAGGTAAGAAATAGATATAGGCCGTCATTGCGAGCGATAGCGCGGCAATCTTAATGAGAAGGGGTAAGTTCATGCAAGATTGCCGCGCTACCATATACAATGGCGCTCGCAATGACCGGCCTTGTTGTTTTCCAATATTATGAAAATAATTAAAACCATCAGTGCCATGCAGGCATGGAGTCGCGGTTGCCACGATAAAGGTAAAAGCCTGTCTTTTGTTCCAACCATGGGGAATTTGCACGAAGGGCATTTAACTCTGGTTGATTCTGCAAAAAAAATTGCCGATAAGGTTGTTGTGAGTATTTATGTCAACCCCACCCAGTTTGGTGCGAATGAAGACTTCGACAAATACCCGCGCACTGAGCAACAGGATCTTGAAAAGTTACAGCAAAAAAAAGTGGATGTGGTTTTTATGCCCGACTCGGATGAAATGTATCCAGCCGATAAAGCCATTGATTATATCAACGTGCCTGATTTTGCTAAAGAGTTAGAAGGACGGCTGCGGCCGGATCACTTTCGCGGTGTGGCAATGGTGGTTAAAAAATTATTTGATGCGGTGCAACCTGAGCATGCCATTTTCGGAGAAAAAGATTTCCAGCAGTGCATGGTCGTAAAGAATATGGTGGCAGAGCATGGGCTGAATATCGAGATACATGCCGTGCCCATTGTGCGAGATGATGATGGCCTGGCAAAAAGCTCACGTAACCAGTATTTAACCCCTGAGCAGCGTCAGCAAGCGCCTGTTTTATATCAGTCTTTACTGGATGCACGGCAGAAAATTCTGGCTGGAACGTTAAATTATTCTGAAATCGAATCTCAATCCATTGAATTTATTAATAAAAATTCGTTTAACGTGGATTATTTTGTTATTCGGGATGCGGCAACACTAGGCGCTCCTGGAGAGAAAAACAGGGTGATTCTGGTGGCCGCAAAGTTGGGTATACCCCGTTTACTGGATAATTTACGAGTGGATTAGGGTGACTTTTGCAGTGTAGAGGCTAGGCTTGTCTACTATCAGCATGTTAAAATGAGTAGCTAATCCTGATTATACAAGTTGGACTGTCTGTTAATGCAAATCACAATGCTCAAAACCAAGCTACACCGCGCCCATGTTACCCATGTTGAACTGGAATACGAAGGTTCCTGTGCAATTGACAGTAATTTATTAGAGGCTTCGGGCATTCGTGAGTATGAGCAGATTGAAATCTATAATGTAACCAATGGCGAGCGCTTTACTACCTATGCCATTCGCGCAGAAGCGGGCAGTGGTATTATTTCAATCAATGGTGCGGCTGCGCATAAAGCCAATGTGGATGATATTGTCATTATTTGTGCTTATGCCGGTTTAGACAGCCAGGAGTTGGCTAACTTTAAACCGAAACTTATTTACCTGAACGACAATAACGAAATTACCCATACGCGTAATACCATTCCTGTTCAGGTTGCCTGATTTTTTATTTTAATTTTTTAACCGCCGTGCCGCCGTGGTTAATAAAAACTACCCCGTATTCCGCATCCCCGCCGCAATCGCGTTAATAGAACGCAGCAACGGATCTAGCCAGGCTTGCCGGGTTTCTTCGCTTAACGATTCATTACGGAAATTGCGTAACAATTTAAACTGAATGTAGCTAAGTGGATCCAGATACGGATCACGGCGTTTAAGTGATAACGCGAGCATCGGTGTTTCGGCTAACAGCTCGTCAATCGCGGCAACCTTTAAAACATTGTCACAGGTGCGTTGGTATTCGGTTGCGATTTTATCGTAAACACCTTGTGCGGTTGTTTGATTCACGCACAGTGACTTGTATTCATTGGCTATGTTCATGTCGCCTTTAAATAATGCCATTTGCGTGTTGCTGAGTAAGGCGTGGAAGAATGGCCAGTTCTGGTACATTTCTCTCAGCGTGTCTAAATTTTTCGGATCTTTTGCCAGCCAGTTGTTTAATGCCAGACCAATGCCATACCATGCTGGCAGAGTGTGGCGGGATTGTGCCCAGCCAAAAACCCAGCCAATGGCACGTACTGATGATTTGGAACGGTTGCCTTTTTTACGGTGCGTTGGCCGGGAACCAATATTCATTAAACCAATTTCAGACACGGGTGTGGCCTCGTAAAAATAATCAAGAAAGCCTTCGGTATCCTCCGTTAAGCTGCGGTAATGCTGCTCACCGGTACTGGCCAGCTCCGCCATAATTTGGGCGTATTCGGGTTTGTCTTTTTGTGGTTTAGCGACCAGATGGTTACTTGCTTTTAACAAGCCGGTAATGCCCATTGTAAGTTCATAAATGGCCGTTTCAGGGTGGCTGTATTTATAAGAAAGCACCTCGCCCTGCTCGGTAAATTTAATGCCGCCATGTACCGTACCATCGGGTTGCGAGAGGATAGACTCATGTGTTGGGCCACCGCCCCGGCCAATGGTACCGCCGCGGCCATGAAATAAATTTAAGCGAATATTACGTTTAGTGGTAATCGCAGATATTTGCTGCTGTGCCTGATATAAATTCCAGACCGATGCGAGAATGCCACCGTCTTTACAGGAATCCGAATAACCCAGCATAACTTCCTGAGTATTACCGGAAGCCTTTAACAAATCAGCATAAACTTTATTGTCGAGCAGTCGGTTCATAACCGGGTCGATATGTTTTAAATCTTCAATGGTTTCAAATAAAGGTGAAATCTTAATCTGGCAAAAGGCTTTGCCGTCTTTAAAGCCGCTTAAGTTGTTAAGCCAGGCCAGATACATCACTTCCATAATATGACTGGCTTCATGTGTCATCGAAATAACATAACTGCCGAGCACATTGGGGCTGACTTTCTCGCGCATTTCAAAGATAACCGCAAACACTTGCAATGTTTCTGCTGACATAGCGGTTAGTTTTGTTGCGTCAACGGCCGGTGGTGTTGATGTTGATATAATATCCGCGAGTGTGCTGATACGCTTATCTTCACCTAAAGATTCGTAATCAATGTCTGTTGTTTGTTTTAATATTTCCAGAACAGTTTGGCTGTGAATGGTCGATTCCTGTCGAATATCCAGATGGCTCAAATAAAATCCGAATGTTTCAACCAGGCGAATTACATCTTTTAAGCGACCCTCTGCAACAATGTTGTCACCGTGGCTAATTAATGAGTCACGAATAAGGTATAAGTCATTAAGGAATTCAGATTCATTCTTATAGCCGTAAAAATCCTTATCGGCAGCGCATTCATCTAAATTGGCTTCAATCTTGTTGAGGTTTGAGTTTAAACGGAAAAACATAAACCAGAGTTTACGGCGGTAAGGTTCTTTATTATAACGTTGGGGTTTGTCTGCAAATGCACCACTGTAGCGTTTTTCATCTTGCTCAAGGCTTGCCGCGAATGCCTTATTGGGTATGCACAGTTGGTACGAATGTGTGATGACATGGGTTAATTTTGTTATACGGGCTATATATTCCTTAAGCACTTGCCGATTCTGTAAATAAATCGCATTACGTGTGGTTTCCGGTTTTACAAACGGGTTACCATCGCGGTCGCCGCCAATCCAGGAACCGAACTGGAAAAAACTTGGTACTTTAATGGTGTTGTTTTCGTACTGGCGTTCCAGCGCATGTTCAAATTGTCGATAGACTTCAGGAATGGCATCAAATAAACATTCACGGTAATAAAACAAACCATTTTTAACTTCATCAATCACTGTTGGTTTGTCAGTGCGCACTTCATTGGTTTTATATAGTATTTGTATTTCACGTTTAAGTTGCTGGTTGATTTCATTATGATGAAATTCGTCCAGGTTTTCATTATTGAGTTGTTCACTAACGGCAAAAACACGTTGCAATGCTTCCTGAATGGTACGGCGTTTTGATTCGGTTGGGTGTGCGGTAAAAACAGGGGTATAAGTTAACTGGTTAAGTAATTCCTGAACTTTTTCGGCTGTAAGGTTTTGCTGCTTTAATTCACAAATCGTGGCGTCGAAAGACCCTTGCCACTGGAAACCCTGTTCATCGACTAATGTTTTGCGGTATTTATGCTGAAAATCTTCTTCGGCAATGTTCACTAAACTAAAGTAAAGGCTAAAAGCACGCACAACATGGGTTACCGTTTGCTCGTCAAGCGATTCAATAAGTTTGACCAGTTCCTGACGTTGGTTGGAGTTTTCCTGTTGGCGCAAACTAATGTGGCCCTGGCGCAAAGCTTCTACGGCAGAGAAAACATTATCGCCGGCATGACTTTTTAAAATATCACCCAGAATATTGCCAAATAATTTTACGCGTGAACGTAGTGCTTCGTCATTAACGCCGTTTGATGGCTTGAGTGCGTTCGATTTTACTGCTGTATTCATAATGGTCTCTTTTTTCGCAAAATAAATCAGTCGCGCATTATACCCAAATTTAGGTAGGGGATTCGCGGCTAAAAGCTGAAAATAGCCAAATTAGCTAAAAATAGTGAAATTACTTCCTGAAAAAGACAATTTTGTTTATTTGAGATGCTTTACTGCTGGATAGTCGCAATAAAAGAGGTGTTGTCGGTATGCTCGAATATTCCATGCAATAGGCTTGCATGTTATTATTTTATATCTGTTTTTTTAAAACGTAAGGATTCGTAATGGCATTATTAGATTTACCTGCCTGGAAGGCACTGTCTGGGCATTGGCTTGATGTTCGTGATATGCATATGCGTGATTTATTTGATGCTGATCCGACACGATTCGAAAAATTCTCGATTAAATTCAACGATATTCTGCTCGATTTTTCCAAAAATCGAATTACACAGCAAACCGTGGACTTACTGGCGGAGCTGGCGCGGGAATCTAAATTAGAGCAATGGATTGAAAAGATGTTCAGTGGTGAATTAATCAACCACACTGAAAAACGCGCCGCGTTGCATACGGCTTTGCGTAATCGTAAGGACAGGGCGGTCGAAGTTGAAGGTCGGGATGTGATGCCGGATATTTATCGGGTACTGGACAGGATGCAATTAATCAGTGATACCGTGCGTAATGGTGAATGGCAGGGTTTTAGCGGACGCAATATTATTGATGTTGTGAATCTTGGCGTAGGGGGTTCGGATTTAGGGCCGGTTATGGTGACAGAAGCACTGCATCCTTACGGTAAGTCGGGTTTGCGGGTGCACTTTGTATCCAATGTCGACCCCAGCCATATTTGCGATACTTTGCGAAATTTAAATCCTGAAACGACTCTATTTATTGTGTCATCCAAAAGTTTTACCACGCAAGACACCATTGCGAATGCGAAAACAGCGCGTGACTGGTTGCTGGAAGCCGCGCGTGATGAAGATGCAGTACAAAAACATTTTATTGCGGTCGCCGCGAATATCGAAGCGGCGATGGCGTTTGGTATTGCAGAAGAAAACATTCTTGAAATGTGGGACTGGGTGGGCGGCCGCTATTCGCTATGGTCATCCATCGGTATTTCGATTGCTATTTATATCGGTATGGATCGATTTAAAGCCTTGCTTGAAGGCGCCTCTGAAATGGACGAGCATTTCCGCACGGCCCCGTTTGAAAAAAATATTCCTGTTATTATGGCGATGCTGGGTATCTGGTATAACAATTTTTTTGATGCAGACACGTATGCCGTTTTACCATACGACCAGCACTTACATCGCTTCCCGGCTTTTTTGCAACAAGTAGACATGGAAAGTAATGGTAAAAGCGTGACCCGTGCAGGTAAACCAACTGACTATTCCACTGGCCCGATCCTCTGGGGAGAATTAGGCATTACCGGACAACATGCATTTTACCAGTCTCTACATCAGGGGACAAAATTAGTCCCCACCGATTTTATTGTGCCAATAGAAAGCCTTAACCCGGTCGGGCAGCACCATACTATTTTGCTTGCAAATTTCTTTGCACAAACACAGGCGCTTACCCGTGGACGTACAGAAGAAGAAGCAAGAATAGAATTAAAAGCCGAAGGTATGGCTGAAGAAGATATTAACCGCCTGGCACCTTATAAAGTTTTTAAAGGCAATAAGCCCAGCAATACTATTTTATTTCGCGCACTCACACCACGAACATTAGGCTCACTCATTGCCATGTATGAACATAAAATATTTGTGCAGGGTGTAATATGGGAAATTAACTCCTTTGACCAATGGGGTGTTGAACTCGGTAAGCAACTTGCCGATACTATTTTTAAACAATTATGTGAAAGAAAACCGGTGAGTAACCACGATGTATCGACCAATGGCTTGATTAATTATTATATGAAAATGTCGGGTGGGTAAGCTGAGTTGGGTATTTTTATAATATAGCTTTTGTAACTTCTTGCAATGAAATCATCAGTGTCATGCTATTCGTTGGTGATTCCTGAAACCCATGTTTAATGTAAAACGATTTTGCCTGTTCGGATAGTGCATGTACAAACAACGCTCGCACACCAACTTGCTGAGAAACATTAATGGTCCTCAAAATGGCATCTTTTAGTAAGCCACTAGCAACACCTTGTTTTTGCCAATGTGCATCAACGGCTAATCGGCCTAATACCATAACAGGAACAGGCTCTGGCATATTACGTTGAATTGAACCCAGACTATCAATATGTTCAACTGCGCCAGTGGATAAGCAGTAATACCCAACGACTATTTTATCTTCTTCACACACAACAAAGGTACGCGAAGCACCCGAGCTTTCATTTTTTAAGGCACGGCGGTAAAGCCATTCATTCAACGAAGTGTTGCCACAATCAAGTTTATTCAGATCATGGTGCCGGGTTAATGGGTGAGGTTGCGTTAATCTTCCCATGGGGCAGGTTTTACTAACAAAGCGCGTAGGGCTGAATTGCTATTCACTGGCTCGGCTAACAGGCTTTCAAATTTATCAAATTCAGCGTTATCAAGCCTGAAAAAACGTTGATCTAATAGCACATTTTCCGCCTCACGGCAGGCTGTTTCCAGCATGAAATCAGAGCGATTCTTACCTAAAACGGCACAGGCTTTATCGATCAAACTACGCTGTGCAGGACGTGCACGTAGGTTGATAGCGGCATTGCGTATATTAGTTGTAGCCATAAGTGACCCCTGAAGCGTATATCTACTAAGTATACATTGGTGTGTATCTACTGTCTATACGCAATCATTTCCGTGTAGAGAGTGGGAAAGGGGAATTGACGTGGTAGGCGAGTTTTAAAGCTATCTATTTGAAGGGTAAAAGTGAAATGTTAAGAAATACACATTAGTTAATATTATATGTAACATATTGAATTTAAAGATGAAATTTCTTACTAACTTATTAACCCCTAAATTAATGCTAACTTATATTACATAACCCAATAT
>QIKU01000034.1 GCA_003232015.1 Gammaproteobacteria bacterium
AAAAACAGCCCTGAAAAAAATCTTACTCAATATAAAAGATATTCAAGCCTTAAAACGGCTCAAAAAAGAAGGCTTTCTTCCTGCTACCCACCGTGACTATGGCCCCATTCGTATCGCCATTGAACAAAATGCAGAATTTTTTAATTAATTTTTTTGCAAGCACAAAATGTAGAACCTGAACCGTGTTGCCAAAGCACTACGTACCAGAGAACAATTAATACAATAGATATTTTTATACTTAAAATTAGTGATAGCCTGGCATAGCTATTCGGAATAGGCTTAGTATTGGTGACCTGCATGGGTACTACCATATTTATTTTTTAGTTTATGGCTTACTTCAGAAAACAGATCCAGAACCGGAATTAATTCCTGCCCCATCTCAGAAAGTTTGTATTCTACATTGGGAGGCGTGCCACTTAGCACTGATCTTTTTATCACTCCCCGTTGTTCAAGTTCTCGCAAACGAGCTGTTAGCACTTTAGCTGATACACCCCCTAAAGTGCGCTTAAGTTCGCCAAAACATAAAGGGCTATTCTTTAAAAAGAAAATAATTTCTAACGTCCATGCACCCGATAATAATTTTATACAAGGGCCGAGCTCGCAGTTCGATGAGGGTTCAAGCATAGTGGTTTCCAGTATTTATCCAGTTACCAACTGGTAACTATCTTATGTTTTTCAATGCATTAGGTTAAAGTCAATGTACCATGTTTAGCATAGCACATGAATATGCAGATCGGTAATATGAAGATAAAGGGTGTTACTAACAAAATACTATTTACAAGTTTGTTAACTACGGCTTACTTGTACGCTTTTCACTTTTTGTTATTCGCATGGTGAAGCAACCGCGTTACTTAGGGCTGGGTATTGAAGGTTCTTTGGGGGTTTAGTAAGTAAACAACACGGCTAATTTAAAAACTTTGTTTACAGGGTAAATAAAATGGACCAATGGCTTGCTGATATCATTGAGGAAATTCAAACTAGCAAAGATCTGGCTGACATTAAACGCATTTTGATAAAAATAAAAGAATACTTAGGTTTTAGTAGTGTTTCCTATGTAGTCAAATGCCCTGTGAGTTTTACCCGAAGTTCAACGATTTTTGTAGGCGATTATCCTGTGGAGTGGATTGAGCGTTACGGTAAGCAGGGGTATGTCAATATCGACCCTGTTGCAGAACATTGCTTTAATTCACAAATTCCCTACCACTGGATGCGTTTTAATGAACACGCTGAAGGTATTGTGCATAAATTTTTTGCAGAGGCAAAAGAATTCAAATTATGCGATGGAATAAGTATAGGCGCACCTCATTTTGATGGTAAAACAGACCTCATCAGTCTGGTTGCAGATAAAAGTATGGTTAACGATTCTGCTCAGGAACGTCATGCCGTTATTTATCTGAATACCTTGCAATCTTTTATACATGAGCGTGTCAAGCAATTAATAGAGCAATCTAAAAAAGGCAGCGTGAACATTCATCTGACCGAGCGAGAGAAAACCTGTCTGGTGTGGGTGGCCGAGGGAAAGACCGCCCATGAAATTGCTGCTATTTTAACAATATCTGAAGCGACGGTGGTATTCCACTTAAAAAATTCCATCCTGAAACTAAATGTTATCAATCGCAGTCAGGCTATAGCAAAAGCAGTGATGCTTGGTTTGATTACGCCACAATTCCCTAGCAATTCAGTACCGACCTATCATTTCTGATAGTTACGCTTTCAAAAATTTTTTTTTATCATTATTTCATTGTACAGGTATGCCACTTATTCGGTTGTGACAGGCTGTAATAAATATATCTCAATTCTATGGGAGCTAAGAATGATAACCCTTCGCAAGACAAAAGACAGGGGGCGGACACAAATAGACTGGCTGGATAGCTATCATACTTTTTCATTCGCTAATTATTACGATGCTAAACAAATGGGATTTTCAGAATTACGTGTGCTCAATGACGATCGTGTAGTACCCGGTGGTGGTTTCCCAACACACTCTCATCAAGATATGGAAATCATCACATACGTATTAAGTGGCAAGCTGGAACATAAGGACAGTATGGGTAATACCTCCATTATTTATCCCGGTGATGTACAAAGGATGAGTGCTGGGAAAGGTATCACCCACAGTGAATTTAACGCATCCAAAGAACACCCCGTGCATTTTTTGCAAATATGGATACAGCCTGACAAACAGGGCATAAATCCCAGCTACGAACAAAAAAAGGTTCCTTCTGAAGAAAGACAACATGGTTTAACGTTAATTGCTTCGGTTGATGGCGCTGAGAATTCAGTCACTATTCGTCAGGATGCAAAACTTTACGTCGCTATTTTGCAGAAAGAAAAACAGATTAATTATGCCATTTGTACAGATCGAAAAGTTTATTTACATGTAGCAACAGGCAGCATAATGCTGAACAAAATAATTCTTGCTGCGGGCGATGGTGCCAAAGTAGTTGATGAAAAGCAGATATGCATAAGTGGTATCGGCCATGCTGAGATACTTTTATTTGACTTACCGTGATGAGTAAAACTAATGAACAAAATCAAAATATGAAAGGGGAATATCATGTCTAAATTACAACTTCTAAATCCAGATAACTGCACTGTAATCTTTATCGACCATCAACCGCAGATGTCATTTGGCGTAGCATCAATAGATCGTCATCTATTAATGAACAATGTACTTGGCCTAGCCAAGGCTGCGAAAGCATTCAATGTTCCTACAATCTTAACAACTGTAGAGACTGAAAGTTTCAGTGGCCAAATGTGGCCGCAATTGTTAGATATTTTCCCGACTCATGCCCCCATTGAACGCACCTCAATGAACTCATGGGAAGACAGTAATTTTGTGGCACAGGTAGAAAAAATCGGCCGAAAAAAATTGGTGATTGCCGCTTTGTGGACGGAGGTATGTCTCGCATTTCCTGCATTAGAAGCAATGAAAGCAGGTTATGAAGTTTATGCGGCAGTTGATGCATCGGGTGGAACATCTGTAGTGGCACACGATATGGCAATACAGCGCATCACCCATGCAGGTGCTGTACCCGTAACGTGGCAGCAGGTGTTACTTGAATTCCAGCGCGACTGGGCACGCAAAGATACTTATGACGCCGTTATTGAAATTGTGAAAGAACACAGTGGCGCCTATGGCATGGGGGTTGAATATGCATACACCATGGTTCATGGGCAACCTGCAAGCCGCAAAGAAAAAGGGTAAGGCAATCAATGACAGATGGATATGTAAATAACTTTTATTGTAAACAATAGCCACAAAAAGGTTATTAATAACAGGAAGGTGAAATATGCTTACTGACTTAAATAATGCTGACATGATTTTATTCAATGGCCGCATTGCAACGATGGATAAAAAAAATCCCTTTGTCTCTGCTGTCGCTATCAAAGGTGAACACATCGTGGCTATCGGCACTGAAAAGGAGGTTATGCGCTATCGAAATAGTACAGAAAACGCAGAGACCCAGGTAATTGATCTAAGGCAGGGCACGGTTATTCCGGGGCTTAATGATTCGCACACTCATTTGATACGCGGTGGCCTTAATTACAATATGGAGTTACGCTGGGACGGTGTGCCATCGCTTGCGGATGGTCTGCGTATGTTGCGGGAGCAGGCGCAGCGTACGCCCAATGGTCAGTGGGTACGTGTTATCGGCGGATGGTCAGAGTTTCAGTTTGCTGAGCGCCGCATGCCGACGTTAGCCGAAGTTAATGCGGCAGCGCCTGAGACGCCGGTGATGGTATTACATTTGTATGCGCGAGCAATCCTGAATAAATCAGCTCTGCGTGTGCTGGGTTACACGAAAGATACACCGAACCCACCCGGTGGTGAAATTCAGCGGAACAAAGCTGGTCATCCTACTGGTTTGCTAATAGCCAGACCCAATGCACTTATTCTTTATTCAACGCTGGGCATGGCACCGAAACTTCCCATTGAGCAGCAACTAAATTCTACACGACAGTTTATGCGGGAGCTAAATCGTCTTGGTATTACCAGCGTAATCGATGCGGGTGGCGGTTTTCAAAACTTTCCCGATGATTATGGAGTTATTGATCAGTTGCATCGTGATAACCAGTTAACAATAAGAATTGCATACAACCTGTTTACGCAACAACCCGGTCAGGAGATGGATGATTTTAATAAATGGACAAAGATGATCAGCCCCGGTCAAGGCGATAATTTTTATCGCATGAATGGTGCGGGGGAAATGCTGGCGTTCTCTGCGGTAGATTTTGAAGATTTTCTGGAACCGCGTCCGAATCTTCCTGATGCAATGGAAGCCGACCTCAAAGAAGTTGTTACCTTACTGGCACAAAACCGTTGGCCATTCCGTATTCATTCCACCTACGATGAGTCGATTTCACGAGTGCTCAATGTTTATGAAGAAGTGGATAAAGAAATACCATTTGCAGGTTTACACTGGATTATTGATCATGCCGAAACTATCTCTGAGCGGAATATTGAACGCATCAAGGTGCTTGGTGGTGGTATTGCCATCCAACATCGCATGGCCTATCAGGGTGAATATTTTGTTGAACGTTATGGTGCAGATAAAGCACAGCAAACACCACCTATAATAAAGATGCTGGAAATGGAAGTGCCCGTAGGAGCCGGCACCGATGCAACGCGAGTCGCAAGCTACAACCCATTTGTTGCTCTATATTGGCTGGTGTCTGGAAAAACAGTGGGGGGGTTAAGTCTGTACCCACAGGATAATTGCCTTGATCGAATGGAAGCGTTACGTTTGTGGACAGTAGGAAGTAGCTGGTTTTCAAACGAAGAAAACCAGAAAGGAAAAATCACGGTGGGTCAACTTGCAGATCTGGCGGTACTGTCTGATAACTACTTTTCAATTCCTGATGAGCAAATAAAGGCACTGGAATCCGTTCTGACCATTGTTGGTGGAAAAATTGTGTACGCAGCAGAAGGCTTTGGCAAATTGGCTCCCGCACCACTACCGGTTAACCCTGACTGGTCTCCCATAGCCCATTATGGTGCTTATCCTCAGTTTTCAAATGCCGTTAACACCGTACACCATTCAGTTGGTTGTTCACACTCGCACAGTCATTTACATACCTCAACGCAGAAAAATTGTGGGCGCTCTACACGAGACCCCTTTGGATGGGACGGTGGCTGCTCGTGTTTTGTATTTTAAGAACACTGCTTATTCGTGTAGTAATGATTGGCACGATCAGTGGGTTAGCTGGATGTATGTCGCCAATAGCGCTGGATCGCGCCGTGATTGAATACGATAGAACGCACGCACAAATTCAGGCACAGCTTTTACTGCTGAATATTGCACGTGCACGAAACCACAATCCTATCCATTTTACCGCTGTGCCTAATGTGGCGGCGACCTTTGATTTTCGTATCAATGCCGGTCTGGCACGGGAGCCACTCAGAAGTGGTGGTAGCGGTACGATGCTGGCGCTTGGCGCCAGTGTGGCTGAAAATCCAACAATTAATATCGTGCCAATCCAGGGAGAAGCCTTTACTAAGCAGTTATTAACGCCGATGGATGAAAGTAAGGTTGAATTTATGGCTCATCAAGGGCTTGATATTGGTATGGTACTGCGGTTAATGGTGCGCGCAATGATAGTTGAAAAAAAGGGAGAACGAACCGTTTTTCATAACAATGCCCGATATCCCAAAGAATTTAGACAGTTTAGACGTGCAATTCTTCATTTGACCGCATTAGAAAATATAGGGGTACTCGATGTGGGGGCAATAAATTATGAACAACAATGGAGTGTTATTAATGGGCATAACACCTCAATGGATTCGATTCTCAAAGCAGCCGAACGTGGATACCACTGGATAACAACAGGAAAGAAAAAGATTGTTAGTAAAGCCATACGTGGGCGTATGCTGATTGCAAATTATGATCCAGCCAGACTTTCAAATGACGAACGCCGTCAGTTAGACAAAAGAGCTCGACAATACCCTCACAATTTTGTCCTTGTTGATATACGGCCAGGTTATCCTGGTGGAAAATTTCCGATACAGGCATGGATTAAACTCAGAAGCTTTAATGCAGTGATCGAATTTATTGCAAACAGCATGCACAGCTATCCTGAGTTTCAAGTAGAAAAAGATCCTCGCAGCGGACCAATTCTATTCAACCCGGTTAAGACATTGGAAATTATGGTGTCACCAGATCAACCTGAAAATGTAGATTTCTTTGTGGAATATCAATCTGTCTATTATTGGTTAGCGAACAATAATAATCGTCATGAGGCGACTACACACTGGAATAAAGAAGGTTTCAAATTGCTTTATCATCTGTACCAAATGACGGTGATGGACGTAACACGCGCCCCAACCATACCGATTAGCATTGCTAAATAATGAAAAAAATAACAACGACAAATATAAAATGCAAAAAAAAAATCTGACTTCGCCTGAAACAGTGGAACAGGGCACACAATCTGGCAGAGACGAATCACCATGGCTACCATTTCAGTACAAAACTTTTCGGTTTATATGGGTTGCAACCGTGGTCTCCAATGTGGGCACCTGGATGCATGATGTGGGTGCGGCATGGTTGATGACAACTCTCACCTCAGATCCATTCATGGTAGCAATGGTTCAGGCTGCAACTGCGTTTCCCATCTTTCTATTTGCCTTACCTGCAGGTGCCATGGCGGACATTGTTGATCGACGGCGCTACTTACTTACAGTGCAATTGCTAATGGCGATAACCGCAATATCGTTTACGCTGATAACATGGTTGGGCATGACCACTCCTGGGATTCTGATTGTTTTCACTTTTATACTTGGCTGCGGTGCAGCTTTCAATGCGCCAGCCTGGCAGGCGGTAACTCCTGAACTAGTTCCCAAAAAACAATTGCCGGCTGCGGTGGCGCTTAACAGCATCGGCATCAACGTATCACGTGCGATAGGTCCAGCACTTGGCGGCATGTTAATTGTGCTGCATGGACCAGTTTTAGCCTTTGCTCTGAACGCACTGAGCTTCGTTGGCATTATATGGGTACTGCTGCGTTGGCAAACAGAGCTCGCCACACCAACATTGCCCACAGAACGTTTTTTTAATGCCTTACGTACCGGTTTGCACTATGCGCGCCATTCACAGCCTATCCATATTGTGGCAATAAGAGCGATGGTATTTTTTATTCCTGCCAGCGCCATCTGGGCGTTGTTACCACTGTTAACACGCAGCGTGTTGCACCAGGGTGCGGGAGGATTCGGCTTATTGTTGGCTACGGTTGGGCTGGGAGCCGTTATTGGGGCAACCCAGTTGCCACGACTCAGGAAACTGCTAAGTAGTGACCGGCTGGTAATGTCGGCCAGTGCCATGATTACAGTTTGTGCCTTTGGCCTAGCATTCACACAATACTATTTGCTTGCGATTGCTCTTATGTTTTTTACCGGAATGGCCTGGATCATGGTGTTGTCGACACTCAATGTTGCCGCACAAAAGGCCGCACCAAGCTGGGTGAGGGCGCGTGTTTTGTCAGTTTATTTAGTTGTATTATTTGGCAGCATGGCATTTGGCAGCGCGGTGTGGGGGCAACTTGCAAGCCAGTTAAGCATCTCAGATGCTTTACTTATTGCAGCGGTTACTCAATTTTTGGGTATTATTGTAACAACAGGTTTCCGGCTGCAAAAAGGGGAAGCAATTGACAACGCACCGTCTGGCCACTGGCCTGCGCCCATAGTAGATGATGAGCCTGAGCCGGATCAAGGGCCAGTGTTAGTCACCGTCGAATACCACATTGAACCGGAAAAAAGACAACAGTTTTTAGAATTGATGCAGGAACTGCATCGCGCACGTAAACGCGACGGTGCATTTTTCTGGTCTATATTTTCCGATGTGGCGAAGCCGAACCGGATTATCGAAACATTTATGACCGAATCCTGGTTGGAGCATCTACGTCAACACGAGCGCTCAACCAATGCCGATTATATTTTGCAGAAAAGTATCAGTAATATTTCTTCCACAACACAACCACCCGTTGTCGAACATTATGTTGCACTTCGTTAGCAGCATCATGTCAGACACTCAACATATTTAATCCAGCAGGAGGTTACACATGAACAATAAAGAAAAACCAATCATCGCATGCTTACCAAATGGCCCCTATTATTTAATCGAGGATTCCAGCTCGCAGGAAGTACCCCACCTTTTAAACGAAACAGGCCAATCGTATTCAACCGTTCGCGGTGTTGCTCTGTGCCGGTGTGGCTTATCTGGTAATAAACCATTTTGTGATGGCTCACATGGCACGTCTGATTTTACAGATGAGAAATCAGACGACCGAGTAAAAAATCGTCGTGGAAAATATGTTGGCGAAAAAATTACTGTTCTTTTCAATGGTGGCGCTTGCGCCCATGCAGCATATTGTGTGGATGGTCTACCCTCAGTATTCAAAACGGATTCTGATCCATGGATACAACCCGACTCCACATCAATGAAAGAACTTATTGAGCAAATTGAAAAATGCCCATCAGGTGCTTTGAGTTACAGTATAAATGGCGAGGAGCGAAAAATTCCACAGAGTGAACCCAGTGTCACCGTACTCAAAGATGGGCCATACGCCGTCACTGGTGGAATAGACCTTATAGGACAGGACTGGTGTGATGGCGTATCAAATAAACGTTATGTTTTATGCCGTTGCGGGGCTTCAAAAAATAAACCTTTTTGTGATGGTAGTCATGCTGCTTTTGGCTTTAAAGATAATTCCTGAAAACTGAAAGTTGTAACCAAGCCACTCTAAGCCAATCAACTTAACACAAGCGCAAACAGGGAGAATTAAAATGAAAATTGTAATCGGAATTATACTTGCTTTTTCTATCGGTGCGATTTGCAGATTGTCAGGAATACCCGTACCAGCACCCCCCGTTATTGTTGGCGCGTTACTCGTTGTAGCTATGACGGTTGGGTATATTTTGGTAGACCATTTTAGCGGCCATCGCCCGAATAAAAACAGAAAGCATTGTGGTGGGCCAACAGGCGAGTCAACTGCAAACGAGAGGTGAAAAATGACAGAAGCAATCATTGGTATACTTTTGGGATTGGGGATCGGTGCTGCATGCAGGTGGTTCGATATTCCCCTTCCCGCACCACCTAAACTTGTCGGTGCCTTATTGGTTGTTGCCATGACAACAGGGTTCGTAGGAACTAGTTTAGTTCTAAATTAGTCAGTCCAAGCTGACGGGAAGAATTTGCCTGGTATTTATTGTAAATCTGGCTAGCTATAAATACCTTGGGAGACACGGCAGGGTTGGTAGCATCGTTGCGCTGGGCATTTTTGATGCAGGCGCACTTAAATCCAGCACCTATAGCAAGTTACTCAAAAAAGGGGCTCCTCTTCGCAAGTTAGCCGAATTTGATAATGTCACCAAACCGTGGGTTGCCAGCGCGGCCTTAAGCACTTCGATAAAAACAGCCCTGAAAAAAATCTTACTCAATATAAAAGATATTCAAGCCTTAAAACGGCTCAAAAAAGAAGGCTTTCTTCCTGCTACCC
>QIKU01000122.1 GCA_003232015.1 Gammaproteobacteria bacterium
AATATCTTAAATTTAATATCTTAAATAAGACAAATTAATATTTTTTTTGTTGCCAAGCTACTGGCGGGAGCTGTTAACATTTACCAACAACACCTGAAGCCAAGCATACATGAACGCAAACTTATGGCAAGTGTTGATTGTTACTTAAGTAAATTAGAAGATATTAAAATAACTGATCACTGTTTTGTAAAATCAAATTCAATTTCAGTTAATTAAATCAGGAATGCTTTTTTGAAAGGGTGGCTATTTCAGTTTGTAGTTCTTTTTTACGCGCACTGAGCCGGCTTTCAGTGTAAAAGTCGAGTGACGGTGTTTTTAACGCAAGATTAACTTGTTTGAGTGCCTGGTAGGTTTGCCCAATGTGGTAGTAGTAGTGCGCGAGTGCTTCATAGGTGGCAACCTGGTTACCTAGTTTTGATTCTATCAGTGATAAAAGTTTGTAGAGCTTAGGTGCAGGTGCGGGTTGCCTTAAGTGAATTTCAAGAATTGATTTTGCCTGACTGTATTTTTGCTGCTTTAACAGTGCTTCAATATAACTGAGAGTGAGTGGGTTATTGCCCGGGTAGTCGTCCAGGGCACTCTTATATAAATTGAGTGCTTTTGTGTATTGTCGAGATTGTTCCGCTATTTGCGCTTCTGTAATCAGGTAAGCGATGCGAGAAGGCGCCTGTTGGCGTAATTGCTGAATAATGTCTCGTGCCTGATTGAGTTGTTTGTCTTTTAAAAGCGCGATAGCGTAGCCATATAAAGCGGCATTGCGGTTGGTGTAGGTTTTATTTTTAAGTTGAAAAGCATAATGATCGACTAGCGCTTTATTATCTGGCTGATTCAGTATTTCAATCCGTTGTTTCATTAAGTGATAAGCTTCCGACGATGGCGGCTGTTTTAGCGGCATCTGGTTTGCGCGCAGCTTTGCTTCGGCCATGCGGTTTTGTGATACCGGGTGGGTACGTAAAAACTCCGGGCCTTGCGAACCGTAAAGGCGGGACTCTTTATACATTTGTTCGAAAAAACTGGCCATGCTATGGGCATCAAAGCCAGCTTTATTGACTATTTTAATGCCAAGCCGGTCGGCTTCTTTTTCATTGGCGCGGGTAAAATCAATTCTCATTTGCGCGGTACCACCAGCAATACTTGCGAGTGCGGCCTGGCCTAGCTCATTTCCGTTTGAGCCCAGCACGATAGCGGCAATGAGTGCCGCAAGCACAGGCACCTGATAAGTTTTGCCCAAATCATAGGCGCGTGCATGGTGGCGTTGGGTCACATGGGCAATCTCATGTGCTAACACCGACGCCAGCTCACTTTCGTTTCGGCTCGCCGTGATAAGCCCATAATGTATACCAATATAGCCACCCGGCAAGGCAAAGGCATTAATAGAGCTATCATCGATAATAAAAAAATTAAAGCGGTAATCTTTATTATTACTAACGGATACCAGTTTATTACCCAGGTTATTAATATATTCAACTAATAATGGGTCGTCGACGAGCATTCCGGCCTGGCGAATATTGCGGATGACGGCTGCGCCCATCATCTTTTCTTCGGTCAGCGTGAGTGCCGTGGCCGCGCTATCGCCAATATCAGGGAGTTTGAGCTCTGCTGCATGTAGATTAAACGAGGCAATAAAAACCAGTATAATCAGGCAGATAGAAGCCAAAGTTAAATGTTGGTATACAAGATTGTGGATTGTAGTCAGTTTCATAGGTAAATCTTATCATCCTTGCTGGCTATTTTGTAATTTGCACGGTGTTGTGGTTTAAGACAATAAATTGTGAAGTGGTTTCAAGTTTTTTGCTGAATTATCACCCAAATGTTATATAATAATCGCAAAATGCCGCTAGTACGAGAAATAGAAGTTTCAGAACTAAACGAATTACTGAACGATGAACATAAGCAAGTTGATATTTTTGATGTAAGAAGTTCTCACGAAGTGACTAAGGGGTCGATCCCACGGGCACAACACATGCCGTTGCACGTCATTCCCGGTAAAGTGGCGGAACTATCAGACGAACGGCCTATTATTCTTTTTTGTCGCCAGGGGATACGTTCAGTGCAGGCTTGCCAGTATTTGCAAAAAGCAGGCTTTGACAATGTTTACACGCTGCGAGGTGGCTTTAATGCCTGGCAGGCAAGCGGTTTATGCCACGATGTGCTGGCACCTGAATCAGAGCCAGCGTAAAGGCCAAAATCGGGTTTGCTGGTATTTATCGGGCTGAATTTTTGGCTATTTTATTTAAAAATGGCTACCGTTATTAATATTCAAGCTGTTTTAGAACGGTTTGAATATTAATAAAAACCTATATTAGAACATTATTGGGTTGTTATTATTGTTTAAATAATTTATAAATGCCCTACTTAAAATGATCTGATATACAAATTTAAACAAACAGGAGCTACCATGGCTAATTTTGATCAAGAACTCGACGCATCAGGCTTAAACTGCCCACTACCTATTCTTCGTGCGAAGAAAAGTTTAGCAGGTATGGACGCAGGACAAGTATTGCATATCATTGCAACCGATCCAGGTTCAGTAAAAGATTTTGAAGCATTTGCAAAACAAACCGGCAATGAATTAATGGAATCAAAAGAAGAAGGCGGTAAATTCGTTTTCTTAATTAAAAAGAACTAAGCACTTTAGTTTTTTTAATGTGCACAGCAGGGATCGCGTAACACTAACATTGCGGACTAGAGGCTAAATCTATGTCGAATAAAAAACTCGCGATTATTGCAACTAAAGGAACGCTAGACTGGGGTTATCCTCCGTTTATCCTTGCTTCAACGGCTGCCGCATTAGGCTATGACGTTGAAATATTTTTTACATTTTATGGCCTACAGTTATTAAAACGTAAAATGAAGGTATCGGTTAGCCCTTTAGGTAACCCGGGCATGCCCATGCCAATGGGAATGGATAAATGGTTTCCAGTTATTGGTACTGCAATACCGGGTATGCAAAGCATCATGACCATGATGATGAAGCAAAAAATGAAATCTAAAGGCGTTGCCAGCCTTGAAGAACTGCGAGACCTTTGCCTTGAGGCAGAAGTGAAAATGGTGGCCTGTCAAATGACCGTTGATTTGTTTGACATGAACCCAGCAGATTTTATCGACGATGTAACTTTTGGTGGCGCAGCAACCTTCTTTGAATTTGCAGGCGAAGCGGATATTACGTTATACATATAGTGGGTGCTATCCGGTTAACTTTCAATATTAAAGACCTTCGTTATTGCGATAGCGCGGCAATCTTACTAAGTTTTACCCCGAAAAAACGAGATTGCTGAGCTATCGCTCGCAACGCCCCAATCACAGTTGGTACCATTGGATGAAATGAAATGTAATCCGGGGAATACTGCATCGATACTACGTGCTAAGCCTGTTATCTACAGATTATGTTAGCATTAACGATTATTGTTTAATAACTTACAAGGATTTTTGTTAGTGGCAATTAAATTTCACCCCCTGGCTGGGCAAATATTATTGTGCGATTTTTCACAAGGCTTTAAAAAGCCTGAAATGGTAAAAAACCATCGGCCTGTTGTCGTACTTACACCGCCTATTGATGGGCGCTTTAATTTAGTTACTGTTTTAGCCCTTAGTACTCGCGAGCCAACTCCAATAATGCCGTACCACTATAAATTGCCAAAAGCATCAATGCCTCAACTGGGGCGGTTCCAGGAAAGTGATACCTGGGTAAAGGGTGACATGATTTATACAGTTGGATTTCACCGTCTCGATTTGATAAGGCTTAACAAAAGAAATGTTAATACGGGTAAACGTTTGTACTTTAGACGAAAATTAGGTCGTAGCCAAATGGCCGAAATTTATAAGTGTATGTTAAATGGCCTGAATTTAGGTCAATTAGCAAAGCACCTTTAAATAAGGTTTTGCTAATATTTCTTGCAATTATGCAATTATGCATATATATTTAAAGTGTTCCTGCTCTGCTTTGCATCAGGCATTCGAGACTACACAAAGGTCCGCCCAGTGTAGCCAGCCCAGCAATAACGATGACAAGTTGTGTTGGTGCTGAGAACAAAGGCTCCTTTTGGAGCCTTTGTCATTTCTAGATGTTACAAAATCCCATTTTCAACCAACCAACGTTTAATGATGACTTGCCGAGTAATAACAATACGATTTGCTGCCCGATTCTAGCCGGTAGCCTGGATGAAATGAAATGTAATCCAGGAAATACTGCATCGACACTCCCGGATTTCGCTTTGCTGCATCCGGGCTACGTGTTGTTTGGGAATGGGTACTTTGTTTTTGCCATTGCTAAATGGTGGTTAAAAAGCGGTACTGAACCCAATACTTAAAACGATGGCACTAGAGCGATAAGTCCCATTATAAGCGGTGGAGCCATTGGGTTCATTTGGGGGGTTGGCCGGAACATAGGTTTTACTGGAATTAATCACACGGTCTTTAAACTTAACCAGCATCAACCCGGTTTCTATTTTGTAAGTACCAAAATCATATTGATACCCGACTGAAAACAGTTGTCTGTCTGAATCGGGTACACGCGCAGAAAAGTAATCGTCACCTTGTGGTGTTTCATCGTAGGCATAGCCAAACAGGAGTTGGTGTTTGCGTATTTTGTATTGCGCACTTGCACGATAGGTCAAGGTATTCTTCCAGTTGTTGGTGCTTAAGGTTAATGTTGAATTATCAGTGGCTCTGCGAATATTCAGGTTGTCGTAAACTTTCCAGCCGGTATGTTCTATATCCAGTTCAACAGTAAGTGCGTCGCTAACGGCATAATTAGCACCAATAGTGAGCATTTCCGGAAAGGTTACATCCACCTTAATCGGGGTAACACCGCCTGCCGTGCCTGTGGCGTTTGCCTGTACTTTTGAACGGTAAGACAGACCAAGGGTCAGCTTATCCAGCTTTGTAATAAATGCCGCATTCCAGCCGTAACCCACACCCTCACCTTCAACCGCCGTTGCCTGCGAATTAAACCGTAAATCGAGTAATTGATAGCGGTTAACACCCATTGCAATACCCGTGTTTGCATTTAGCTTGTACCCGAGGTTTACATTGGCGTTATACATTTTAATCCGGCTAAGCTCAGGCTCCAGCGCAGCAGAGCCACCGAAAGGGGCAAAAGTATTGGTTGGCCACTTGGTTTCCAGCCCAAAGGGGCTGTGAATCAATAACCCGACAGAAAGTTTATCGGTGAGCCGTTCACTTATAAACAGCCCAGGTATATTAAAAGTTGACTCGCCTGTTCCCTGCGTTGTTTTACTGGCCGTAGAAACTTCGGTGTCGTACTGAACCTGAATAAGGTTGCCACTGAATAACCCCGTTTGTTGTTTATTAGCCGGGGAGTAAATACTCATAATAGCGGGGTTATAGGCAATTGCGCTTATTCGGCTGGTATCTGCAACCAGTGCATTGGCGGTTGCCACCCCGGCGGCTGTGTATTCCGGTAGCCGAAAGCCTCCCGCGTAGGCTGTGTATTGGTAAGTCAACAGAATGAATAAATAAATGAAAATTTGGGTGCTTTTTAATGTACACATAGTGTTAGGCCTCACTCCATTTTTTTCTTGTTCGGGAAAACCCGTATTGCTTCCCTTGTGTTGCTTATCAGATACACTTTTACCACGATTTACCGTCATTAACCAGTTGTTGTAATTTTGATACAACTAAAAGCAATGTGTGTTTGGTTACAGACAGCTTGCCGGTTAAACGTCAATAATGCGCCAAGATTAACGAATAAAGGCGCTGATTTGAGGGTTGCTACTGGAAATAGCGATTGACACTAATAAGAGATGTATTTAATTATGGTGCTAATTGCAAAACAAAATTGTCTCATAAAAACAACACCAAAGACATTTTTGATTCGGTAGCAAAATAAAAAATCAGAGCAGTTATTTATAAGTTGACAGAAACAACTAACCAAAACGGGAGTTCAAGAATCAAATGAAACAATCAACTAAAGGTATTTTACTCGGGGCATGTGCTGCTGGCATGTTATTGCCCTTAACGGCTTCGGCTACGAATGGTTACTTTGCACATGGTATTGGCATTAAAGCCAAAGCAATGGGCGGTGTTGGCATTGCAAAATCAGGCGATACATTAGCGGCGGGTACTAACCCAGCCAATATGTTTGCACAAGGTAACAGAGTTGACTTTGGCCTTGACCGCTTTACACCTGATCGTTCTGCTGTTATTCAAGGTGGAGCAAGAAATGAAGGTAATGAAGATGCAAGCTTCCTGATTCCAGAATTTGGCTATAACCGAATGCTGAATGATAAAATGGCCTTTGGTGTTTCTGTTTACGGTAATGGCGGTATGAACACCAAGTATAAAGACATCATTGGCTTATTTTCGGGTTCCAGTGGCATACAGTCTGGCGTTAACCTTGAGCAACTTTTTATTGCGCCAACATTCTCAATGAAAGTAAATGATAAAAATACGTTTGGTGTGTCATTAAATTTAATTCGCCAAACATTCCGGGCTTATGGTTTAGCGGGCTTTGATGTTTCTAGTCAAACTTCAGCCGTAGGTTTTGTTACGGACAATGGTGATGATACTTCAACTGGTTTTAACGTGCGTTTAGGTTGGACTTCAACAGTTTCTGATACCGTTACTTTAGGTGCGTTTTATCAGTCTAGAGCCGATATGTCTAACTTTGATAAATACAAAGGTTTGTTTGCTGAGCAAGGCGACTTCGATATTCCATCTACCTATGGTATCGGTATTAACTTTGCCCCTTCTGAGGCTTTAAATGTTGGTTTTGATATTGTAAAAATTAACTACAGTGAAGTGGCGGCTATTGCTAATCCATTAGGGCCTGCTCCAGGTGGCCAGCTAACTAATACACTGGGTACTGCTAATGGTGCTGGTTTTGGTTGGCAAGATATGACTGTTTACAAACTGGGAGCGGCTTATGCTATTAACAGCAAAATGACTCTTTTAGGTGGTTACAACTATGGTAAACAGCCTATTCCTGCTGACCAAACTTTCTTCAATATTCTGGCTCCAGCGGTAACAGAAGAAACTTACACTATCGGTTTAACATATGAGCTTGCTAGTAAAGCGGAACTGACCTTTATGTTTATGTATGCACCTGAAAATACAGTGAATGGTAATGGTTCTATACCAGCAGCGTTTGGTGGTGGTGAAGCAAATTTAACAATGAGTCAAACGTCTTTCGGTGTGGCTTATGGCTGGAACTTCTAAGCTATAGTTAAAGAAAAAAGCATATAGAGAAAATAGTTAAGAAATAATAACAATTATAAATTTCGAGTATGTGTTAACAGGGGGTAACTTTTTAGTTGCCCCCTTTTTTAGTGCCAGTTAATTTTTTAAAAATTTACTGGCACTTATGCAGCAGCGGAGCGCTGCGACTGTAATCCAAACGTTTTAAAAATTTACTGGCACTTATGCTGTGAGTAGGATGGGTGCAACCCATCATTTTGAAAAGAGCAAGTAGCCCAGATGGAATAAAATGCAATCCGGGAAGCAGCCCTCAACTTTCCCGGATTTCACTTCGCTGCATCCGGGCTACGCACAGGTTATGCAGCCTTTAGTATTCGTTTGGGTGGTACATCAAGTTTACCTTAGTTGGTACGCTGTCTAATCGTTGATTTTGTTGTTACCAGCTTGTTTATGAGTGACTACGTCCCCAATTTTTTCACCAAACTGTACTTTTTTACCGGCAACTAAATCCTGTTCCCATTCAATACTGTTTTCTGGAAATAAAAGTATCACGGTTGAGCCCATATTAAAGCGCCCCATTTCCTCGGCTCGTTCTAAACAAATCGGATCCTGAGTGTCGTAGCTCCATTGCCGCAGGTGTTTACCTCGGGGTGGGGTGATGGTGCCGGCCCACACGGTTTCCATGCTAGACACAAATATAGCACCGACCAGAATCATGGCCATTGCGCCGGCATCGGTTGAAAACCCGGCGATAACGCGTTCGTTGCGTGCAAATAAGCCGGCAACACTGCGGGTTGTGGACGGACTGACGCTAAACAGGCGGCCGGGAACATGCACCATTTCTCGCAAGCGCCCGCTGAGCGGCATATGGATACGATGGTAGTCGCGGGGTGACAGGTAAAGCGTGGCAAAATAACCGTTACGGTAAAATTCGGCACGTTCCGGTGAGCCACCTAGCAGTGTTTCCAGTGAATAGGTTTTCCCCTTGGCCTGAAAAATCTGGTCCTTATTAATTTTACCTATTTCACTCACGGTGCCATCAACCGGTGAAATAATACTGTGAGCACCTTCGGCAATGGGGCGCGCGGTTGCTTTTAACGGCCGGGTAAAAAAGTGATTAAAGCTTTTAAAGTCCTCTGCCTTTTCACTTTGTGCCTGGCTCATATCGACATCGTAAATGTCGATAATTTTTTTAATAATGAAATCCTTAAACCAGAGTGTTTCAATTCGGGTGATTTTATACATAATACCGGAGAGAAAATGGTGTGGCAGGAAAAGTTGTATTAAGGCAAAGATACGATCTTTAATATTGGTTGGTGGTGTGTTTATTGTCATTTGGTGTCGTTTTTATAATGGGGTTTAAGGGGTTCTTTGTACGCGTGTATTAAGCATTGTACTTTCACCGGAGGCAAACTTAAATGTTAATGTTACCGGGTCATTATGTTTTAAAGGTTTAAGCGGTTTAATGAGCATAACATGTATGCCGCCAGATTCTAGCACAATGGTTTGCTGTGCTTTTATGGTTAATCCATCCAGTTTTTTCATTTTCATCATGCCGTTAGCCATGTTCATTTTATGAATTTCAACACGTTTAAATTGCGTACTACTTATCTGGCTTATTGTTTTGTCCTGGTTGGTATTATTTTTAATCTGCATATAGGCCACCATGACAGCTGCAGTGGGTGGTGCTTCTGGTACGGTTATATCTGAAAAAGTAATGGCGGCCTGGCCATGTGCAGTGGCCTGGTTAAAGCTACCAAGCAGAAAAAATAGGATGCCGAACAGGCTTTTAATAAGAAATGTTTTATTCATCTGTTGTCCTCAAGCCATTTTTTAATGGCGATAAAGTCCCGGGTGATGGATTCTGGATTAAGTGGTGGTGAAAAAACAGCTCGCATATTGCCTTGCGGGTCAATCAGTATAATTTGCCCGCTATGGCCTACATTGTAATCGCCATTTTTATCGGCTTTATCGAGGCTGTAAAGGATGCCGATTTGTTTTGTTATGTTATCAATTTCGTTTGCCTTGCCGGTTACCCCGATAAAAGCCGGGTTGTAATATTGTGCATAGGATTTTAGTAGTGCGGGTGTGTCACGGTTGGGGTCAACCGAGATAAATATCATTTGCATATTGGTTGCGACGGCGGTTTTCAATTCGGCGGCCTGCCATACTTTACGCATCACCTGCATCGCCAGCGGGCAAACATCGGGGCAGTGAGTATAACCAAAAAACAGAAAACTCCAGTTGCCTTTCAGGCTGTTTAGGTTAAAGGGTTTATTGTTATGGTCTATTAATTCAAAGTTGCGTAAAGGTTTGGCTTTATCCAGCAAGGTAGCCGATAAGTTTTCAGGTATCGGTGCCGGTGCTTTGAGAAGCTTCTGGCTAACGAGAACACCCACTGCAACACTAACGATAGCAACGGCGACAAGAACAAGGTTATTGCGTTTATTTGTTTGTGACATGTTTATTCTATTACTCAGCTAATCATTCGGAAGGCCTATTCTATAGGGTATGTGGGGTGTAGGGTACTTGAAGATTCGCAAAACCATGCAAGCTGTTGCAATTCTGGTCTTATCGGGCTATTGTTAATAAAAACCTAAAGGAATACCTTAATGTCTAATGTTAACATGTTGATTTCAAATAATAATCTGGATGTTTATTCTTATCTGGATATCGATTCAGGTGAGTCACCATTGGCAAAAGCGGGCCACCATATTTGGCAACAATCGTTTGAAGCTCTGGATTTTATTCCACAGTCACTGGTTGAAGTACCGTTAATGGGCTGGGTGGCCGCGGGTGAGCCAATAGACGTCTGTGAAAATGATGAAGTGGTTTCCGTTCCGGCTAATATGGTTCGGCGCAACTGCTATGCGCTGCGGGTACGAGGTAATTCGATGATTGACGATAATATTCAGGACGGTGATCTGGTTGTTATCGAAAAGCGCGAATCGGCACAGAACGGTGAAACCGTGGTTGCCATGATTAACTACGAACAAGTTACCTTGAAAAAATTGTATATTGAAGCGGATGGTATTCGTTTACAACCCGCTAACCCGGACGTTGCTCCTATTTATTTGCGTAACGAACATGTACAAATTTTGGGTATTGTGACGGGTGTTATTCGCTCGACTGATTAAGCCTCGACGGATTAAGTTTAGCGTAATGATAAAATAATATTTTCTTCTTTCAGGGTGTTTCAATCGGTGTGGCTGGATCATTCCCCCAGTCCGACCACGAACCCGGGTAGCCTTTAATCTTGTCATATCCCAAACTCTTTAACACGATATAACTGTGCGATGAGCGGTGGTGCGTTTGGCAATGGGTAATAATGGTTTTATCTTTTGTAACGCCCTTAGTTTGTAATATTTGTTCTATTTCATTAATCGGTTTTAAGCATAACTGGTTTTCGGTATCAATTAAGTCCATCCAGTTCATATTGACTGCGCCGGGGATATGCCCGCCGCGAGCCGCAAACACTTTTGTTCCGCTGTATTCCATTGGGCTGCGGCAATCTAAAATCACCGTGCCGTCGTCATTGAGTGAATCAAGAATAAATTGTTTATCGGCAATGGGACTCGCGTCTAATTTGCCTGAATAACTTGCCGGTGTTGGCCAGATAATGTCATTGCTCACAGGCAGGTTTTTGCTCACCCAATTTTGTAAGCCGCCGTTTAAAAGTGAGTAGTGCTGGTGGCCGAGAGTATCAAGTGTCCAGAGTAAACGGCAGGCACGACCACCGCCTTCATCATCGTAAGCCACAATGTGCGTGTCGGTTGTTATGCCAAAAGCGGAAAGTACCCGGTTAAGTTCTTCAACATCAGGCAACAACCCCATCACCGGGTTTTGTGCTTTGGTTATCCAGCTGTAATCTAAAAAATAAGCACCAGGAATGTGTTGTTGTAAATAGCTTGTTGATTGTGACAAATCAAGCACTACAATATTGTCTGTATCAGCTTGAGCACCAAGTTGTGCTTGCAGTTGTTCGGCGTCAAGAATAAGAGGGAGGTTAGCCATTGGTAATCCTTTTGTGAGC
>QIKU01000074.1 GCA_003232015.1 Gammaproteobacteria bacterium
AACAAAATATATATTACAACAAGTTATATCAGTCTTCATTTTGCAGGCTTGACTAGAGCCTGCCAGCCATGTGTAAAACAATTCGACAAACAATGTAATGCTAGAGTTTTACTGTGTTTGGATGCTCGCAGAGGTATGGCGCATCAGGCCGATTGACTCATGCGTACACAGTGTGTGCATCATTTTTTACAACGCATACTTTATGGCGATGCCTGAATTTTTGCCATTTATTTCCCGCTGATAAAAGCCATGATGGTATTTTTTGTTTTCATGTGATTTCAGTACTATGTCTAAAGTATTACACTATTTTTTAGTTCATTAACCGCAGTCGTTAAAAAAATGGTTGACAAATGACCTTGCGGTAAAGGAGTATTGTCGGCCACTAAACGTAGGAGGCGTATTTACTGGCTTGATATCTGCCTGATATTCTAGGTAATTACCGTGCCAGTCAGGTACATGATCTAAGAGAACACTATAGATGTTTGTTATCAAAAAAATAACATCTGCAATAATTTTTTAAGGGATGGAGTGAACTGCACATGAGGATCAAAATGTTAAAAAACAATAAATGTTTACCACTAATTATAGGGCTGGCTTTACTCGCACCAAGTATTTCGTATGCTACAAATGGCTTGTTTCTTATTGGTAACGGTACTAAGTCCAGGGCTATGGGAGGTGTCGGGATAGCTTCACCACTCGATTCATTGTCAGCTGCATCTAACCCGGCAACAATCTCGGGAATGAAAGATCGTTTTGATATTGGTATGGATATTTTCAGGCCACAGGTTACATCGCAGTTAGGTTCTGTGGAGGCTAAAAGTGTTGCCGCAATTAACGGTGTAGGGCTGGATTCAGTCTTTTTCATGCCGGCTATGGCAATCACTTATCAGTGGAACGAAAAAATTACTCTTGGTTTTACCATGGGGGCTGCTGGAGGCGGTGGTACCAAGTTTGAGACAAACTTTTTTGAAGCGGCTAATGCAGGTGATGCAAACGCGCCTTCAGTTAACACCCGTCTAGGCGTGGACTTAGCGATCATGGAAATGGCATCAACTATCGCCTACAAACTCAATAAGACACACAATGTAGCGGCTTCAATGGTAATCGGTGTCGCAAGATTTGAGGCATACGGCCTTGGTCTATTCTCTTCGTTCACACCAAGTAACACACCTGACAACTTGACTGATCAGGGTAAAGACTGGTCGTTTGGCGCAGGTGTTCGAGTGGGCTGGATGGGTGATTTTGGTAAATACACGCTAGGTGCTGTATATACTTCCAAAATATTCATGCAGAATTTTGACAGCTACAGCGAGCTGTTTGCGGAAAGTGGTAGTCTGGATGTGCCTGCCAGGTTAGGTATTGGTGCCAGTATGCAGGCAACGCCTGAGCTGTTTATCGCTATGGATATTACTCAAACTTTCTATGAAGATGTTAATTCAATTGGCAATCTAGGCCCTAACCTGGCGGGTGATCCTAATGGCCCAACTGAGAATGGCACCAGAGAACTGGGGACCAGTGATGGTCTGGGTTTTGGCTGGGAAGACCAAACCGTGTTTAAACTGGGTGCAGCATATACTTATAGCGAAAAAGTAATACTTCGTGGTGGCTTTAACTATGGTAAGTCACCGATTAATGAAGATAGAGAGATCATCTTCAATCTGCTTGCGCCTGCAACCACGGAATATCATATGACATTGGGGGGGACTTACATACTTAACCCTACAATGGAAATTAACGTTTCCTATATACACGCCTTTAAGAATGAACAGTCGGGTCCTACCTATATTTCTGATGACGGTTCAAACTTCGGTCGTCTGGAAATGTCTCAGGATGCTATCGGGGGCAGTTTCTCGATGCAGTATTAGGCAAAATTATGCATTATCTGTAATGTGTAGTCAGAGATGTTTGAATAACGGTATTTCATGTCAAACCCCTGGCGCTGATAGTTGAGAATTTAGATACAGATAAGGTAGATAGTTAGGTCAGGGTAAATGAAATTAATTTGGCCTGGACAATTTTAGATAAATGAATTGACCCTTTTATCGGGTTGATTGAATGGAGTAAAGATATGAAAAAATCGATTTTAGCAATGTCACTGGCCACTGTGTTGGCCTCAACAGCCGCAAGCGCTATGAATGATCTGCCTGCCGGTGCAGTTTTGTCAATTGAAGCAGGTTCTAATTTTGCAATGGGTGCAGGTGCTTATGGCACTGTCCCGTTGCTGGGTGAAAAAGGCCTTTATGTGGGTGCTGCCCTGGGAGATAGTGGTACAGGTTCAGGTGGTGGTTTTCCTGCTGCTTCTGACGTTGGCGCTGCAACTCAACCATGGAGCTTCTTCTACAACACGGGTTACGACTACGTTAATCCTTCCTTAGGATCAGGTTCGTTTGGCGGTGACACGGTTGCTGGTGTGGATATGACTTCGTGGACAGTGACATGGAATAACATAGCAACGATTCCAATGGGTGGTTGTTTTCTGGTTGCTGGTGGTTGTACACAAAATCCTGGTCAGACTAACGAAGTTATCTTCGTCAATTCTGGCATTGGTACTTTCACATGGGACGGTACAGATGGTGGCGCATACACTATCACTTACACTGCTACCGTGCCTGTTGGCGATCCTTCGAACTTTGGCGGTGTACAGTATGACCTGTTTTTAACGGGCACGGTTACTTTTGATGGAACGCCGCCTGTAAATACAGACACCGCTCCGGTCGCAAACGACGATAGCTATGCCGCTAGTCCGGATGAGGTGGGGGCAGTGCTTATAACATCCGCGCCCGGAGCAGCTGTAAGAGGCTCTATCACTTCGAACGATGTTGATAACGATCTTAATGATGCCCCTGACAAAACCACTGTTATTCTCGATCCCTTAGGTGTTACAGATGGTCCAGGCCCAACCGTAACTACAACACTGGGTGGTTCTGCCACTGTGGATGCAGTAACAGGCATTGTGACTTACAATGCACCTCCAGGAGGTGTGATTGGCGACGATACTTTCCAGTACACTATCGATGATATTCGAGGTTCAAATACTTCGAATGTAGCCACCGTTACGGTTGTTATCGGTAACAGAGCGCCGGTTTGTAATAATGACAATGGCATTGCGGACAATATGTTCATTGATATTGCCGTAGATACAGAGGTGAATCTTGACGTTTTGGACAATGATACCGACCCAAATGGTAATAATACGATTGACGTTACTACGGTAAACGTTGTAGATAATCCAGCCAACGGTACGTTTGTGGTGGAAGCTGATGGTACCATCACGTATACACCTACCCCAGGGTTCCTGGGTGCTGACACTTTCACCTACACCGTATCAGATGATGGCACCGTCCCTCCAGCCATACTCACCTGTGTAAAAGCAACGGCCACGGTTATTGTGGCAAGTCCTGGGAACCCTATTGGTAACGTGCCAAATGCTTTCCTTGTGATAAACACGGGCTCTGTTGGTCTGGATGTGTTTCAACAGCCAGCATTAGGTGAAGGTTCATGGTTCTCTATGGAGGTTCAACCGGGTGAGTTAACACATACACCTGTTGAAGGCTTTAATCATATACAAATTGGTACTACACAAGATGCATCATCAGCTGTTCCCAGGACACCTAACATTGACAGCCCATGGACTTTCTTTGGTAACCTGGGTGTACACCGTACCACCAGCGACTTACTACAATTGACTAATGATGGTGCTGGTAACGCCTTGCTGGACTTTTCAGGTTGGAACGTGTCCTGGAATTCCATTCCCAGTATTCCCCTGAATCTGGGTGATGATAATGGCCTAGCAACATTAACCTGTTACACAGATCTAGTAGCGGGTACAATCGCCCCATGTGAAGTTGAAGGCAATGAATTTATTCTTGCTTACCGGGGCAGGGTACCGGATAAGGATCCTTCAGGTTTTGGTAACGTGAATTACACAGTGCATTTCGAAGGCACGATTAGCCAAACACCACCATTGTATGGTTGCGAAAACGCCGTTCCATTTGATGTTGATACGGTGTCAGTAATCGGCGATTGCAACACCATGCCCGTGCTAACTTTGATGCCTGGGTCAACAGCTACGTCTGTCGGCAACCCAACCGGGTTATATCTGTCAGCATCTGATATAGGCAAAAAGGATCCATTACTAAATCCAAATGATGGACAGGCTTGTGCGGGTGGTTGCCTTGACTTTGTAGTTAACACAACAGTAGGCGGCGATGCACTTATTGTTGTTAGGCTAAATGCACCAATCCCGTCTGGTTCAATCTATCGTAAGTTATACAACGGCAAATGGCAGGATTTTGATACCTCCACGGGTGATCAGATTGGCTCCGCTCTTGTAGATGCGGGTACTGGTAATTGTCAGGGAGCTGAAGGCGAGTTCCGGATTGGACTCAGAAACGGCTATACATGTCTGTTTCTCAAGATTGCTGATGGTGGTCCGAACGATGCTGATGGAGTAGCTAACGGCACTATAGTTGATCCAAGTGGTGTCTTATCGGCGGGTTCGCCAAATAGACCTGCGTCTTCTACTGATGGATGCTCTATTTCCAAAACGCCCGTTAAATTAATAGAACGCGCTGACTGGTTGATTGTAGCTGGCTTCCTTGCTGTGATGGGGCTGGTATCATTCAAGCGTAGAAGTAAAAATAATAGTTAGTGAGAGCGGTTAGTTCGTAGTGTTGTCTATTGAAATAGACTAATACTTTAGCGTTAACTCAAATGGCACTTCCTTAAGGGGAAGTGCCATTTTTATACGGCGTTGTAAAAACCCATGATTAAGATAGAAAGCTAATAAACTAATCATTTTGGTCGTAGACTAAAGAAAAAACTGTTGGGTACTCACAGGAAACAAAACCTATGACAATGCATGATTTCAGCGTTGATAATTTTTATAATTTAGCAGTAGCGGGCTACCGCTACGAGTTGAGAAGGCTTGTCAGTGTAGTGCTATCAGACCAGTTTAGAAAAACATTACCCACGTTTATCAAGAAAAAAAAACTGGCTATACTTGAACGTCGAGGTGCCTTTAAAACCCGGCTGCAGAATCCGGTGTTACATAACGGCTTTTCCATGCAGGTAGGGGATGCTGTGAATGAAGACTGGCCGTTTTATCATCACATAGACCTTGCAGCAGCTTGTTCATTTTTCGAGCACTGGACCATCCCTGTAGCAGAACTTAATGATGAACAGGTCGAAAAATACCTGGAGATGTCGCTAGCAAAAGATACGGGGACCAAACAGGAAGTTGCAACCAGAATTGCAGAACGCCTGAACCGTGCAGATACTATGAGAGTCTCCATGGCGCTGAAACTGCTGGGTTTACTGCCACACGAGAGCTACCGATTCAAACAACTTTCCCTGGGCGCATTTCTTGGTAATCGTGACATCGAGTTCATGCACCAGCAACCAACAATAACTCCTTCGTCTCCACTGGGTGGAAAAGCAATACCGCCACTCACATTTGGGACGACCTCACATGACGCACGAGACATCGTGCTAGTTGATCTCGATCCGAGCATATCGCAACGTTATGCAGAGTTAAATTTAAATAGTCAGGGAAGGGTACTGGCGATTAACGACGATGTGCTAGCTGGCCTGAATATCTTGCACAGTGACATAGAAAAGGGCAACAAAAAACCGCGTGATCTTGTTGTTTTGTTCCGACTTGAACCTATGATGTTGCCGAATGTTGATCTGTTTTTTGAGCACCTTTCTAAAGTAATTGACCATCATGCCAAATTTATTATGACAGTCGGCGCTGGCGATGATAATGAAGCATATAGACAAAGGAAGGACAAAATGGATGAGATAGGAGGAAAATTTAGTGATAAAGGTTTTCGTGTAGAACGACTGAAATGGTGTAATGGTGAAACCCCGGAAGAGCAACGAGAAAGGCCTCTCATGGGTATCGGTAACTATTGCAGTTATGACATTATTTATTCAGAGATCGTCAGAGATAAATTGTAAATTTACGGATTTGAGTAAGTCAGCAAAAATAGCGGTTGTTCAAACAGGATTCCATAAGCAAACATTCTTCAGCACATGTTTTTTCAACGAATGCATCTAACTAGTGTGTTAAAACAAATTTTCCGATACAGGCCGGCCATTCTGTATCTGTTGTTGGTTATGATGGTTGCTTTAACAAATAATAGTAGCTATCAATACCTGATAATAGCTATTTCAATGCTTGTACTGCCACTGTTCGATAATAACTGGCGTTTGCCTACGGGCAAACTGAATAGAGTAAGTGTGTTTACATGGCTTCTGGCATCTCTAATTATAATAATTATTTTGTTATTAGAACAAAATGTATTAAACATGTTCCTCATAACAACTGTATTTATTGCCATACCTGAAGAATGGTTTTTTAGAGCATACCTGATGAAAAGGGCAGGTGATGGTATAAAAGCCAACATCATAGCGTCAATGGCTTTCTCTGCAATTCACATCCTGTCTTCAAACTGGATCCATTCATTGTTAGTCTTTTTTCCCTCGCTTTTATTTGGGTGGGTTTATCAAAAAACAAAAGATATTTTTGTGGTCATAATACTTCATGTAGTTTCCAATATCGTATATATTGTATACCTTAAGAAATATATAGAAGAGTTGTATCAGTAATGGCAATAATTATGAATGGGCCTAACAAGGAAAAAATTCTTGGTTTTCTGCATCAAGCTGATGCGTGTTTGGAGGCGAGACAAAATGAACAGGCCATTATTTACTATAAGGCGGCTTTATCATTAGACCCGGGAATTGGTGAAGCATCATATCGAATGGCTTACGCATATTCAAGGTTGGGGCAAAACGATAAAGCCATCGATATTCTGAAGAAAAACACAAAAAAATATAAAACGGCAAAATCCTTTAACCTGCTAGGTCAATGTTTATCTCTGGCAGGCGATTTCGACAATGCCAATAAAGCCTATCGGCGTGCCCAAAAGCTTGATAGAAAAAATATCGAAACAATCATGGGCCTCGCTGATGTAATTGCTCAAAAAGGGAATTGCGCAGAGGCATATAAATTACTTGCACCCCACATAATAAACAAGCGACTAAGTATTGATTTAGCACATGCAGCAACAAATATTAGTAAAAAACTCAATCAGTATGACGATGTGCTTGAGTATCTTTTATTCTCGGAAAAAGAAGAAAAGTACTCTGCTGATGTATTTCAGGCGCAATTTAAATATATGATAGGAAGTATATATGATAAAAAGAAAATGCATAAAGATGCAATGCGTTATTTCAGGGAAGCAAACGCATTAATGCCATATGTCTACGATTTTTCGTTTCATGATCAACTCGCTGACACTATAAAATCTATGTATTCAACTGATTTCCTGGCCCAGTGCAATACTGCGGTGAATACATCAAATAAACCCATATTTATCGTTGGCATGCCGAGATCCGGCACAACGCTTATCGAGCAAATTCTATCTAGCCATTCAAAGGTGCATGGTGCAGGTGAGCTTTCTTATATCAGTAGTTATGTCGTAAAAATTGAAGAAAAACGCATGCAAAAATATCCGTACTGTATGAATGGATTAACGAGTGATGATCTGGATTATTTTTCTAAGAGTTATCTGGATGCCGTCAGTGAACAATCTAAAGGTTCAGCACATGTTGTAGATAAGATGCCTCATAATTTTGTGTACGTAGGTTTTATTAAACAATTATTTCCGGACAGTAAGATAATATACTGTAAGCGTAACCCTATTGATACTTGCTTGTCCATATACTTTACACGTTTCAACGATTCTCATCCTTATGCCACCTCTTTTAAAGATGTTGCGCATCAATATAAATATAGTACTGAAATCATGAAGCATTGGACAGACATCTATCCTTCATCAATCATTGAGATAAATTACGAAGATACCGTGGCTGATCTGGAAACAAGTGTAGAGAAAATTATTTCATTCTGCGGCCTGGACATGGAACAGGGCTGTCTTGAATTTTATGAGAACAAACGTTTTGTAGCTACAGCCAGTAAAGAGCAAGTTAATAAGCCTATTTACACTTCATCAATGGAGCGATGGAAAAACTATTTACCTGATGTGCAGCCATTAGTAGATGAAATAAAAAAAGCAGGCCTTTTATGAGCTAAATGAAGAAATGCGGTAGTTCATCTTTAACTGAAAGCTTACCAACATCTATGTTGAAAGCACGTTCAGATTCAAATTGCAGAGGGTATAAACTCGTTGAAAATGCACGGGTAACAAAAACATTCTTATCTGCAAAGCAGGCGGGCGTTGCGTCTATACCATAAATTTCAATTTTATTTTCGGTAAGTCTTCCTACAATTGCATCTAATTCCTGACTTTCCAAATCTTTATATATATCAGGTATTAAGGGGTTTTCCATATCCAGAAAAGCAAGCTTCTCTCTCGGTTGATTTGTTGCATAAAAATTCATGCGATCCTGTGTCTCCTTAATTCTTCCAGTAAATTTTCGGGAAAGATAATTGTTATTATTTGACATGCAAGCAAGTACGTTTAGTGCGTTGGTTTTAAGTTCATCGAGTGATTTAAATGTGGCTTGATTTAAATTCAATCCAGCACCGTATCCAAAAATTAAAGACGGAGACTTAGAAGAATCAGAACTTGAAATAGTTGTCATTACAACTGGAAGGCAGCTCGGTGATTGCACTACATAGCTGATTGCAACCAAATTCTCGTTTTTAAGCAGCTCAGCAAGAACTACAACAATTTTATTTAACGAATTTGTTATTTCTGTATCAGGAGAAAACTCATACGCTCTCTCAGGATCATGCCAGAAACGAACAAATGCGTCTCTTTCGACAAGTTCAATAATACTTGCAGACATTGAGCTGTCAAAGTTTATGTGTGCAGCAAACCCGCTAGAACTAGGCTTGATAAAGCTTAAATCGCCCATGTCATAGATAAAGCGTAAAGGTATGGGGCGGACTTTTTTGTTTGTCAGGTTCACCCCCCAGATTGCGTCGCTTTTAATTGCAGCCATTTCCTGTGCTGTAATGTTGGAGGAGTATAACTGCAGGAACCCCTGAACCAGGTTTACATCAAACTTTTTTGTTTTCAATGGGGCAGTTTGTTCAATAAACGAATAACGTTCAAGATATTCCATCGTGGCTTTGGTTTTTGTTAATTCTCGTTCTGATGAGTATCCCATTGTGGCTAGTTCTATAGCTTGACCACCCGATGAAAGATGTCTGGCGTTTATATGTGTAAAGAAACTGCCCCCTATAACTTCCTGGAAATACCTGTCACTTATATCCTGCTTGCTTCGCGTAGATGTAGAATGTGCAAATCCAAAAGAAAATAGCTGTTCATTGATTTCACTAATGTTTGCTTTGGTATTTTTATTCATTAATTGCTGGTATATTTTCCTGGCATCATCTCTATTACATGATGTTTTTGGATAACAGCTTTGACAACTTTCATATGAAATTAGGTTAAAGTCTTTAATTTTCTCACTGGTTTCAATCGAGTAACAGC
>QIKU01000165.1 GCA_003232015.1 Gammaproteobacteria bacterium
AAAGGCAAAACGTTGGATGAAGCATCAGAAATTAAAAATTCTGAAATTGCGGAAGAACTGGAATTGCCTCCGGTTAAAGTACATTGTTCTGTTTTAGCAGAAGATGCAATTAAAGCCGCCGTTCAGGATTACAAATCAAAACAAGCTGGGTAAGTTTTTAGACGATGAGTATTACCTTAACTGAAAAAGCGGCAGAACATGTAAAAGCATTTATTGCTAACAGGGGTAAAGGTGTTGCTTTACGTCTGGGTGTTAAAACCACCGGTTGTTCCGGTATGGCCTATGTAATGGAATTTGCTGACTTGATTGAAGACAGTGATGAAGTTTTTGAATCCAATGGTGTTAAAGTCATTGTCGACAAAAAAAGCCTGATTTATTTAGCTGGTACCGAACTGGATTATGCGAAAGAAGGCTTAAATGAAGGCTTTCAGTTTAATAACCCCAATGTAAAAGACAGTTGTGGTTGTGGCGAAAGTTTTACCGTTTAAGCTACGTCTGATTGTATTCAAAAATGACCGCGTTAGCAGGAAATGCCGCATTAACTCAAAATTATTTTGAGTTATTTTCCTTGCCGGTCTCTTTTACTGTAGAGCTGCAACAACTGTCTGCAAATTTCAGAGCGTTACAACAAAGCGTACACCCTGATCGGTATGCTAATGCTTCTGCACAGGAAAAACGTTTATCGGTTCAGCGTGCAGCACAAATCAACGAAGCACATCAGGTTTTAAAATCCCCTCAACGTCGGGCTCGGTATATTCTTGAGTTACAGGGTGTTGTCTTTGACGATCAAGCTAATCCTGTGATGGAACCGATGTTTTTAATGCAGCAAATGGAATTACGTGAAGCCTTATCCAATGTTATGTCAAAAACAGAACCTGATATTGAATTAGTTAAAATACTCACGTCATTAAAATCTGCTAAAAAAGATATTTTGAATAAGCTTGCAGAGCAACTGAATACGCCTGCAACGGCTGATTTAGATAAAGCCAGCCAGTTAATGCATGAATTACAATTTCTGGATAAATTACAGCTTGAATCTGAAGCTATTGAAGAAGAGTTAATGAACCATTTGTAGTAAAATACCTTTTTATGTTATTGCCGCGTTATCGCTCGCAGTGACCCCTTTTGTTAATAGATACAATTTCTTATGGCATTAATACAAATAAGTGAACCAGGTCAATCCACTAAGCCGCACGAACGTAAGCTTGCTGTGGGCATTGATTTAGGCACAACCAACTCATTAGTTGCCACCGTACGTAGTGGGCAGGCAGTAACGCTTGCCGATGAAAAAGACGAGCATTTATTGCCTTCGGTTGTTTATTATGCCAAAGATAAAACCAGGCTCGTTGGTAATGAAGCACGTCAATATAAAATGACAGAACCGTTAAATACCATAAGCTCAGTCAAGCGTTATATGGGGCGTTCGCTGGAAGACATTAAAGCTAAAGAGTCGCCACTGCATTACGATTTTATACAAACTAATTCAACTGTTCCAAGAATTAAAACGCAGGCCGGTGAGGTTAGCGCCATTGAAGTGTCTGCCGAAATATTGTCTGTTTTAAAAAAACGCGCAGAGCTAAGTTTAGGTGATGAACTTAGCGGTGTGGTGATTACTGTCCCCGCCTATTTTGATGACGCACAGCGTCAGGCAACAAAAGATGCCGGCAGGCTTGCTGGTTTAAATGTACTGCGTTTAATTAATGAACCCACTGCTGCGGCTGTTGCTTATGGGTTGGATAAATCCTCGGATGGTGTAATTGCCGTTTATGATTTGGGTGGTGGCACTTTTGATATTTCAATTCTGCGTGTCACTCAGGGTGTTTTCGAAGTACTGGCAACAGCTGGTGATACCGCTCTTGGTGGCGATGACTTTGATTATGTCATTGCAAGCTGGATTCAACAACAACTTGAATTAGGTGACGACATTGATAAGTCACTGCGCAACCAGATTATTCATGCCGCCTGTCAGGCAAAGCAAACACTAACCACCGAACGATTGGCAAATATAAATATTGCCAGTAGCTCGCTGGAATTAAGTCGAGAGCAGTTAAATAATTTAATCGACCCATTAATCAAAAAAACACTCATGCCTTGCCGTCGCGCATTACGCGATGCACAAGTTGAACTTGAAGAAATAAAAGCAGTGGTAATGGTCGGTGGCTCGACTCGTATACTCCGTGTTCGTGACAAGGTAGGGGAGTATTTTGCGCAACCGCCGATGGTTGATATTAATCCCGATACCGTAGTTGCCATTGGTGCCGCGATTCAGGCCGATGTATTAGTCGGTAATAAGGCCGACAGTGACTTGTTACTATTAGACGTTGTGCCATTATCTCTCGGTCTGGAAACCATGGGTGATTTAGTCGAAAAAATTATTCCACGTAACACCACGATACCTGTTACTCGAGCGCAGGACTTTACCACCTACAAAGATGGTCAAACCGCAATGTCTATTCATGTGGTGCAAGGTGAACGTGAGCTGGTTCCGGACTGTCGTTCCTTGGGGCGTTTTTCTTTAAAAGGTATTCCACCGTTAGTTGCCGGTTCGGCAAGAATACGTGTTACTTTTGAAGTGGATGCCGATGGCTTACTGCATGTGTCTGCCCGAGAAGAAACAACCGGCATTGAAAGTGGCATTGAAGTAAAACCTTCTTATGGTTTAACCGATAGTGAAATTGAAAAAATGTTACTGGACTCCATGGAGCATGCCGATGAAGATATTGCTGCACGTATGTTACATGAGCAACAAGTGGAAGCCGACCGAGTACTTGAAGCGCTAGCCGCTGCACTGGACGATGATGGTGATATGCTGTCAGAAGAAGAAAGACAAAGCATTGATGTGGCGGCAGCCAATCTGGCCAAACTTAAAACCAGCAATGACGACCGAGCCATAAAACAGGCCATGCAGGCATTGGATAAAGTTGCCGAAGTATTTGTGTCGCGGCGCATGGATTCCAATATTCGCAAAGCGATGGCCGGCCACAATGTAGATGAATTTAACGCGTAGGATTAGGATTAAATAATGACAAAATTAATTTTTTTACCCCATGAAGAAATATGCCCGGAAGGTGCTGTGTTTGACGTTGAACCTGGTGTCACCATTTGTGATGCGGCACTGGAAAATGGCATTGAAATCGAACATGCCTGTGAAAAATCCTGTGCCTGCACAACATGCCACATTTATATTCGTGAAGGTTTCGATGCATTAGAAGAATCAACCGAACTGGAAGATGACTTGCTTGATAAAGCCTGGGGTTTAGAGCCTGATTCACGCTTAAGTTGTCAGGCGGTGGTTGGCGATGCGGATCTTGTTATCGAAATACCTAAGTACACTATTAATATGGTTTCAGAAAATCACTAACGAGTTTGGAGGGAAGTATGTCACTAAAGTGGACTGATACACTGGATATTGCCATTGAGCTGGATGAAACCCACCCGGATATTAACCCAAAAACAATCCGTTTTACTGATCTGCATAATTGGGTACTTGAGTTAAAAGATTTTAACGATGATCCGGCTCATTCCGGTGAAAAGATCCTCGAAGCAATCCAGATGGCCTGGATTGACGAAAAGGACTAAGTCCCCCTCTGTGCCCGTTTAAGTAAGTAGCCCGGATAAAATGAAATGCAATCGGGAAATAATACTTAACCCCCCTGGTTTTGCTCTGCTGCATCCGGGTTACACTCTAACAAAGCCGTATAAACCTCTGCTTTTATTGGCTAGATCCTCTCGAAAAGGTTAAAATCTATGTTATTTTATATGGGTTTGCGCCATATTCGTGGTATATCTCTTAAATGCACTTTTTTGCACGGCAGAAATGCCATAAATGGCTGAATTTAAGCAAAAAATAGCTGATTTTGTAGAACATTAACGGTTTTTAGAGCTCTATTTAACGCATGATATATAATAGAGCGATTTTAAGGAACATTGTTTGTCTGACCCACTTGTTAATTTACTAAATTTCGACCGTAAAGGGATGGAAGCATTTTTCGCCGAGCTTGGCGAGAAGCCTTTTCGTGCGACACAAATGCTCAAGTGGATTTATCAGTTTGGAGTCAGTGATTTCGGGCAGATGACGAATCTTAGCAAGGTGATGCGTGAAAATTTAACATCAATGGCAAAAATAAGTGTCCCCGATATTATTGAACAGCAGGAATCTGGCGATGGCACCATTAAATGGCTTTTTAGCCTGGAAAATGGCAATGCAATCGAAACAGTTTTTATTCCAGAAAATGAACGTGGCACCTTATGCGTATCATCACAAATTGGCTGCGCCCTTGAGTGCAGTTTTTGTTCAACGGCACAACAGGGTTTTAACCGTAATTTGAGTACCGCCGAAATTATTGGTCAGGTCTGGGCGGCGAATCAGGCAATGAAGGTTATGCCGCGCAATCAGCGTGTTATTAGTAATGTTGTATTAATGGGCATGGGTGAACCGCTGCTTAATTTTAATAATGTCGTTGCTGCGATGAATATTATGATGGACGATAATGCCTATGGCTTATCAAAGCGCCGGGTTACCATTAGCACTTCAGGTGTGGTGCCCGCCCTTGAAAGGTTAAAAGCGGTCAGTGATGTTGCACTGGCCGTTTCACTACATGCGACTAACGATGAATTACGCAATGAACTGGTACCGATTAATAAAAAATACCCGATTAAACAATTACTGAATGCCTGTAAGTATTATGTAAAAGGTGAACATAAACGCAAGGTAACATTTGAATATGTGATGTTAGATGGCATTAATGACCAGCCGCAACATGCCCGTGAGCTTGTTGCATTGATAAAAGATATTCCATCAAAAGTAAACTTAATTCCGTTTAACCCTTTTCCAAATTCAGAATACAGGTGTTCATCGAATACGGCGATTGATAAGTTCCGCAATATTTTAATGAAGTCCGGTGTTATCGCAACCACACGGAAAACGCGCGGCGATGATATTGATGCAGCCTGTGGCCAGCTTGCAGGCAAGGTGATGGATAAAACCAAACGACGTTTTCGTCGTGAAGAAATTAAAGTCAGTACCAATAATATTAATAATAATGAATCTGCTTCAGGGAGAATACTTTAATGTTGCGAATAAGTTTTTTACTTAGCGTTATTTTAATACTTGCAAGTTGCACAACAACCCGCGTTCAGAATTTAGAACAGGCATCAAAATTAAATGCACAATTAGGTTTGGCCTACTTAATGAAAGGGTGGAATGAACAGGCATTGTCAAAACTTAAAAAGGCAGTTAAACAAAACCCGGATAATGGCAAAGCTTATCTTTATATAGCGGAGTTATATCGCCGTATTGATGAAAGGGAGAGAGCTGATCGTTATTTTCAGAAAGCGCTGGACGTTGCACCGGACGATTCATCTATTAGTAATAATTATGGCGCATTTTTATGTACAGATAAAAAATATAAAGAAGCGTTTAAGTATTTTGATAAAGCCCTGGGAAATCCAGTTTATGCTGACAGAAGCAAGGTATTTGAAAATATAGGTGTGTGTGCAGAAGAGCAGGGAAATATAAAAATTGCTCGTGATAATTATATCCAGGCAATTAAAATTAATCCTAATTTAGCGACATCATTACTTTCGGTTGCATTGCTGGATTTTGATGCGGGGAATATTGGTTCGGCGGCTAAATATCTAAAGTTTTATAATCGGGTAGGGCATGATAGCGCTGCGAGTTTATGGTTAGGCGTTTTAATTGCAAAAAAACAAGGTGAGGTTAGAGCTCTCAGAAATTTATCCTGGTCACTTGCAAATAAATTCCCACAATCTAAAGAAGCAAAGCTACTAAAAAGGCTTAAGAGTTCGGGGGCACTTTAATGATGGATAACGAAATAACGAAAAGTGAAATAGAAAATGAGAGTATGTCAGTTTGTCTTGTAGGTGGAACACTTAAAAGCCAGCGCACAAAGTTAAATATGACACAAGACGAAGTTGCATCAAAGCTGAATCTGGATGTGAGTTATATTGCAGCCATTGAGGAAGATGATTTTTCGCAGATATCGAGTATGTCGTATGTTAATGGTTATATCCGCAGTTATGCACGGTTGTTAAATATTCCTGAGCAACAAATTATGGAAATGTGTCAGCAGAAGAATGATAAAGAGTCGAATTTGGTGCCAAATTATATGGATAAAAAAAATCCATTATTAGATTCTCCTCGTAAGAATATAAACTGGGTAGTGTTGTTTATTCTTGTGGCGGCTTTATTGTTGGCTGGCTGGTGGTTTACCAGTCAATAAGTGTTGATATAGATTAAGATTAAATTATTGTTGTAGAGATTTGGATTGTGTCAAAAATATTGCAAGCTATTAGAGGAATGAATGATTTATTGCCGGAGAATATTGCAACATGGCAATTTATTGAAGCCTCCTTTCGAAAGTTAATGACTCAATATGCATACGCTGAAATTCGTATGCCGATTGTTGAAAAGACGGAGTTATTTAAACGCTCAATCGGCGAAGTAACTGATATTGTTGAAAAGGAAATGTATACCTTTGATGACCGTAATGGTGACAGCCTGACCCTGCGCCCGGAAGGTACAGCATGTTGTGTGCGTGCCTGTTTGCAAAATGGCTTGTTATATAATCAGCAGCAACGGCTATGGTATATGGGGCCTATGTTTCGTCATGAACGACCACAAAAAGGTCGCTATCGTCAGTTCCAGCAAATGGGAGTCGAAGCCTTTGGCATGCCGGGGCCGGATATTGATGTTGAGCTGATTGCCATGATTGCACGTTTCTGGAAAATGATTGGCATTGAAAATGATGTGCGTCTGGAAATTAATTCTCTTGGTACAAGTGCATCACGTACAGCCTATAAAAGTTTACTGATTGAATACTTAAAGCAGCACATAGATAAACTGGATAACGACAGCTTGCGGCGTTTGGAAACGAATCCGTTAAGAGTGCTAGACAGTAAAAACCCTGAATTAACAGCAATAATATCGGCTGCACCTAAGTTGCTTGATCATCTTGACGAAATATCGGCGCAATACTTTAAAAATCTTTGCACACAACTGGAAGCATTAAATATTAAATATACCGTAAATACTTCACTGGTTCGTGGGCTGGATTATTATTCGCAAACAGTATTTGAATGGGTGACGGATACTTTAGGTGCACAAGGTACGGTGTGTGCCGGTGGACGTTATGATGGTCTTATAGAACAGCTCGGTGGCAAGGCTACAACCGCTATCGGCTTTGCAATGGGTGTAGAACGCCTGGCGTTAATGGTTGAACAATCAGATAAGCATATTAAAATAACTAGCCCGGATATTTACGTTATTATTGCTGGTGACAAGGCTCGGCAGTTTATGTTTCCACTGATTGAATCTTTGCGTGATACTCAACCCGATATTTCAATTTTAGTAAACTGTGATGGCGGCAGCTTTAAAAGCCAGATGAAACGCGCTGATAAAAGTAGAGCTAGATATGTTTTTATTGCGGGTGATGACGAAGTGGCAGAGAATAAAGTGTGCGTTAAAAATTTAAGAGAAAATGAAAAGCAGCAGAAAATAAATAAAGATGAATTAATTGAATTTATAAAAAATAATTTTACAAATTAGAGTGAAGAGTTATTATGAGTGATGAATATCAAACAGAAGAAGAACAAATTGAAAAAATTAAAGCATGGTGGAAGGAAAATGGTAAATCCATCATTTTAGGTCTTGTTTTAGGTATCGGTGGTATTGGTGGCTACCGTTTCTGGCAAAGTAATACAGCAGAGCAAGCCAAGCTTGCATCGATGCAGTTTGAAGAGGTGGTTTCCTTGTCGGCAAAAGATAAGGACAAGCTTATCTCGAAGTTAGACGAAGTTGAATCAGAGTATGCTGGTAAAAGTTATGCTGATTTAGCTGCTTTTGTTGCCATAAAAAGGTTAGTTGAAGAAAAAGACTATCAAAAGGCAAAAGAACAACTGGAATGGGTTATTGCAAACAGTAAACAGGAAAGTTTTGTTCACATTGCACGGATCAGGCTGGCGAGAGTATTATTACAAATGAAAAAGCCAGATGTTGCGCTTACTTTGATTAAAGATATTAAATCAAATGCCTTTAATTCAACCTATACAGAAATTCGTGGTGATATTTATGCAGCATTAAATACATTTACAAAAGCTAAGGCTGAATACCAGCTTGCATTGTCCAGTTTGAATTCTGGTGATCGACGACGTTCACTAATTGAAATGAAGTCAAATAATCTTCCAGCTTCTGATATACCGCTGACAAATATCACGCAGGAGTAGTTAAATGTACCGTTCTTTATTTTTAGTTCCACTGGTAATTGCTAGTGTTGTTTTAGCGGCATGTACCTCGTCACCTTCGCCCGTGATGCCACCTGCTAAATTAGCGCCCTTTAAGAAAGAGTTGATTGTTAATGACGACTGGCATCGGCAAATTGGCGAGGGGGTGAGTGATTATTACTATTTATTGTCACCACTTGTATACAATAATAATCTGTACACCATTGATTACAGAGGACTTTTATCGGTTACCAATGTGATTACGGGTGATACTTTGTGGGATAAGGCATTGCACATACCTGTTTCTGCGGGCCTGAGTAAAATTGACGATATGCTGTTTCTGGCTACTAGTGAAGGTGTGGTAATTGCACTGGATATTAAAACCGGCTCTGAGTTATGGCAAACAACCGTTACAAGTGAAGTTTTTGCACGGCCGGTTAAGGCGGGTAGTAACGTTATAGTTAAGTCTGTTGATGGAAAGATTGTTGCTCTGGATATTAAAACTGGACAGGAAAAGTGGGTTTATGATCGTGCGGTACCTGCATTAACTCTGCGGGGTAACAGTACGCCAATTGTTTATGAAAATACTATTATCAGTGGCCTTGATAATGGCAAGTTAGTAGGGTTGTCGGTTGAGACTGGCCAGGTTATCTGGAACTTAACTATTGCGGTATCAAGTGGGCGAACTGAAATTGAGCGGATGATTGATATTGATGCCGATCCGGTTATTTTTGGCGAGAATTTATATGTTGTGGCTTATCAGGGGCGCATTGCAAATATTCATATCCCTTCTGGGCGGCTGGAATGGACTCGAGATTTTTCTGCGTATCGAGGCATCGAAGTGGATGAGCAACGACTGTACATTTCGGACAGTGAAGGTTATGTCTGGGCACTTGACAGAAAAACAGGTGCTACAATCTGGAAACAGGATAAACTGCTGCGCCGGTCTTTGACCAAACCGGTTTTATATAAAGACTCAATTATGGTTGCCGACTTTAACGGTTTTGTACATTGGCTAGACAGTGAAAACGGCCATTTAAAAGCACGTTATCGACAGGGAAGTGATGACTCTTATGTTGAAAATGAATATGATTTTATGTTTACCAAGTCCAATAGCATTTTAACCGCACCACTGGTGTTTAAAGATAATGTATTTGTATTTGACCGTCATGGAAATGTTTCCAGCCTTGTTATACGTGCCAACTAGATTATTGGTGGCAAACCTGGTTGGTCGCCCTAATGTGGGTAAGTCAACTTTATTCAATCGTTTAACCAAATCACGTGATGCTCTGGTTGCTGACCAACCCGGCCTAACACGCGACCGACAATACGGTGAAGGCCTGGTGGGTTCGCTGCCTTATATTATTGTTGATACCGGTGGTTTAAGCGGCCAAGGTGAGGGTATTGATGAACTAATGGCTCAGCAGTCCTGGGAAGCAACACTGGAAGCAGATGAAATTCTATTTCTTGTTGATGCAACTGCAGGGATGACTCCACAGGATGAAGAAATTGCTAAACGACTACGTAATACAGAGAAAAAAATATCGATAGTCGTTAATAAAATTGATGGTCGTGACCCCGATATTGTCAGTGCCGAGTTTTATGCTTTAGGTTTTGAACATCTTTATACTATTTCATCCAGTCACGGTCGTGGCGTTGAGAAGATGATGCACTCTGTACTCGACACCTATCAGTTTAATAATATCGAAGATCAAGACGAAGAAGATAAAGGTATCAAGGTTGCCATCATTGGTCGGCCAAATGTCGGTAAGTCAACACTAGTTAATCGAATACTCGGGGAAGAACGTGTTGTGAGCTTCGACTTGCCGGGCACTACACGCGACAGTATTTATTTACCTTTCGAACGAGATGGTCAACGTTATACTTTAATTGACACTGCGGGTGTTCGCCGCCGCAGTCGGGTTAAAGAAGTCATTGAAAAATTCAGCGTCATTAAAACTTTAAAAGCCATTGAAGACGCACACGTTGTTGTTATGTTACTCGATGCCCATGAAGGTATTACCGAACAGGATGCAAGCATTCTTGGTTTTGTACTGGATGCTGGTCGTGGGCTTGTTTTAGCTATTAATAAATGGGACGGTCTGGATCAGGACGACAAAACAACTATTCAACGTGAACTGGATTTAAAACTTCCGTTCATCACGTTTGCGAAGTTACACCGTATCTCAGCTCTATATGGAACCGGAGTGGGCGAACTCTATGCTTCCATAAACCAGTCTTACCAAAGCGCAACCAGAGATTTTGCAACACCACTGTTAACCCGACTGTTAACCAATATTGTAGAAGCACACCCACCACCATTGGTGCGAGGACGGCGCATTAAGCTTCGCTATGCACATCAGGGTGGACAAAATCCACCCCTTATCATTATCCATGGTAATCAGACTAATGATGTTCCGCTTCAATATAAGCGCTACCTTATTAATGCGTTCAGCAAAAAACTAAAACTCGTAGGCACTCCTTTGCAGGTTGTTTTTCGTACCGGCAACAATCCTTTTAAAAATAAGAAAAATACACTCACCAAACATCAAATCGATAAAAAACGCCGCTTAATGAAGCATGTAAAACGATAATTAACTTGCTTGCTTGCTTGTACCAAAATAACTCATTTGGCACTGGGTAAGCTCCACCTTGCTATTCTATTTTAAGTGTCTAGTATTAATGCATTAACAGATGTAGTCCTTATTATAATAACGATACTCTGGTGTGAGAACGATTTATGGATGAACAACCGGCAATAGAGCCTGAAGTGCTCCTTACCGTGGCTAAGGATAAGCATAAAGATACCCCCCAAGGACTAGATTCACCGGATACACTGGGGCATACGCTCAGTATGCTATCAGCGCTAGACAGCATCCAGGATGTTGTTATTATCTGCAACCTTCGTGGTCAGATAACTTATCTTAATAAAAAAGCAGAACAATTATTAAAGATAAAAAAGGATCATATTCTCGGCAAAGATTTTGACCATGTAATTACTATTTACAACGAACTTAATATGCCAAGTTATTTAAGCCCGATACAAGTTTGTCTAAATGAAAAAAGAGTTATTAAGCAACAGTTAGATGCGAAATTACTAACATCCGATGGCAAGCAGATATCAATCGACTATAAAGTAACCCCCGTTTTTGAGAACAGCACACTGCAATCTGTTGTTCTGGTTTTGCAGGACAAAACCAATGACCATATTGCACGTCGTCAGCTTGAATACATTGTTCAACACGATCTGTTAACCAATTTATATAACCGTAATTACTTCGAGCAGCAGCTTACCCATGCGGTGAGTATTTCAAAACGTGGTTTGCGTACGCATGCAATGCTTTATATCGATATTAACCAGTTTAAAGTAATTAATGACACTGCTGGACACATGATGGGTGATGAGTTGCTCTGTGAAGTCTCTGCTATATTACAACAAAGAATCAGAGAATGTGATTTGTTAGCAAGGCTGGGCAGTGATGAATTTGGTATTTTACTAAACGACGTTGATTCGCTTGGTGCAGTTCACATGGCCGATGATTTAATAAATGCAATGTCAACCCTCACTTTTAT
>QIKU01000130.1 GCA_003232015.1 Gammaproteobacteria bacterium
TTATCCCGGCAACTACGATGCCTATATGACCGCGTCGACAGAAGTGCGTAACCGACAGTTAGCCGATAACGCCAAGAAAAAAGCACAAATTGCCGAGCTGCAAACCTTTGTGAGTCGTTTTTCGGCGAATGCGTCCAAGGCCAAACAGGCAACCTCACGCGCCAGGCAAATGGAAAAAATTAAACTTGAAGACATTAAACCATCCAGTCGGGTAAATCCTTTTATTCGTTTTGATCAGGCGAAAAAACTATACCGCTTAGCTCTGGAAGTGAAAGATTTAGCCAAAGGCTTTGACGACATGCCGTTGTTTACCGATTTAAACATGCTGGTTGAAGTAGGCGAGCGCATTGCCATTATCGGCCCGAACGGTATTGGTAAAACAACACTGCTACGTACGCTGGCCAATGACATTGAACCCGACAGTGGTTTGGTGAAGTTATCAGATAATCACACGCTCGGTTATTTTGCACAGGATCATGCCGAAGATTTTGAAAAAGACCTGAATCTGTTCGACTGGATGAGCCAGTGGCAACAGGAAGGCGATGACGAACAGGCTATTCGCGGTATTTTAGGTAAAATGCTGTTTTCACAAAATGACATTAATAAATCCGTTAAAGTAATTTCTGGTGGTGAACAGGGGCGGATGTTATTTGGTAAACTCATGCTGTTAAAGCCCAACATTTTATTAATGGACGAACCCACCAACCACCTTGACATGGAATCCATTGAATCACTGAATAATGCGCTTGAGAATTATCCCGGCACGCTTATTTTTGTCAGCCATGACCGTGAGTTTGTGTCATCACTTGCAACCCGTATCATTGAAATGAAAAATGATGGGCTGGTTAACTTTAGTGGTACTTATGAAGATTACCTTCGTAGTCAGGCAGTTGAGTAAGTCTTGCTTCAACGTCCCTATGTGTGTACGCCCTGATTTTCCCGATAATCTAAATTTGGGAGTCGCGGACACGGGCTTATGCTGCCCGTTATAGTGGTTCACACTTCATTTATATGTACAAAAAATGACCAGAAATTGCACATTACGTATACTATTCTTATATTATTAAGTATATTCAGCAAAGCGAACCGTTCCCCTGCGAGTCTAATGCCATCAATATTATATGGTGTTTTAATCGATCAAGTTCGCCATAAAAATTAACAGTCAAAATGGTTAATGAATGAAAGTGACTTGCCCTTCATGTGGATTTGAAAGCCCCGGCAAATTTAAGTTTTGTGGCGAATGTGGCGCAAAATTTGATATGCGTTTTAGCTCTTCCAGGCAAATTCCAGCGTCTGGAAACACCTCTATTGAAACACTCGATGGCAATATAGCTGAACGTCGTCAGTTAACGGTTATGTTTTGCGATTTAGTGGACTCAACTCAACTTTCGGACTACCTTGACCCGGAAGATTTACGTGAAGTTATCCACCACTATCAAAAAGCCTGTGGCGAGATAGTGCATCGTTACGATGGCCATATTGCCCAGTTTCTGGGAGACGGCTTACTGGTTTATTTTGGTTTTCCTCATGCACATGAAGATGATGCACGCCGTGCTGCCGTCAGTGCACTTGAAATGATTAATGCCATTAAGGCACTAAACCGTGCTTTCACCTTACCTAAAAATCACACGCTGGCGGTGCGTATCGGTATTAATACCGGCCTGGTGGTTACCAGTGAGCTGGGCTCCGGGGTTAAAAAAGAGCATTTAGCCCTGGGGAAAACGCCCAATGTCGCTGCACGTTTACAGTCGCTTGCAGGTAGCAATCAAATACTCATCAGTGATGCCAGTTATCAACTGATTAAAGACGACTTTAATTTTAATCCAAAGGGAAAATTACAGATTAAAGGCATTGCCGAAGCAGTAACGGCTTATCAGGTGATTGAAAGTATTGATAATAAAAATAATATTATTGATGCCAGTGGTAAAACCAGTTCAAGAATTATTGGCCGTGAGCATGAGCTTAAAAAATTATTAGGACTCTGGGACAAGTCGGTACAAGGGCAGGGTTGTATTGCCATCGTGAATGGTGATGCAGGGATAGGCAAGTCCCGTTTACTGAAAGCCTGCCGTGACGAACTAAACAGTGACGAATACCAGCTTGTTGTGGCGCGCTGTCATGCTTATGGTGAAGCCAGTACCTTTAGCCCTATTATAAACGTGTTACAGCGCATTATTGGTTTAACCTCCAGCCTGTCTGTAGATGAAAAACGCAATAAACTGCGTAGTTTTCTGGAGCGGGATCAGTTCGACGTTGAAGAAGCTTTCCCATTGTTTGCAACATTCTTAGGCTTGCCATTAAGTGCGAGGGATAAGGAAATTATTATCTCTCCACAAAAACGTAAAATACGCATGATTGAGCTGGTCACTGAATTGCTGGTTCGAGCATCGCAGCAATTACCCATGCTATTGATTGTTGAAGATTTGCACTGGGTTGATCCTTCAACTCTTGAATTGCTGAATAATCTAATTGATGTTGTGCCCAGGCATAATATTTTTGCAGTTTTTACCTGTCGGCCTAATTTTGATATTCCATGGACTGAATCAGACTCACTTAATATTTTGCATGTCGATAATCTGGAGCAAGTTGATATTGAGTCCATGCTATTGTCTCTTACCAATAACAAAGCATTACCAACAGAAATTATTGACCACATTGTTAATAAAACAGACGGCATCCCCCTGTTTGTTGAAGAGCTCACCAAAATGTTGCTTGAGTCTGACTTGTTACGTTTTGTAGGCAATAAGTTTGTACTCAATGATACGGTATCAGAGAACTTAATTTTAGAACAATCCATTCCCGCAACCTTGCAGGACTCATTAACCGCGCGGCTCGATAGTATGGGCGCTGCAAAAGAAGTTGCCCAACTTGGTGCAGCATTAGGCCGTGAGTTTAGTTATAAACTGCTGCGTTCGGTAATATCTAAAGGGCAGGACGAACTGGATGCGGCTTTGCAGGATCTAGTGGATGCGGAGTTACTCTATCGACGTGGCTTGCCCCCCAATGCTGACTTTATATTTAAACATGCCCTTATTCAAGATGCCGCCGCTTCATCATTATTGAAGTCTCATAAGCAAAAGCTACATCAACGCATTGCCTCAGTGCTAATTGATGAGTATGCAACTATCGCTGAAAATCGACCGGAACAAATTGCGCACCACTTTACTGCCGCTGCAAATTATGAAACGGCACTTGACTGGTGGATTAAGGCGGGTTCACATGCACTTGAACAATCGGCCAGTGTAGAAGCCATTGAACATGCCAAACAAGGCTTAAATTTATTACAGCATGTTTCCGATTCAGAACGTAATCGTCGCCGCGAGCTGTATTTACAAATGACATTGGGGCCGGTATTAACCGCAACCAAAGGGTATGCCGCACCGGAAGTTGAAAATGCCTATAAACGTGCGCATGAATTATGTAAAACCGTTGGTGTAGGTGAAGACTTATTCCCGGTATTGTGGGGCTTTTATGCTTTCTCTGTAGTACGTTCCGAATTTTTAGACGCACTCGATGCTGCCACACAAATGCTTGATATAGCCGACAAGTTGCAGGATGAGTCAATGCAAATTGAATCTCATCAGGCTTTAGGTTTAATTAATTATTTTATGGGTCAGCCACAACTTGCGATGCGGCATATTGAAAAAGTACTGGAACTCGACAGTAAATCGAGAGATCGTTCCTTTACCTATAAAAGTGGCCAGGACGCCAGTGTTTGCAATTTAGCCTTTGCAGCATTAAATAGCTGGTTGTTAGGTAATGCCGAGCAAGCAGAGCAATATTCAAAACAAGCGATTCAATTAGCCAGGGAACTGGATCATCCTTTCAGCCTTGCCTATGCGCTTAACTTTTCCGCATGGTTAAGCTATATGCAGGATAAGCCGGAGAAAACAAAAATTTATGCACAGGAAGAAATCGACCTTTCTGAAGAGCACGCTTTTTTCTGGATACATAAAGGTAAACTGTTGTTAGGTTGGGCACTTGCACAAGCTGATGATATGGAAGAAATTAAACGTGGCCATAGCCTGATTAAAAATGGTTTTCACGCCTATAAAGAACCTGGTGCGCGTTTAGGCCAGACGTTACAAATAGCGATTGATACCAGTATTTGTTTGCGTGAAGGCAATACAGAAGAAGGTCTGGAAATTGTAGCCAACGGTTTGCAAGCGGTAGAGGAAACAGGTGAAGTCTTCTGGCATGCCGAATTATTACGTTTAAAAGCAGAGCTATTAAATAAAGACGATCCGCCGCATGCGCTAGACTGTTATCAGCAGGCTATAACAATAGCCGAGCAGCAAGCAGCGTTAGGTCTGGTGCAACGGGTAACCGATAGTATGGCTGCCTTTACTGAACAGCAACGTGTTGTGAATAAATAAAATTATTATTGAAATGTATAATATAAGGATAAACATAGGGTTGTAGGATGGGGGTGCAGCGATAGCGTAACCCATCGTTGTAAAGCAACAAACAAGATGAATTGTCACTCACCCTGTGGTTTAACCAACCCCGCTGCTTTTTTAGCGCGCTCACGTGCTGCATCCGTGCTATCAGCATAAGCCAACGCAACCCCCATACGGCGTTTAAGAAAGGCTTCTGGCTTACCAAACAAACGAATATCGGTTTGTGGAACAGCAAGGGCTTTTTCTATGTTTCTAAATTCAATACCTGTTTTATCCATACCACCATAAATTACCGCACTGGCACCTGCCGTGCGTAATGCCGTTGATACAGGCAAACCTAAAATTGCACGGGCATGCAGTTCAAATTCATTCTGGTATTGAGTGGTCATGGTAACCATGCCGGTATCGTGTGGACGCGGGCTGACTTCACTAAAATAAACGTCATCACCTTTTATAAATAATTCAACACCAAACAAACCTCTGCCGCCTAAATTGTTAGTCACCGTTTTTGCGATATGCTGCGCTTTTTCTAAAGTGGCGGTGTGCATTTGCTGTGGCTGCCAGCTTTCAACATAATCGCCCTGTTGCTGGATATGACCGATAGGCTCACAGAAATAAGTATCCACTTCGCCTTTTTCATTCAGTGCGCGAACGGTTAGCAGGGTGATTTCATAATCGAAATTAATTTTTTCTTCAACTATAATGCGGGTCGTTGCAACACGCGCACCACTGATGGCGTAGTCCCAGGCAACTTGAATATCATCTGTGTTATTAATAGTGGACTGGCCTTTGCCGGATGATGACATCACCGGTTTTACAATGCAGGGGAAACCAATACCATTATCAATGGCGGCTTTGAGCTCATCGAGCGATTCGGCAAAGGCATACTTTGATGTGGCAATATTGAGTTCTTCTGCCGCAAGGCAGCGAATACCTTCACGGTTCATAGTCAGTTGTGTCGCGCGAGCCGTAGGAATAATCGTTGCTATTTTTTCGGCTTCAATTTCAGCTAGCATATCGGTTGCAATGGCTTCAATTTCGGGTACCACCAGGTCGGGCTTTTCCTTTTTGATCAGCGCTTTTAATTCGGCTGCGTTGGTCATGTCAATTACGTAAGCACGATGCGCCACCTGATGGCCAGGTGCATTTTTATAACGATCAACACCAATAACTTCAATACCTAAGCGCTGTAGTGCGATAATAACTTCTTTGCCAAGTTCGCCACAGCCGAGTAACATCACTTTAGTCGCTGTTTTTGAAAGGGGGGTGCCAATTTTCATTCAGGTTTCTCAATCTATATTTTTCAGGACAATAAAGTGTACTATAACAGCGTAAAAATTAGAATTAATTGCCACAATGGTTGTCTATTTCACTATGCTAATAATTAAGACAGTTATGCCAATAATTAAGACAGTTAAGCTAAAAACCAGCACTGCAGTGGTTGTTTTATTCATCTGGATGGGCGTGGCAATAGAACAAGTCGGTGCCGCAGAAAAAATAAACTATCCTTCTTACAGTACACATTATGATCCTGCTCGTGATCCATTTATCGATGGTCGGGCTGCGATTGCGTTGGCAAAGGCAACCCAGCGCCGGATTTTAATTGAAGTAGGGGGTGACTGGTGCAAATGGTGTCATCTGCTGGACAGATTTATAAAAAGTGACAAGCAGATTGAACAGGCTTTATACCAAACCTTTGTGGTTCTAAAAGTGAATGTCAGTGCTGAAAATTCCAATGAGAAGTTTTTATCTTCTTTCCCTAAAAATTTAGGCTATCCTCATATGTATGTGGCAGATATGGACGGTAAGGTGGTTCATTCTCAGGACACTGGCGAATTTCTTGCCAATTTAAAATATTCCAAACAGAAATTTATGGCTTTTCTTAAAAGATGGCAGCTAAAAATACCAGATAATCAAGATAATGGCAGATGAGAAAAATTAAAACAACCACTACAAATATTAAAAAGATGCTGGCGGAATGGGATGCAGAAATCCCTGAGTCTATTTTGCAGCAACAGCAACAACGCCAGTTGCGGCGTGTGTTTTTAGGACAGAGTGTCGCCTTGATGGGCGGGTTTGTGGCAGCAGGGTTAGTGTCTGTTAAAGCTCAGACTAAGGTTGGTAGTAATCCGGCCTTATCAGAACCGTGGTTAACGGTAGCTGCGGTGCAGGAACATTTATTTCCTCGAGTAACTGGTGAGGAGGCCTCACCGGGTGCGAGTGACATTCATGCGCTTGAGTATTTACAGGTGATGCTGAATACACCGGATGCTGACAGTGATGAAGGTGATTTTATAATAAAAGGTGTTAGCTGGCTGGATGGTGTCGCCAATAATATGGTTGGTCGTTCTTTTATAAAATTAAACAAGGTCGATCGTGAACGGGTTTTAAAAAAAATAGCGGCAAGCACAGCCGGTGAAAACTGGTTATCAATGTTATTAAATTATATTTTTGAAGCCTTGCTGAGTGATCCTGTTTATGGTGGTAATACTAATAAGACTGGCTGGCAGTGGCTTGAACATCAGGCCGGTTTTCCCCGCCCACCTGCGGATAAAAAATACTGGCTATTAGCGAAAAAAACCGGTGGTATAAAATGAAGGATTTTGACGTTTGTATTGTGGGTAGTGGTGCCGGTGCCAGCCCGGTCGCTTATACGTTAGCGAAGGCCGGTTTTTCGGTTGTTGTGCTTGAAAAAGGCCCCTGGTTTATGGAAAAAGATTTTTACAAAGATGAACTGGCCTGTTGTCGCCGTGATGTCTATACACCAGCACTTAAAGATGAGCAGCATGTTATAGAAGATTATGCTGGCAAGGGTGATGACGGCAAGTATAACTGGGCGGCAGAAGCGACCTCTGAATCGGGCTGGAGTTTCTGGAACGGTAATTGTGTGGGTGGTTCGTCCAACTTTATGAGTGGCTATTTTTACCGGCTAAAGCCTGTTGATTTTCATTTACGCTCCGAGTTTGGCGATATAGAAGGTGCTAACGTCGTGGATTGGCCAATTCAATATGACGTATTGGAACCTTACTACGAGCAGGTTGAAAGATTGGTCGGCGTGTCGGGGCATGTGATTAATCATGCCTTTGCCGAGCCGCGCTCCACAAAAGATTTCCCTTACCCTCCCACAGTCGAACATCCTATTTCCGGTTATTTTGATACGGCCTGCAAAATACTCGACTACCAGTCATTGCAAACACCGCGTGCGATTTTACCGTTTGCTGTTGGGAACCGTGGTGGTTGTGCGTATTCGGGTTATTGTGGCAGTTATGGTTGCTCAACCGGTGCGAAAGGCAGTGGCAGAGCTGCATTGCTGGATGAAGCGGTTGTGACAGGGAAATGTAAAATCATTCCATATGCAAAGGTGTATCAACTTGAAAGCAATGCAAAAGGTAAAGTTACACAGGCAAATTATTTTGATGCAGATAATAAAAAACAAAAAATATCAGCAACGGTTTTTGTCGTGGCCTGTCAGGCGGTAGAAACAGCCCGTTTGTTGCTTTCCTCTGCAGGCGAAAAACACCACGATGGTTTGGCAAACAACCACGCGCAAGTTGGAAAAAATTTACTTTTTTCTGCTGGTGGTTCTGGTACCGGCGAATTTTATTATGATGATCTGTCGCCAAAACAGGCCGATGAGTTTAAAGTACGTGGGCCGTTTATTAATCGTGGCCTGCAGGACTGGTATGTTATTAACGACAAAAAGTTTAAAGGAAAGCTTAAAGGTGGCACAATAGATTTTTTGTTAAGCCATCCTAACCCGACTACGAGAGCCGACTCGATGAAGTGGGATGATAATGATAAATTAATCTGGGGTGAGCCATTAAAACAAAAAGTACATGCTGCCTTTACAGAGAAACAACGCTTTCGTTTTGAAGTCTTTAATGACTGGTTACCCACCGATGACTGCTTTGTGTCACTGGACTCGACTGTAAAAGACAAGTGGGGCTCAGCCGTTGCTAAAGTACGGGTCGGTTATCACGATCACGATTTAGTGGTGGGAAATTACCTGGTTAATAAAGCTGAAACTGTTCTAAAGCAAATGAATGCAAGAAATATCAGCGGCAGTGTGAGTGGCTCACCGCCAGCCAATTTAATGGCCGGGGGTTGCCGCTTTGGTGACGACCCGAAAACATCGGTACTAAACGCCGATTGTCAGGCACATGATGCAGATAATTTATATGTGACCGATGGTAGCTTTATGCCAACCGGTGGCAGTGTGCCGTATACCTGGACGATTTATGCAAATGCGTTTCGGGTGGCGGATATTATTAAACGGCGGCTGTAGACAACCTTTAACCACAACGGCAGAGCCTGCCCCACAAAGTGGTTAATATTTGTTTAAAATTTCCGATGCACCGCAAACTTGGCTAGATCAATCAACGCCATCTTATACTCTGAGTCAGCCACATTTTCTAATGCCTCTATCGACAGTTGTGACTCTTTTTCCGCACAATCAGCAGTGTAGTCAATAGCGCCGGTGGCCTGAATAGCCTCGGTGACGGCATCGATATAGTCCAGCCCATTTTCTTCAATGGCTTTACGCACAATATTGGCTTGTTCTTTTGTACCATTTTGAATGGTGTAAATAAGCGGCAGGGTGGGTTTGCCTTCGGCGAGGTCGTCGCCAATATTTTTGCCCATTTCTTCGCTGGAGGCGCTGTAGTCGAGTACATCGTCAATTAGCTGGAAGGCAGTGCCAAGATGCATACCGTACCTGGCCATGGCCTGCTGTGCCTCTGGGTCTTGCTGACCCAAAATGGCGGCAAGTTCGGAGGCCGATTCAAATAATTTGGCCGTTTTATTGTGAATAACGTCTAAATAGCGTTGCTCGGTGGTTTCCGGATCATGCACATTGAGTAGTTGCTGCACTTCACCTTCGGCAATGGTGTTGGTGGCATTGGCTAAAATGGACATGATCTGCATATTGCCGACCCCCACCATCATCTGAAAAGCACGGGAATAGAGGAAATCCCCGACCAGCACACTGGCTTCATT